>CALJTX010000031.1 GCA_937975705.1 uncultured Flavobacteriia bacterium | reverse complement strand
TCGACGAAATCCATACGCCAGACTCTTCACGTTATTTTTACGCCGAAGGTTATGAAGAACGCCAAGCCAAGGGCGAAGCGCAAAAGCAACTTTCTAAGGAGTTTGTGCGTCAGTGGCTCATCGAAAATGGCTTTCAAGGTTTAGACGGCCAAGCCATGCCTTTCATGCCAGACGACTTCGTTGAAGTGATCTCTGAGCGCTACATCGAGCTGTACGAACGCATCACCGGTCTTACTTTTCAAAAGGCAGATACCCAAAATATCGTTGCCCGCATTGAAAACAACGTCAATGCTTACCTGCAAAATAACTAAACTATGTCTGTACACGCAGCTGCACCCAAAAAAATCACCACCCACACGCTTCAAGAAATGAAGCTAAATGGTCAAAAAATCTCGATGCTCACCGCCTATGATTACTCCATGGCGCGCATCGTAGACGAAGCCGGTATAGACGTCATTCTCGTTGGCGATTCTGCTTCAAACGTCATGGCGGGTCATGAAACCACATTGCCTATTACCTTAGATCAAATGATTTACCACGCGTCTAGCGTAGTACGCGCCGTTCAGCGCTCATTGGTTGTCGTGGACATGCCTTTCGGTTCTTATCAAGGCAACTCCAAAGAAGCACTTTCCAGTGCCATCAAAATCATGAAAGAATCTGGCGGCCATGCTGTCAAAATGGAAGGCGGTCAAGAAATCTTGGAATCGATTCGCCGCATCCTTACCGCCGGCATTCCCGTTATGGGGCACCTCGGCCTGACGCCGCAATCCATTTATAAATTCGGCACCTATGTGGTGCGCGCCAAAGAAGAGGAAGAAGCTGCAAGGCTTATTGCCGACGCCAAAGCCTTGGAAGAAGTAGGATGTTTTGCAATCGTTCTCGAAAAAATCCCGGCAACACTTGCTGCGCAGGTTGCCCAAATGGTACAAATCCCGGTAATCGGCATTGGCGCTGGCGCTGGCGTAGACGGCCAAGTATTGGTCATCCATGACATGCTCGGCATCAACAACGAGTTCAATCCGCGTTTCTTGCGCAAATACAATAACTTGCATGCCCACATGTTGCAAGCGTTTCAAGACTACAAAGCAGATGTACAATCCGGCGACTTTCCAAATGTTTCGGAGTCTTATTAGTTTTTTTGGCCTCGTCTTTTTCTTTTTACTTCTCGGCTGTACAGACCAAAAAACAGCCGCGCATGCAAAAAATGAAAATTTATGTGAGCACAGCCAGTACCTGCGCATTTATAAATACCAAAAAGGTTATAAGGTCGAAATTCTCGATCCAGATCAACAGCGCAAACTGCACGTATTTCAAATTCAGGAGCCCTATGCGCGCATAGCCGTTCTGAGTGCTACCCACGTGGGCATGCTTTCAGCGCTTGGTCAGCAAGAAAAAATTTGTGCCGTTTCTGATGCTAAATATCTCTTGGATCCACGGGTTAAACGACTTGTTCAACTCAAACGCATCGCAGACTTGCAAACTGAATTGGGTTTTTCAGCGGAAAAATTGCTCCAAAGAAAAGCCCAAGTAGTGGTGTACAGTGGTTTTGGCAATGAGAGTCAGCAACTCAAAAGACTTCCTGCCAATATGCTCAAAATTGCCAATTTTGAATGGCGTGAAAAAACACCACTGGCCAGAGCAGAATGGCTGCTCCTATTTGGCGCTTTGTGTGGTCAGTTTGACGAAGCCCAACAGTTGTTTGAAGAAATAGAGGCCAATTATATCCGTATCCAAAAGGAGGTACAACAAAATAACCATTCCAACCAACTTCCGGTACTGCTAAGTGGAAACCTCTATGGCGACCAATGGATTGCGCCAGCTGGGCAAAGTTTTGAAGCCCATCTTTACAAAGATGCGGGTTTGGGCTATTTATTCAGCAAAGAAGAAGGTACGGGCAGTGTTTTCAAGAGTTTGGCAGAAATCCTCAGAAAAGGTGCGGCTGTTGGTATTTGGCTCAACCCAGGTTTGCCGAGTAGAAAAGCAATTTTAAAGCAGTATCCAAAAGCACAATTTTTTCCATTTTTCAAAAAACCGATTTACTGCTATACATCCAACACCAATAAATATTGGGAACAAGCTGCCGCACACCCCGATTGGCTACTCTCCGATTTGAGTCGAATAGCATCGGGTCAGACAAAAAAGTTGCATTTTTATGCTTTATTGAAATGATGCAGCGCAGTATTCAATTACTTTTAGGTACCGGAATTGTACTCCTTCTATTGACTTGGGTGCATCTTTTTGTGCTCCAACCAGCGCAAGGAGCGAACAGCTCAATGATTTTTTGGGAGTTTCAAGTGCCGCGGCTGCTCAGCGCGCTCCTTGCGGGTGCAGGTCTTTCCTTGAGTGGCCTTTTGATGCAAAATTTATTTCAGAATCCGATGGCGGGTCCTTATGTACTCGGGATCAATTCGGGCGCAAGTCTTTTTATATCCCTCCTTATTTTGGGTGCGGCTCCCTCGTTTTTAAACGAGTTCAGTTACGTAAGTGCCGCCATGACCGGTGCTTTTTTGGCAGCCAGCTTTATGTTTGTGGTCTCCAAACGTGTGCAAAATATCCAATCACTTCTCGTAATTGGGCTAATGTTTGCAAGCTTTACGGGGGCAATTGAATCTGTATTGCAGTCGTTTGCGGCCCCAGAGCAAGTCAAGCAATTATTCATCTGGAACATGGGTTCACTCCAACAAATGAGTGCGGCTCAAGCACCTTGGTTGGGTGCAATCATTGTCTTTGGTATTGTGGCAACCTTATTTTTAGTGAAAGGACTGAATGCCTTGGTGCTCGGTGACGCACAAGCGTTCCAACTAGGCGTTAAAGTCAAGCAACTCAAAATCGTTATTTTATTTGTAACTGCGTTATTAGCAGGTAGCATTACCGCCTATTGTGGGCCCATCGCCTTTGTGGGCTTAGCCATCCCGAATTTATCGCGCGCGCTGCTCAAAACCCAAGATCACTTCTTGCTTATTTTGTTTTCGGTTTTAGCTGGAAGTTGTTTTCTGGTCGCTATCGATGTGCTGATATTGCTGCTAGACCCTTGGTTGAGTATTCCTGTCAATGTTTTAACTGCCGTTATTGGCGCGCCTTACGTTGCTTACCTCATGTTACGTCAAAGATGATTACTATTCAACAAGCACAAGTCGGGTATCAAACTACGCTCATTGACATCGCGGAATTAGTCCTCCCTGCGGGTCAAATTTACGCGCTCATTGGCCGAAACGGATCTGGTAAATCTACTCTTCTGCAAACACTGATTGGGCAATTGCCTTTGCGTGCGGGTAGCATGTCACTTGGTCCATATGCATTAACAGAATTGCAAAGCAATGCCGCGCTGCGTGCAAGGCAAGTGTCTTTCGTGGCGAGCATGTTCACAGGGGTAGAGGCCTTGACGCTGCATGCTTATGTTTCGCTAGGGCGCGTGCCACACTTGGGTGCGTTTGGTCGCTTGCAAGCAACAGATTTACAATTTGTAGATAAGGTTCTTCAAGCGCTCAACTTAAGCGATTTAGCCCAAAAGGATACGCGCAAATTAAGCGATGGCGAACGGCAACTGGCAAGTTTAGCGCGTGCAATTGTTCAGGATACACCATTAATGGTACTAGACGAACCTGCCTCTTTTTTGGATTATTTCAATCGGGAATTATTGCTAGATCAACTCCTACATTGGGTACAGCAAGATACAGCGCGCACTGCAGTTTTTTCGAGTCATGATATCGATTTGTGCTTGCAAATAGGCATTCCGATGTTGGTTTTGCACCAACACAAACTGACGTTGTTGACCAAGCCAACCAAACAAGAAGTAATGGCCTTGCTTTAGACCGTCATGATGTCCTTTTCCTTGAGCTCTACTAACTCGTCTACTTTTTTGATGAAGCTATTGGTGATTTTTTGAATTTCTTCTTCACCTACTTTGACTAAATCTTCAGATAAGCCTTCGTTTTTAAGGTCTTTGATCATGTCTAGCGCGTCTTTGCGGTTGTTGCGCACACCAATTTTGGCATTTTCTGCTTCGGTTTTGGCACGCTTCACTAAATCGCGACGGCGTTCTTCTGTGAGCGGAGGAACGGTAATGATCAGTTGTTCGCCGTTGTTCTGCGGATTGAGTCCGAGATTGGCATTGATGATCCCTTTAGCGATGTCGTTGAGTAAGGGCTTTTCCCAGGGTTGTACAATAATGGTACGCGCGTCTGTAGTATTGACGTTGGCTACCTGATGCAAGGGTGTCATGGAGCCATAATACTCAATCATTACGCTATTGAGCATGGCTGGACTTGCCTTTCCTGCTCGGATTTTAATGAGTTCGTTTTCAAGGTGAACCAAGGATTTTTGATTGGCTTCCTTGAATTCGTCGTAAATCATTGTGAGTTCTTCTGTCATGATGCGCAAACTAAAGTTCCGACAGGCGCTCCTTCCATTAACTTGCGTAAGTTTCCAGGAGTATCCATGTCAAATACGATGATGGGTAAATTGTTTTCTTTGCAAAGGGTAAATGCGGTCATGTCCATGACGTTAAGCCCTCTGGCATATACTTCGTCAAATGAAATTTGGTCAAATTTGGTAGCGCTATTGTCTTTGAACGGATCTGCGGTGTAAATTCCATCTACGCGGGTTCCTTTAAGAATAACTTCTGCATTGATTTCAATGGCGCGCAAAGACGCGGCAGAATCTGTGGTAAAGAATGGGTTGCCTGTTCCGGCGCCAAAAATAACCACTCTTCCTTTCTCCAGGTGACGCATGGCTCTGCGGCGTACAAATGGCTCGGCAATTTCTTTCATTTCAATGGCAGATTGCAAACGTGTTGTTACACCGACGGTTTCTAACGCAGATTGTAGTGCCATGGAGTTGATCATGGTAGCGAGCATACCCATGTAGTCGCCGTGAGTGCGGTCCATGCCACCTTGCTCAGCCTGCACACCTCTGAAAATATTGCCACCTCCGATCACTATTGCGATTTCAACACCAGCATCATTGAGTTCTTTGATCTGCTGCGCATAGGCACTAATGCGTGCGTTGTCGATGCCAAATTGTTTGTCTCCCATGAGAGACTCACCTGAAAGTTTGAGAAGAATGCGTTTGTATTTCATATGCAAGACAAATATACTATGAATCGTGTTTATATCAGATTGGGGTAAAAAAAAAGCTACCGATTTCGATAGCTTTTTTTTAAATAGGAGTGTTTTCTTAGCTCAATGAGAAGCGTTTGAATTCTGAAACGGTAAGACCTTTAGCGGTGCTGTTTAAGAATTGTTCTACAGTGAGTTTGTTGTCGCGAACGAATGCTTGGCTAAGCAATGTGTTTTCTTGGAAGAATTTGTTCAAACGACCCAAAGCGATTTTCTCAGCCATATCTGCTGGTTTACCTTCTTGGATAGCCAATTCTTTACCAATTTCGATTTCGCGCTCGATTGTGCGCTCGTCTACACCATTTTTGTCGACAGCGATAGGAGCCATAGCTGCAACTTGCATGGCTACTTGACGACCTGCTTCTGCAACTTCTTCACCAGCAACTGTAAGGCCAACAAGTGTTGCCAATTGGTTACCTGGGTGATTGTAAGCAACAACATTTTCGCCGCGAACGACTGCAAATGCAGATAAATCAAGTTTTTCGCCGATAACACCAACTTGCTCAGTGATTTTATCTTCAACAGAAAGTCTGTCGTCGTAAGCCAAAGCTTTCAATTCTTCTGCTGTTTCAGGCAATTTGTTGAGTGCGATGTCTACTAAAGATTGTACGAAAGCAACATAACCGTCGTTTTTGGCAACGAAGTCAGTTTCACAGTTAAGGGCTAGGATAACACCAGCTTTACCATCGGCGGTAGCTTGTGCCATAATAAGACCTTCTTTGGCGTCATTTCCACCGCGTTTAGCAGCAATTTTTTGACCTTTCTTGCGAAGAATATCGATAGCAGTTTCAAAATCGCCATTGGCTTCTACCAATGCGTTTTTGCAATCCATCATACCTGCGCCTGTCTGTTGGCGCAATTTGTTTACGTCTGCAGCTGTGATAGCCATTTTATAAGAGTTTATTGGTGAATTATTCTGCGCTTTCTGTAGCGTCTGCTGCAACTTCAGCTTGTGCTTCTGCTGGCGCTTCGTCTTTGTCAGTCGCTTTCAAGTTTTTGCGGTCTTCTAAACCTTCTTTGATGGCGCCACAAATTGCGTCGAGGATCAAAGTAATAGATTTAGTAGCATCGTCGTTTGCAGGGATAGGGAAATCTACCAATTTAGGATTGGAGTTGGTATCTACCATAGCAAACGTAGGAACGTTCAAACGACGTGCTTCTGCAAGTGCGATGTGTTCTTTGAGGATATCTACGATGAAAATAGCTGCTGGTTGACGCGTCATGTCAGCGATAGAACCGAAGTTTTTCTCGAGTTTTTCGCGTTGGCGGCTTTTGAATAATTTTTCGCGTTTGTTGAGGGTGTCCCAAGTTCCGTCTGACTTCATTTTGTCAATGAGGGTCATTTTGCGGATGGACTTACGTGTGGTTTGGAAGTTGGTTAACATACCACCTGACCAACGCTCCGTTACAAACGGCATGTTGACAGCTGCTACGCGCTCAGCCACGATTTCTTTGGCTTGTTTTTTCGTTGCTACGAAAAGTACTTTTTTACCTGATTTCGCGATTTGCTTCATTGCAGCACATGCGTGATCTAGGTGAACGAGTGTTTTGTTGAGGTCAATGATGTGAATTCCTTTCTTCTCTTCGAAGATGTAAGGAGCCATTGCCGGGTTCCACTTGCGCTTAAGGTGACCAAAGTGTACACCAGCGTCGAGTAGGTTTTCAAAAGTTAATTTAGACATATTGTGTTTTTGTTTACGTTCCTATTTAAAAAGCAACATTGAAGGGGCCCGCAGGCAAGTGCTCCAATGCTTGGATGCTAAACAGTCCAGGTAGCGGATTAACGCTTGGAGAACTGGAATTTCTTTCTTGCTTTTGGTTGACCTGGTTTCTTACGTTCTACCATACGTGGGTCACGTGTCATGAGGCCTTCCACTTTCAACATTGGTTTGTAGTCTGCAGATACTTCTACAAGTGCACGGGAAATACCCAAACGCACTGCTTCTGCTTGACCATTGATACCGCCGCCAACAACGTTTACTTTGATGTCGTACTGACCAGCTGTACCGGTAAGTGCAAATGGTTGGTGAACTTTGGCTTGAAGAAAGTCAATTGGAAAAAACTCGTTCATCTCGCGTTTGTTGATCGAGATTTTACCGTTTCCTTTGGTTAAATAAACGCGGGCAACCGCTGTTTTTCTTCTTCCTAATGCATTAATGACTTCCATACGATTTATTTGAGGGTATCAAGATTCAATAATTCTGGTTGCTGAGCCTCGTGGCTGTGTGCAGCACCTTTGTAAACTTTGAGGTTGGTGTAAAGTTTGCGACCAAGTGTGTTTTTAGGAAGCATACCTTTAATAGCCTTTTCAATGAGGCGCTCAGGATGGTTTTTGAGCATGTTCTCAGCAGAAGTGAAACGCTGACCACCTGGGTAACCAGAGAAGCGAACGTACTCTTTGTTTTGGAGTTTAGTACCTGAAAAGGCGATTTTCTCCGCGTTGATCACGATCACATTGTCACCACAGTCCGCATGCGGTGTGTAACAGGTTTTATATTTTCCACGGATGACTTTGGCAACTTTACTTGCCAAACGTCCGACTGTTTGACCTTCAGCATCCACAACATACCATTTCTTATCGGCAGTTTCGGTATTACCAGCTAACGTTCTGTAACTTAATGTGTTCACGGTTCTTTCTATTAAATAAAAAACTTAATTTCCCTAAATTTAGGGGTGCAAAGATACAACTATTGTGTTTATTTACAAATGAAAAGCAGAAAAAATCAAAGATTATTTTGCTTTAAAGGCAGAAATGGCTGCTCGAGTGAATTCGCTGAGTACCAAACGGCCACTAATTGCGGCGCGTTCTAGGAGCAGATTGTCCCAGTTTTCTGTCCCTTGCCAAAAGATTTGCTTGAGTTCTTGCATCGCTTCTGGGTTGGAATTGGCGAGTTTGTCGCTGAGGGTTTGTATAGCCGCATCTAGGCTGGCTTCATCCTCATAAATTTCTGTGTATAGCCCTTTTTCTTTGGCCCATTGTGCGCTGCGCCATTCTGTAGCGTTGATCGCGAGTTCACTCATTGCCGATAAACCTATTTTGCGTTCTACGGCTGGTCCAACTACGAATGGCCCGATACCAACAGCGAGTTCTGAAAGTTTGACGTCAGCTTTTGTGGTGGCAAAACAGTAGTCTGTCGCCGAGGCCAAGCCAACGCCGCCGCCAACCGCTTTGCCTTGAACGCGTCCGATGATGAGTTTAGGTGCTTTTCTACAGGCGTTGATGACTTTGGCAAAACCTGAAAAGAAGGCAAGCCCTGTTTCTAAATCTTGAATGCTAATGAGTTCGTCAAAACTTGCGCCTGCGCAAAAGGCTTTGCTGCCTTGTGATTGCAGCACGAGAACTTTTGTACGCTCATCGGCGGCTAATTCGGTTATGGTGTCGGCAAGTGTTTGAAGGATGTGTCCGGGGAGGGAGTTGCTCATGGGGTGCCCGAAGGTGATGAGCCCTATGCCATTTGTGGTAATTTCGGTTAGTACAAAACCGTTTTCGTGTGAGTGGTCCATATTTATTTTAGCGTGAAACTGTCTGTGCCGATAAGGAGTCCTTCGCAGAAAATGCGTACTTTATAGGTGCCTTTGGCGGCTTCTTCTCCTTTGAGTTCGTAGTAAATGGTGAGGTCTAGTGCCTGATTTTGGTAGTCGACTTCCTTGCGCTGTGAGTAGGCAGTGCTGCCGTTTTCAGTTTCTGTTACAAAATTGCTGCTACCTTGGAGTACCTGACCGTCAGGACCCGTAATTTGGAGGTACACATTTTTACGGCCCGCATTGGAGAGGACGTTTTCAGAAAGTGTGAAACTACTGCGGAACTGAACGGCGTTCTTTGCTCTGTCGGTCACTTCCATGGAGTTATTGAGGCGCTGCTTGAGCGCTTCAGATTGAATGTTGTAGGCTTGTAGTTTACTGCCTTTTTTTACTTGTTGCTGTGATTCTTCGGCTTGTTTGCGGTAGGTGTCGCGTTCGTTGGTTGTGGTAGATAAACGCACATTTGTTTCTTCTAAACGGCTGCCTAAATCGATGTTGAGTGTATTGAGAGAATCGATTGTTCGGGCGTAGCTGCGCATGATGCCGCGCAGTGTTTCGTTTTCTTTTCTCGCTTTGACGAGGTCACGGGCCGTCATTTTTGAACGGTCGAGTTTTTGGAGCAATTGGGTAATCTGTGCTTTTTGGGCATTGAGGCTATCTGCTTTGCTGGCATCTTTTTCGATGAGTTTGTTGTAGTTGCGCAACATTTGCTGGAGATCTTGTTTCAAATCTTTTTTCATGCTGCCGGTATAGCCAGAGAGGGCTGCTTCCATGTCTGCCATATCGGCGAGAAGTGTGGTGTTTTTGTTGTTGCAGGTATTGAGCGCTGCACGTTGTCTAGACCATGCGAGGGTAAGACCAGCGAGCCCTGCCAGTAGAAGGAAAATGAAGACGAAATAAAAGCTATTCGATTTTTGAGGTGCTTGAGGTTGAGTTTCCATTTGGTTGTGTTTGATAATCAAAAATACAAAAGAAAATCTAGCTATGCGCCGTTTTTTGAACTAGTGCTGCAATTGCCAGCAGACTTCTTTGGTAAAACGCAGTAAGCTATCTGTGCCTACTGCACTAAAACGCGCATCGCTGCTCGCTGGATAGGGACCGCCGTGCTGCATCGCGTGGTCTACACTCACTCCTGTAGGCACGCCATTTATGATGATGCGCCCAGCTTTCTCTTGAAGCATTTGTTGTAAGGGGAGTGCAATGTGTTGGACATCAGTGCAAAAAACACTGCAAGTGAGTTGGCCGCCAAGTAAGTCAAAAAGGTCAGCGAGCTGTGTTTGGGTTGAAAAGGAGCTCAATACTGCAAAAGGTCCAAAAACTTCCTCTAAAAGGGTTGGTTCTTGGAGCAGCTGCGTAAAATTGGACTGAACAAGTCCCCAGCGCCCTAGCAGACCATTGGCTTGTTGGGTGGTTTGGTGCTGCACTATTCCTTTCAGCTGAAATACTTGCCGCTTGCGCGCTTCAAATTTTTGATAAATATCGGGGTGCAGCATCGGGACCGCCGCTTGTTGTCCAAGCGCGTTCAAGAGGGCTTTTTTGAAGCGCTCAAGATGGCATTCGTGCACGAGTAAAAGCCCGGGCTTGGTGCAAAATTGGCCGGCATCTGTGCAGATGGAGCTGGCCAATTTTTGCGCCGCAACGGCAACGGCGCTTTCGGGAAAATCTTCAAGAATAAGCACCGGATTCAGACTGCCCATTTCTGCAAAAACAGGGATAGGAGCCGGCCGTTGGGCCGCTAAATCCATGAGTGTGCGTCCTCCTTTGATGCTTCCGGTAAATCCGATTGCCTGTATGCGTGGGTGCTGCGCGAAAGTACTCGCCCAATAATATGTGTTGTCGATGACGTGGCTAAAAATTGCGTCGGGCAGCTCAAGCGCAGCAAGTGCGCGCGCCACACAACTTGCGACAGCTGTGCTCGTGCCTACATGCATGGGGTGCGCTTTAAGGACCACACAACAGCCCGCAGCAAGTGCGGCAACTGAATCGCCGCCCATGGTAGAGTAGGCTAAAGGAAAATTAGAAGAGCCCAAAACCAGTACCGGGCCAATTGGCAAGCGTTTTTTGCGCAGGGTTTTGCCTTCTTGACTGAGCACGGATGTTTTTTCCCAAGCCATCTTTTGGATGTGCGCGGCAAAGGCTGAAATGGTGTGGGTGAGCCTCGCAAACTCCGCTTCAAAACGCACTTCACTTAAGCCACTTTCTTTGGTGTAAAGTGCTTGAATCAGCGGTTTGTCTGCATTGAGCAGCGTGTTGATCAATAAAAGGAGCTCGGCTCTTTTGGATACGGATGTATTGCCAAATTGATTTTGCGCAGGCGTGATGAGTGCTTCCCAGTTTTTTAAGAAAGTGGGTGGCGTCGGAAAATACAATTGGGTATCCCAAGTATTTTGGGCAGCTTGGAAGGTCCTGAAACCTTTGGGCATGAGTTTAGGCTTCTGCAAGCTCAAAATGGTAGCTCTCCATAATTTGGTTGGCTAACATTTTTTTACAGGCTGTATCTACTTTTTGTTCGGCTTCGGCCATATTGGCGGCTTCTACAAAAAGACGGATGTGTTTACCGATGCGGACGCCGTCGATTTCGGCAAGGCCGATGTTTTTCATGGAATTGGTTACGGCTTTGCCTTGTGGGTCAAGAAGCGCGTCTAGTGGCATGACGTCGATTTCAGCTTTGAATTTCATGTTTTTTGAATTGAATATGTTCAATGATGGATAAAATCAGGTACAAAATTACAATTATTGGAATGGCCCAAATCAAAAAAAGCGGAATACTTATCAACGAAATGAGCAATAATAAGTAGCGGTATTGGTTGTCTTGCCACTTAAATGTTTTGAATTTGAGGGCCAATAAAGGTAGTTCAACAACCATCAGAACTGCAAATAACACGGAGATCATACTGAGGGTGTAACAATCAAACAGCGCGTGAATAAACGGCGGCTGATGGCTCCAGTTGGGAAGTTCAAACCAAAAGTAAAGTGGAAAAAATGCAAAGAAAATAGTGGCGGTCGGTGTGGGTACGCCAATAAACTTATCAGTTTGTCTTTCGTCGATATTGAATTTTGCCAAGCGAAAAAGCGCAAAAAAGGGAATGATGAGGGCTACAAAAGGTAGAAATTGGATGGAGGCATTGTAGGTGTTGTTGCGCCCATAAAAGAACGCTGCTTTCCAGTCGATGAGCTGCGCCACAACATATTCTTGTGCTACGCCGCCATAGGTTTGAACGCCATCGGCATTTTTGAAGAGCCCGCTTGGATCAATTCCTACAATGATCATGACAAACATAAAAATACCCGGCGCCACACCAAAACTCACGAGGTCGGCTAAAGAATCGAGTTGCTTGCCAAGTAGGCCATTGGTTTGGGTAAGGCGTGCCACAAAGCCATCGAGGAAATCGAGTAGTGCGGCAATTGCCAAAGCATAAACAGCCCAATCGAGCCGACCACTCAAACTAAATATGATGGAGCAGATTCCGCCGAGCAGGTTAAAGGAGGTAATGAGATTTGCCAGACCAAACATGTTTGCGTTTTTTGTAAAAGTACCGATTAAACACAATTTTTTATGCAATTTTGAGTTTTTGTACCATGTTTTCAATCAAAAGCACTTTGTTTATCGGGTTGTTTGGCCTTTCACAGGTCTTCGCTCAAGATTTCAATCCGAAATACGCCAATGAATTCCTTAACATGGGCGTGGGTGCCGCAGCGCTCGGTATGGGTTCGGCAGTTGTTGCCGATGTAGACGGTTTAAATGCCGGAGTTTGGAATCCAGCTGGGTTGTCACAGCAGGCACAGGCAACCGAAATCGGCTTAATGCACGCCTCTTATTTTGGTGGCTTGGCCGCTTTTGACCACCTTGGGGTTTCGAGAAGGGTTGCCCCGCAAACAGTTGTGGCGCTCAACTTGATTAGACTCGGCGTAGACAACATCTACAATACCACCCAACTGATCGACAACCAAGGCAACATAGATTACAGTCAGCTCCAGACATTTAACAGCGCCGATTACGCATTAATTGGCTCCATCGGCAAGCCCACGCGTGTGCAGCACCTTAGTGTGGGCGTGAGTGCAAAAGTACTGTATCGCCACATCGGCAATTTTGCAAAAGCGTACGGTTTTGGTTTTGATGCGGGGCTGCAATATAGACCAAGTAAATATTGGTCGGCGGGTCTGAGTATGCGCGACGCCACCAGTACATTTAGCGCCTGGACCTACACCCTGAGTCCCGAAATGCAAGCCACCTTGCTGCAAACCAACAATGAACTGCCACAAAATGGCATCGAGCAAATGCTTCCAAGAATCGTTTTAGGTATAGCCGGAAAGTTGCCACTCAAGAATGAAAAATATGAACTCGGTGGGCAATTGAATGCCGAAATCACCACAGACGGCCCACGCAATACTTTGTTGTCTGGGAGTGTGTTTTCATTAGATCCTAGAGCCGGACTCTACCTCAATTACGACCACAAACTGACCCTGCGAACAGGTGTGTCTCAATTTCAATATTTCTTGGATTTCGACCAAAACAAAAAACTGGGGCTACAGCCTCATTTAGGCGCGGGGGTCGTGCTTCAAAACTGGACTATCGATTATGCCTTTACGCGCTTGGGTCTGGGTGGAGAAGGATATTTCACGCACTTGTTTTCACTCAAGTGGGCCTTTGGAGGGCCAAGTGCTGTGGGCGCAAACTAAAAGAATTTACAACTAAAAATAGCGGTGTCGTCTACGTAGGGGAGGCTACCTTTCCAGTCTTCTAATTTGGAGAAAATGATATCGTTCATGTCTTCCATTTTGAGCGCAGAAAAGGACCTAACTTGCTTGATGAGCTGTTCTACACCAAATTGCGCACCTCTTTCATTTTCGAGTTCTACCACGCCATCGGTAAAGAGTACCATTGTCGATTTCGCTTGCAGTTGCATTTTACCAACGTGTACAAAAGGGAGTTCGTCTAGCATACCCAAACCAATGCAGCCTTCTGTCAAAAGGGTTGTGTTTTTGCCACTCAAGATAAACGGTTGGTTGTGTCCTGCATTGACATACAGAAGCTGACGCGTGTAGGCATTGTAATGGGCAATGAAAAACGTAATGAATTTTTCGCCCTTGGCATTTTTCATCACGAGTTTGTTGAGTTCCTCCATTAAAAAGGTCAGCTCGAAACGCTGGTACTTGAAAAGCGTTCGTATGGTTGCCTGAAAATTAGCCATGAGCAGTGCCGCGGTAATGCCTTTTCCACTCACATCGCCTATACAAATGATGTATTCTTCGTCGCCGAGCGGAATAAAATCATAGAAGTCTCCGCCGACCGCGTGTCTTGGGATATAGCGACCAGATATATCCATCTTTTTGTTGGAGGGTAATTCTTGCGGGAAGAGCAGTTTTTGCATCTCGGAAGCCAATTCCAATTCTTTGGAGATTTGTTCTTTGATTTCATTTTGCGCACTCAACTTGCGGTTTTCAAGCGCTACGGTTAAAATGTTGGTCAGCGTTTGGGCAAAAGAGAAATGCGCGGGTTCCAAAGACTCCGTTTTACTCGGCGTAGCCAAAATCAAATAGGCAAGCGGACGGTCTTGGTGATAAATCGGAATGACCGCCTGGAAGTCTTGCAACAAAGCGCTATTCGATGACTCAACTAGTGTGATTTCTTTGAAACGTGCAAGTTCAAGTGCCAACTCTTCTGCTTCTATTTTGCGCTTGTAGCCACTTTTGGCCGCGAGTGTCCATTCGTCTTGTTGGTGCAAAAGCGCAAAACGACTGAAATGCAGCTGTTCTTTAAGGATGAAGGTGAAGATGCGGTACAGTTGCTCTATGGCCATATTGGCGTTGATCGCGTTTGTGAGCTCTAAAATAGAGTGCAAACGGTTGTCCTTGAGTTCAAGGTAAGACAAAGCAGGATCTGACGCAGGGCGCATAAAAAGCAGTAAATTCGTTACGAAATTACATTTTTTTCGTTTCGAGGCTGATTTTCTTGTTTTTCAAGAAGAAATACCTATCTTTGCATTCCATTTTCGAAAAGTAATACTCATGAAAAAAGATATCCACCCATCAGATTACCGTTTAGTCGTATTTAAAGACATGTCTAACGAGTACGCGTTTATTTGTCCTTCTTGCGCAGAAACCAAAGAAACCATCTCTTGGGAAGACGGCAACGAATACCCACTTGTTAAGTTAGATATCTCTCACAAGTCACACCCATTCTTTACGGGTATTGCACAGTTCGTAGATACCGCAGGTCGTATCGACAAATTCAAAAACCGTTACGGTCGTCACATGAAATAATTGCACATTTGCAATCACCATATTTGAAAGGCTCCATCTTGGGGCCTTTTTTTATGCCTTATCTTTTCCATTGATTTTGGAAATGAGGCTTATCATTAGAAAACTTGTTCAGAAAAATTAGGGTTCAGATTACGCTACGCTTAAGCAAACTTTGCAGCTGCTCTACTCAAGCGATCGTTCATGGCACGACCCAAACCTTCATTCGGAAAAGGTGCGACATAAATTTTCTCAAGTCCAAGGGTGTCGGCTTTGTGCAGTGTTGCATAAAGGTTGCGGGCGGCGTCTAGCATCGAGCCATTTGCACTCAAAGCAAGCTGTGGGCCGAAGATGGTGAGGTCATGTTGCAAAGAAATTTGCACGGCGAGTTCTTGTTCGTGTGTTGGCTTTACACCTAAATAGAGTGGTGTTTGGGTAGCGTAGTGGTGCTTGACCATTCCACTGGTGAGCACGGTTCCTTCTGCATGAATTTTGGCCTCGGGAAGGTAGCCCAGAACCTCAGACAGCGCTTCTGGGGTAATGCTGCCATAGCGGTACACTACTACTTTATCGTTCCATAAGCCAATAATGGTAGATTCCAAACCTTCGTTACAGCTGCCCCCGTCTAAGATGTACGGAATGCGGCCTGCCAGTTGAGTCTGCACATGCAAGGCTGAGGTCGGACTGAGTTGTCCGTATAAATTGGCGCTGGGTGCCGCAAGCGGTAAGCCTAATTTTTGCAGTAAATTTTGGAGCATGGGGTGCTTCGGAAAGCGCAGGGCTACGGTCTCTTGCCCCCCTGTAATGAGTGCACTGACCAAACTACTTTTAGGCACTATAAAAGTAAGTGGACCAGGGCAAAAAGCATCATAAAGGGTTTCAAATATCGCTGGAAAATTAGCGGTGTAAGGCAGTGCTGTTTGCAGCTGATCAAAATGTAAGATCAACGGATTGGAGGTAGGTCGTCCTTTAGCCTCAAAGATGCTCAAAACGGCTTCTTCATTGTTGGCATCGGCAGCTAAGCCATAAACGGTTTCAGTTGGTACCGCTACGGTTTTTCCGCTTTGAATGCATGCAAGGGCTTTGAAAAGGTCTGTGCCAATTTCCGTGTTCATTGGGCAAAGTTAGGTGCTTCTTCTCAATTTTCTGTCCATTGATGCAACTTTGCTTGCGAACACGAAAAAAAGTGTTGTTCATGCGCGAAAAAATGAATTTTGAATGTAACTTTGTCTAGAATAATTCTAAATAAGATGCAAGTCATCCTCGCCGATAGCAATGAACTGATTCTTTTGGGTTTAAGAACCATCTTAAACGCCCAGTCTGATATCCGTATTGCTGGCGAAGCCAAAAACCAAGACGAGCTCATGGCTCAGCTCAAAACCTTCGGAGCCGACGTCGTACTTATCGACTTCACAGCACATGGTTTCAGCATAGATATCGTCCACAAAGCACTTGCTAAATACAAAGACTTGCGTTTTGTAGCCATCACAGAAGCCCAGCATGCGCCTATTTTAATAGATGCCCTAAAGTCAGGGGTCACGAGTTACGTTAAAAAAGACTGCGAACTCGCCGAAATCATAGATGCGGTAAAAGAAACCGCGCAGGGCAAGCAATTTTTTTGTGGCCAAATTCTAGAAACCATCCAAAAAGCCAACATTGACCTTTCAGAGCTCAATACCGAGGAGTTCAGTTGTGGGCCCGTTGTGCTTTCAGAACGTGAAAACGAAATCATTGTACTTATTGCGGAGGGTCAAACCAACGAACAAATTGCCGAAATATTGTTTTTGAGCAAACATACCGTCAATACCCACCGCAAAAATATCATGGCTAAATTGGGCGTGAAAAATACAGCCGGTATCGTGATGTACGCGGTCAAGACTGCCTTGGTTTCTCCAAATCGCTTCTTGTTTGCCCCAAGCCTCAACTAACTAGAAGGCCACGCTAAACTTCAGATTGAAAAGACGTTGGGTAAGGTAATTGGGCACAGAATAGAATTTCCCTTGAACGTCTTGTATCCATTGTTTGGAGAGTACGTTATTGACGCCAAGAACATTGAAAATTTCCAGTGAAATGAGCGCCTGATCGAGTGCTTGCCAACCCTTTTTGCCTTGTTTGATTACGGTTTTGTTGTGCAATAAATCATAAGAAAGACCGAGGTCTACCCGAAAATACGAACGCATGCGCAAAGTGTCTTTGTAGCGCGTAAAGTCTGGCGGCCCGTAGGGAAGGCGCGAGCCGTATTGCAAGCCCATCTGCACCTTGAAGGCTTCATAACCCGGCATTTGGTCCTGTACCAAAGCACCAAAAGTTAGCCATTGGTCGGTCGGGCGCGGAATGTAACCTGGGAATACCACCACAGAATCTACCACCACTTGGTCTTCGCTGTAGCCAAAAATGATGCGCTCGCCTGCGGCATTGAAATAGTTGGTGTACTGATCGCCGAGGATGTCTTCTTTGGTAGAGAGTAGCCCTAATTTGAAAAACGACTGAATGCCTTCTACAAATTCGCCGTGTACATTGATGTCTAGACCATAAGCGTAGCCAACCGCATTGTTGTTGGCATAATAGCGCGTGCGCACGTTTTCAATTTCGTATGGGTTGAGGTCCCAGAGGTATTTGTAGTAAATTTCAGTATTGAGTTTAAATGGTGTTTGACGCCCCCACATCTGAAACTGAAATTCAGAACCCGCTACGATATGTAAGGATTTTTGCGCTTGCACGCCGAGTGCCAAATGGCCATCGAAAGTTCTGAACTCTCGGTAAAATGGCGGTTGGTAATAAAGTCCGGTTGAAAATTTGAAAAGCAATCCGCGTCTGACCGCCTGGCCATTTTGCCACATGTAGGCGGCTGGGGCATAGGAGATACTAAGGCGAGGGGTAAAGTAAGGCTCTTTATTGATACTGGTGTAGCCGCCGCGCAAGCCAAACTGAAAATTGAATTTGTTGGTAGAAATAGCTAATGTATCGACAACCCGGGTTTTGGTGCCGTCTGGGTTTTTGTAAGGCATTTTGAGCGCAACAATTTTTTCACGGCTCACTTTCACCCACGAGTTGGACCACTGAAAATAACCAGTAGTGCGGAAGCCATTCAGGCTGAGGTTGCCTTTGATCGTTTCAAAAAGCACAATAGAATCGGGTTGGGTTTGAGGCAAGCTATAGCCAGAAGAATCGATGAGGCGCCACTCGCTCAGTTGATCTACAAAGTGGTCGGCTTGCACATTGAGCCCCCAAGAGAGTTCGGAATACCGTTTTTTGGTTTTATTGGCATCGGTATAATTGTCCAAAAGTAAATAACTCCCGTTGTGATACGCGTTGAAAATTTGGGCTTGTAGTCTATTGCGCCCATGATTGAGAAAGCCACCCACGCCTAGCGTTGCGATGGAATCACCAAATTCTTCTTTGGAAGGGTCTGTTTCAAGCTCGTTGATGTAGTATTGTCCGAGTATGTCAAAGTACTCGCGTTCATCGGATTGAAAAGCAGAGAGATAAAAATCGAGTTTGGTGCGGTCTTTGGCATATTTGAGGGAGGTTCCGCCCATCAAAGTCTGGAAATTTGAATTCTCTTGTCCTTCGAAATAAATCATGAGGCGGTAGGCTTCGTTGGCTGTCCCGAAATCTGATTGTGCAGTTTGTGGGGCGAAGCGATACGCGTTGGTGGAGAAATGTCCTAGGAAACTCCAGGTCCAGAATTCGTTGAGTTGGTAGTTGGTCAGTATTTGTGCATCTGCAAAAACAGGGTTGTATGCGCCTTTAGTCGGGAGGGTATTGAGAAAATAGCCGTTGGAACGGTAGCGGGCACCCACCAAAAAATTGAAGCGCTGGCTCACGGCTTCTTCTACATGTCCTTCAACGCCTAAAAGAGAGGCCATAGCCGAAGCATGAAAAGTTGTTGGTGTTTTGTAGGTGATGTCTAGCACAGAGCTGAGCCGATCACCATAGTTGGCAGCAAAACCGCCCGCACTGAAACGCACGTCTTCTACTAAGGAGGAGTGGATGAAACTCATGCCTTCCTGCTGCCCACTGCGCGTCAGAAAAGGTCTGTATACCTGAAAACCATTGACATAAACGAGGTTTTCATCGTAGTTACCACCCCTTACATTGTAATTAGAGGTGAGTTCATTGTTGGAGGTGGCGGCAGTGGTGAGCGTCAGTGTTTTTTCAAGGTTCACAATTCCTTTTAAATTCAATTGGGGCAGTTTCTCAATTTCAAAAGGATTTTGTCCTTCTTGTCGGACCACAACGCCTCGGTTGTCTTGAATGGCGAAATTTTGATCGGGAAGCTCTTGTAAAGCAGTTGTGTTGGTGATGATGGTGTTCAAGGAGAGGGCCACGCCATCCAATTCATATTGTATCTCGATGAGGTCTCCGACATGCAAATGACCAAACGAATAATAGCCTTTATTGTCGCTTGTGGTGCTTGATGGTATCTGAACCGACCTGTTGTCTATTACTTTGAGTTGAATTTTTACGCCAACAGCTGGTTTCTTCCCTTTGAGGTAACAATGTCCATACAAAGTGATTTCTTGCGCCCAAAAAAGCAGAGGGGAAGTCAAAAAGAAGAGAAGTAAAAGCTGCTTCATAACTGCAAAGTTACAATCCTTAACGACCATTCTTGCGCTTTATTTGCTTTTCGCTCATTTTCATGTATTAGAAGTTTCGCTACATTTGTTTTATGTTGCCTCCCGATAAAATTTTAATTGGCCGCCGTGAACTTGCTTGGCTCCCAGATTTTGGCTTGGCAGAAGTCAAGGCAAAGGTAGATTCAGGCGCCTATACGTCTAGTATTCACGTAAGTTCTTGCTACCTAGAAGGCAAGGAATTGAAGGTTGTTTTTCTCGATGACAAACACGCCGCTTTCACAGGTAAAGAAATGACTTTTACCAAATTCAGAACTAAAAAAGTGAAAAGCAGTACGGGGCAGGTGCAAGAACGATTTTTTGTCTTTGGCTCCATTGAAATTGCCGGAGAAAAATTCCGAACTGAATTTTCACTCACCATGCGTCAAGGCATGCGCTACCCAATTCTACTCGGTAGAAAAGTGCTCAACAAACGCTTTATCGTAGACACCAGTAAAAAATATATCCACGCTTCCATCCAACAACTTTCATGAAAATCGCCATTCTCTCCCGCAATGCTCATTTATACTCAACCCGCAGGCTTGTAGAAGCTGCTGAAGCTGCGGGTCACGAAGCCCACGTTATAGATCACCTCAAGTGCAATATCGAAATTGAGCAAACGGGCCCAGCGCTTTTTTACCACAACCAATACCTCAAAGGCTTTGACGCGGTTATTCCACGCATTGGCGCGTCGGTTACATTTTATGGTACGGCGGTGGTGCGTCAGTTTGAAATGATGAATGTTTTTACGGCGGTGGGTTCTCGAGGTATTATCCACTCTCGTGACAAACTACGTTGCTTACAGGTGCTTTCAAAAGAAGGGATTGGCCTGCCTAAAACGGTTTTTACCAACTATTCCAAGGATGTCAAGCATGTGGTAAAAAGCGCAGGCGGTGCACCAGTTGTGCTCAAGCTTTTGGAAGGAACACAAGGATTGGGTGTGGTGTTGGCAGAAAACCTCAATGCGGCACAATCTGTATTGGAGGCGTTCAATGGCCTTAAAGCGCGGGTAATCGTTCAGGAATTTATTCGCGAGGCAAAAGGTGCAGATATCCGTGCTTTTGTCGTAGATGGTGAAGTTGTTGGTGCCATGAAGCGCCAAGGCTTGCCGGGTGAGTTCCGCTCCAATTTGCACCGCGGCGGCAGCTCCGAAGTCATTGAACTCACGACAGAAGAAAAGTATACGGCTATTTTAGCCGCCAAGGCGGTTGGCTTGGGCATAGCAGGCGTAGATTTACTGCAGTCTGAACGCGGTCCATTGGTCTTGGAAGTCAACTCTTCTCCGGGTCTAGAGGGCATTGAAAAAACCACCCAAACCGATATCGCCGGCAAAATTATAGCATACATCGAGAAAAATGTCAAGCGCTAGAAAAGGACTAACACAAAAAATGGTCATACTCGGGCAAGAAATTTTGCCAGGTAAAGGCGCGCAGCTCAATTTAGAGGTGGCGCATTTGCATACCCGTACACCCATTCAAGTTCCTGTTTTGGTGGAGCGCGCCAAAGAAGATGGCCCAACGGTATTAGTGATGGCTGGCCTGCACGGCGACGAACTCAACGGCATCGAAATTGTTCGACGTTTTTTGCGCAAGAAACTCAACAAACCAACTAAGGGCACCATCATTTGCTTGCCCATTTTTAACATTTTTGGTTTTTTGAACCTCAAGCGCGAGTTGCCCGACGGCCGCGACCTCAATCGGAGTTTTCCGGGCTCGAACAATGGTTCGCTTGCCGCGCAATTTGCCTACCATTTTATGAAAGAAATTGCACCACACTGCGATTACATCATCGATTTCCATACAGGTGCTGCTCAGCGCAACAATTTTCCGCAAATACGCTGTGTTTTTTCAGATCAAGAAAGTGTTGAACTCGCTAAAGTATTCAACCCGCCATTTATTTTACATTCGAGCCTCATTTCCAAAACACTCAGAGAAAGCATGGTGAAGCGCCAAAAAAAGCTCTTGCTTTTCGAAGGTGGAAAATCCAATAATATTGAGGAAAATGTTGTAGAGGAGGGCTTGAATGGCCTCAAGCGCTTGATCAACCACCTCGGAATGCGCAATTACAAAATAGATATTTCCAAAGACAGACAGCCCATTTTTATCGGTGAAAATAAATGGATGCGTGCACCCTCAAGCGGAATGTTTCAGTGTTTTGTACACAACGGAACCAAAGTCCAAAAAGGTGAAGTGCTCGCTCTGGTCACCGATCCGTACGGAAAATACGAAAAGCAAATCAAGGCGAGCCAAACAGGCTTTGTCATTTGTATCAATGAAGCGCCTGTGGTATATAAAGGCGATGCCATTATCCATCTAGCCAAAGAAAAACCACAACTTTGAGATCATTTTTTAAGAACACTACCATGAAAAAGTTTTTGCTCACCTTTCTATTTAACGGCTTAGCGCTGCTCCTTTTTGCACAAACGCCTTTTACGCCAAAGCAATTTTTGGGCTATAACATTGGTGAGCAATTTACGCGACATCACCGTGTGGTAGATTATTTCTACGCACTAGAGAAAGCATTTCCAACCAATATAAAGGTGGTCAAGACGGGGCAAACCTATGAGAAACGCGATTTGCTGCTGTGCTACATTGGCACGGCAGAAAACCTCAAGAAATTGGAAGAAATTCGTCAAAAACACCTCACACAAGCGCCCGATGAAAAGCTGGCCATCGTTTGGTTGTCTTACAATGTACACGGCAATGAAAGTTCTGGTACAGAAGCAGCCATGCAGACAGCCTACCGCTTGCTCACCGACAAAATTAGCTATCTCGAAAACACAGTTGTCATCATGGATCCGTGTCTCAACCCTGATGGCCGCGATCGCTATGTCAACTTTTATTACCAATACGGCGCAAATCCGGTAGATATCCAGCGCTTTAGCGCCAGTCACAACGAAACCTGGCCTGGTGGGCGCCCCAACCACTACCTTTTTGACCTCAACCGAGACTGGGCCTGGATGACCCAAATTGAATCTGCTGTGCGCATTCAGCAATACAACCAATGGTTGCCACATGTCCATGTCGATTTCCATGAACAAGGTATCAACGAACCTTATTATTTCCCTCCAGCCGCAGAACCTTATCATGAGGTCATTACCGATTGGCAGCGCGATTTCCAAAAAGAAATTGGCAAGAACCATGCGGGCTATTTTGACAAAGCGGGTTGGCTCTATTTTTCAAAAGAAATCTTCGATTTGCTTTACCCAAGTTATGGCGATACCTACCCAACCTACAGCGGTAGCATCGGCATGACCTACGAGCAGGGTGGAAGTGGCCGCGCTGGTCTGGCGGTCTTGACACAAGTGGGCGATACGCTCAGTTTGGCTGACCGCGTGGCGCATCATGTCACAACCGGGCTTTCAACTGTTGAAACCAGCGCGCGCAATGCCCAAAAATTAGTAACGGAATACCAAAAATTCCGCAAAGAGAAGACCTACAAATACAACTCATATGTATTGCGCGGTACAAAGGCAAAAGTTGCTCCCATTTTGAGCTTGCTCGAAAAAAATAAGATTGAATGGCAGGTAGTCAGTACGAGCACGCAAGCCATCAGTGCAAAGGGCTATCATTACAGTTCTGGTTTACTTGAAGGTTTCAAACTTGAAATTGGCGATGTAGTGATCTCGACGCAGCAAGAAAAAGGAACCTTGGTATCGGTCTTGTTTGAACCCCGCACCAAACTCTCCGATAGCCTCACTTACGACATTACTGCATGGACCCTCCCACACGCTTATGGTTTAGACGGATTTGCTGTTGAAGCTCAACTCAAAGCCACACCATTTGTACCAGTCCCGGCACCTAAGTCAGATTTTTTAGCAGTAGAGGGATTTATCGCTTACGCGGTTCGTTGGGAGTCTTTGCGCACGGCGCAGTTCTTAAACGCAGTGCAGCAGGCGGGCTTGAAAGTTTATTTTCATGAGAAAGGCTTCAAACTCGCTGGCCAAACCTATGCGCCCGGAACCTTGCTCTTGCTCTCAGGAGAAAACAAGCACCCCGATTTTCATGCGCTCATCAATGATTATGCAGCGCGTTATCAAGTTGACATCAAGGGCTTACTTACAGGAATGGTCGATGGCGGCACTGACTTTGGCTCTTCTTCAGTGAAAATGGTACCCAATCCAAGGGTGGGTATTCTCGCTGGCGATAGTTTTTCATCCCTCAATGTAGGTGAGATTTGGCATTTCTTTGAGCAGCAAATGGGCAAACCAGCTCACCTGATTTTTGAAGATGATTTCAATAGTGCACTTGCCAATCTAGACGTTGTGTTTGTACCTGAAGGCGGTTATGACATTGCGGGCAATGAAGCCCTCACTGCTTGGGTGCGTCAAGGCGGAACGCTCATCGCTATCGGCGGAGCAATTGATGCGCTAGCCGATCAAGGATATGGCCTCAAGCGCAAAGAAGGCGCAGCCGGCGCCACTAATCCAGTGAGTTATGCAAGCCAAGAGCGCGATCAAATTTCAGATGCCATCACTGGCGCCATCTACCCATGTATCATTGATCAAAGCAACCCAATGGTATTCGGTTATGATTTCTACTACACCTTGCGCCAGGGCGCCACAGCCTACCAACTCGAGGGCAAACCAGCATTCGCTTTGGCCAAAAATGCTTCGGCTGTCAATGGTTTTGTAGGTGCGCGCGTCAAAGCGCAGCAATCTGAAGCCCATATCGCTGGAAGTGTACCTTACGGCCGCGGCACCATTGTCTATTTCATCGATAACCCGCTCTTTCGCGGTTTCTGGGAAAGCGGCAAACTCATGGTAGCCAATTCGATTTATTTTGTGAATCAGTAATGGATTACAAAGTAAAAGTTACCGCGCTGTATAATTGTGCTATAGAGCGCGCTTTTAAAACACCAATGTTAGTTGATGTAGCAAAGGTGCATACTGGTTATGGGTTGATGCCCAAAATAACACATTGCACAGAAGATAAGCATTGGGGGCAAATAGGTTCTACTAAAAAAGTATTTGCTGCGCCTTCATGGACTCAAAAAGGGGGCTATGTTTCAAAAGATCATGTGCTTGAACGGGAAGAAAATCAATACTGGCGAATTAAAGTAGATGACTTTCAATCATTGATGTTGGGATTTTATGAATTTGAAGGTGTTTGGAGAACAATTCCAATTCAACAAAATCTCATTCAAATTGAGTATACCTATATACTTAAAGCAAAAGGAATTGTCTTAGCTCCACTTCAATGGTTATTTGCAAAGACTTTTTGGAGGCGCTACATGCATCAGGTGCTCAAAAATATAGAGAAGTTGATCGCCCAAGAAGAGCCTTACAAGTACAGCTAATTTTTACGTTTTTGAATCGTAGTATAAATTGCTGTAGTCAACCTTCCTATCGGGAACTATACTTTGGTCATACAAAACAAGTCTCAAAATCGCTTTGCGAAGGTGTTGGTGGTGAGGTAGGGTTTTAAGAATCGCGCTTTTTTCCTAATTTTATTGGAGCCTATGACCAGAAGCGCCGTTTTATTTCTTCTCTTCTTTTGCTTTGTTTTACCTGATGCAAGTGCACAAGCTATTTGGGGTTGGGCTTTAGATGGATTTGCGGGCAGTGAATCAAAATCGGTAGTCTACAACCAAAATGGAGAGGCTTATGTTTGTGGGCACATTACAAGCTCGACAAATTTTACTGCTACCGTAAGTTCCTCAGCTGTGGCCGGTGGCAGCGATGTATACTTGGCTAAATACGCACCAAATGGCGCGCTTTTATGGGTGCAAACCTACAACGGAACAGGTCTTGATAAAGCGACAGATTTAGCCATTGGCTCAGACGGGCAGGTGGTACTTACCGGGACTTTTACCGGGACTTTTCAGGCAGGTTCATTTAGTGTGAGTTCGCAAGGTGCTGCGCAAGATGTGTTTATTCTTAAAGTAAATGCATTGGGGCAACCCGTTTGGCTTTTAAAGGAGGGCGGTAGTGGTATTGAAAGCACTACGGCAATTACCATTGACGCGCAATTGAATGTTTTGATTTGCGGACAATTTACAGGTCAGAGCACTTTACAAGGTACTTCTTACACCAGCCTTGTTGACCCACAAACCAACATGCAAGGTGCCGATATATTTGTAGCTAAATATACTGCACAAGGATCTGGGCAATGGCTCAAAACTGGGGTCGGAAATAAAAATGAAAGAGCCCAAGGTATTGGTGTGAATGCACAAAATGAAGTCTACATTTGCGGACAATTTTCGCAAGCAATGGATTTTGCAGGATCTACAATTTCCAATTTTCAAAACAATATTGGCTTTCTAGCTAAATTGAATGCCAATGGAAATTTTGTTTTTTTTGAAAAAATGCTTGCAGGTACTTGTTTACCTCAGGACCTGAGTGTCAGTTCATCCAATGAGGTTGTTGTAGTTGGTGATGTCAGTGGAAATTTGATTTATAACAATCCGATTACAACAGTTACCAATGCTTTTGGTCAACGCATTTTTGTGCTTAAAACCAATGCAAATGGCACGCTTTTATGGGGTACGGCATTTGGCTCAAATAGCGGCCTTACTGCTCGTTCTGTTAGTGTGGCTAGCGACCAAAAAGTTTACGTAACAGGGGGCTTTAATTGTGCATTTGATCAAATGCAAACCTTACCCAACATGCATGAAGGGTTTTGGAATTCCTTGGGTTACCGAGATGTTTATGTACTGTGTTTACAAGCGAATGGCAACTTAGCTTGGAGCAACCGTGGGTTTGGAAAAAAGGACGACCTCGGCTTGGGTATTGCCAATTTCAATGCACAAGAACCGGTGGTCGTTGGTTTTCAGACTGCCTACCAACATTTTTCTACGATTTTACCACCAACCCCCACCCCCTCAAGTCAAGATGCAAATGCCCTGCAACTCAATTCGAGTTTTTCAACTTATGATTTGCCAGCTTCGGCAAAATCAGGTTTTGTTGCTAAGGTTTTACAAGCAAATACAGATACATTTAGTTATTTTATTTTGCCTGATACCCTTGTTGGATTTATTGAACCTGATTTAGATACCGTCTCATTTTGCGCCAATCAGGTGGGTTTACTTGAGTTTGAACCCCAAACAGGACCTTATAATGATCCTTTAGCGCCTTTTTACACCGTGAGTTGGTCTGATGGCACCATTCAAGACGCAATTTTGCCTTCTGCAACCGGATGGTATACTGCTGAAATTGTCCGAGAAGACGGTTGTGGAGGTTCCATTGATTCTATTTTTGTTGTTCTCATGCCTGTGCCCAGCTATCCATATTATACCGATACATTGGGCTTATTTGTCAATACTACTGGGCCAATATTGGCTTATTATTCTTGTTTAGACCCTCCTGTTGTGTTCAATTTGGATAGTATTTGTAGCGGTTGTACACTTAGCGTACCAGGTTTGCCGGGAACAGGCACGGGGCCTTATCAAATCAATCAGAGCGGTGTTTATGCGGTATCGCTTTCATTGGGAGTTTGCACTCAGAATTCTTTGATCGATGTAAATTTCTATGATACATTGGTTTTTCCTCCAGTTGTTCCTGCCTTGTTACCTGCAGTTGATACCTTTTATACTTGTGGAGATTTTATTGAATTCAACTTGACAGATAGCCTCACCAATCCAACCTTAACTTCACCTGGAGGATTTGCTTATCATACTGTAGACACCGCTATTTGGACCATTAACGGTCAGCAATTTGTAGAGACTGGTTCTACTTTTAGTTACCTGATCAATTCATCGGGTTGGGTAAACGTATCCGTATCTTTTGACCTGACTGTAGAAAATGAATGCGAACAGTTATCTGCAACATATTCCTTGCAAGATTCTGTTTATGTCGTAGTATACAACCCACCGAGTATTCAAATTACACCGATTATTGGCGATACACAGATTTGCCCCGGAGATTCTATTTTTTTGAGTATCAATCCGACTATCCCAGGTTGTAACTGGAGTATGCTCTTGCCACCTGAAGGAGGCGCTGGTATCATTTGGCAAAGTCAAGATGCAGACAGCATTGCAGTTGACGCTACTTGTATATATGCTTATATAGGTAATTTTATTGATCCGATATCAGGTTGTTCATATAGCGTAGATACCTCTATCTATGTGGAAATTTTACTCCCACCAGAAATTACCATCACACCCGCCGACGCCATTTTATGTCCAAACGACAGCTTGTTGCTCCAAGTTCCGAACAGCTACCAAACGTATCAATGGGTTGGTCCGGGTCTAGGTACTAGTTTAGGGTCTTCCTCGCTTTATGCCGCAACAATCGGAGAATTCTATTGCATAGTAACAGATTCCAATAGTTGTGTTTTTTCGAGCCCACCGGTACTCATTGAAAATTACGTAACGCCTTCGCTGTCTGTTCAACCCACCAATATTTTATGCGGAGGTAATAGCGTAGAAATATTTGTGCTTACAGATGGTAATCCAATACTCAGTTGGTGGCCAATTACGTCGAATTCCAATTCGATTATCGTTGATCAGCCAGGTTATTATGGGGTGAGTATTGAGCAATGCGGCTTTACTATTTTGGATAGTATGGAAGTGATAGACGGTACTTTTAGTGCCGCGATAAGCGCTGCTGACACCATGCTTTGTTTTCAAGAAACTATTTTGATTGAAGGCTCTTTGCCTAATGCCAACTATGAGTGGTCCCCAGCGGTAGGTTCGAGTGCTTCAGTACTTCAGGTTTCCGCACCAGGAACCTATAGTGCCATTGTTACCAATGAGTTTGGTTGCCAATTTTCAACAAATGAAGTGAGTGTTGGGGTTTATCAAGACAATATTCCTGTGGCTTCTTTTACCGATACAGTATGCCTTGGGTCTACCATTGTCTTACAAGCGCCAATTGCCCAAAATGCACAATGGTATGCATCCGATTCTGTTTTTTTGACAGCGGCGCCGACTTTTACACTTAGTGCGCTCACACAAGATAGTGTTTTGTTACTCAATTATCCGAGTGCCAACTGTCCAAATTCTTATGCGAGCTATCAGATCATTCTCTATGATAGCTTGCCTGAAGGCCTCTTGCAAGGCCCTAGTGTTTGGTGTGAGGCCCAACCACTCACCTTGCAATTTCTTAACCAGCCTCAAACAGATTTTGTTTGGTTCAATCAGGATAGTACTCAACTCATTCAAACCATTAGCAGTCCGGGGACATACTGGATTACTTACAGCCGCTGCGGCCAAAGCATTACGGATAGTCTTACAATCAGCGACCATAGTATTCAGCTCGCTCTAAATGCTACAGATTCGCTTATTTGTATGAACTCAACTTCTGGTGGTCTTACAGAGGTCTTGCTTTTGGTCAATTCAAATGCCTCTCAATTCAGTTGGAATGTGCCTTTTGACACGCTGCACTCCCAACAACTAGTAATCAGTTCTCCCGGAGTTTATGCAGTATATGGAACGAATGATTTTGGTTGTTCGGCCACAGATAGCCTTTCTATTTATGGGGTTGATTGTAACGCTGAGGTTCCAAATGTAATTACACCGAACGGTGATGGCATCAATGATGTATTGCTCATTGCCGATGCAGCGTTGCACCCGTATAACAAACTAATTGTACTGAATAGATGGGGTAATGTGCTCTTTGAGGCTGCACCGTATCTCAATAATTACAGTTCGACAGATCTGGTTGACGGTACGTATTTTTATTTGTATTATCCGAATGTGCTGCAAAAACCACTCTTCTTCGAGCAAGGCTTTTTCATGCTGTTTGGCGAGTAGGATATGATTGCTCCCCCCCCCTCGAATTGAGTCTTTTTCACGTATGGTTAGTGAAACCAACTTTCAATACCATCTCATGAAAAAATTTCGACCACTTTTCCTCTTTGCTTTCCTTTCCATCTATTCTTGGGCTCAAAATCCTGTAGACTTGAGAGGGGTGCGGTATTATTACGAAACGCCCACATTTGGTGTTTTTGGAACGGCTAATAATGGTTTTGAACCTTTACATATTGCCGAAACCAATGATTCATATCTCCTTTCGGGAAATAATAAAGACGGCCTAATGATCAGAAATACGGTTATAAAAATCAATAAAGCAAGCAGCACGCTTACTTGGGATTATTTTGAGGATAAAAAATCACAAACCCGAGGAATCAGTTTAACACCTGATGATAAAGTGCTCATGGCTTTTGATAATTACCAAGATGATTCCATCAAGTTTGCTCGCATCAATACAGACGGAAGCGCCAATAGTGTTGCATTCCTACCTTTCCCATATGTGCGTATTGAAAACTTCAATCGTGTAGCAACTAATTTAAATGCAGCAAACGGCATCAAGGGTATAGATACGATCCTGGCAGCTACCCTGTTTTTTAACGACAATGGCCAACTTCAAAATACGGTAACTTTCCCAAATCCGAGTCCAATTCTAAATCTCCCAATTAGCACCTGCACAAGTCTTAAGACCCTTGCATTCAATAACGATATGCTCACTTTTGGCACCATATCAAGACAACTTTCAACAGCAGGAACAACCCCTGCTGGATTTGCTCCAGTACTTTGGCATTGGGCAGGACAAACCATTTTTACATCAAAAGAAATTTATTCGGAGCTCATCAATCAAAACACAGGTTATTCAGATATCAAGTTAATCGATGTGCAAAAATTCAACAATGACTTTATACTCGCCGTGAAGCAAAGGTCGTCGTCGGCAGAAGTTAATTATGTGCCGCATCTCACTTACTTAGATGCAAATTTGAATATCGTTTGGGATGTTGCAATTACCAATCTATCTGATGTTTGGACCTATAAAGTTGCGCAATTGAAAGTTGATGAAAATTCCGGAATCATTTATTTGGCTGGTTATCAATACCGTTATGTTCCATCAGATCAACGACAATTTGTTGCAAGGTATCAAGCAGATGGCACCCTAATCGATATCAAGTTTTTTACAATTGACGAGAATATTGAAAATAATATTTACGCGATGGAATTGATGGAAAATGGAGACCTGCTATTCGTTGGTAAAGGCAAACATGCAGACGGTACCCGTTACTTCTTCACCTACCGAACGAATCCTGAAGGCTATCATTCGGATGGCCAGTATGTTGGACTTCATGAGTTCTTGGTTTCAGCCACAGAAATCGGGGTTTTTCCAAATCCTTCAGACGGTATTTTTCAGGTTTCAAGCATCAGTACTGAACCCATGCAAATCTCTATTCTCGACCAGCAAGGCAAACAAGTAGCTCAATTTGATCTCGATGAGCTTTCTTCTGATCATTTATTTGATCTAAGCGATCAAGCACCGGGGGTTTACTTCGCGCATATTTCTCAAGGTGAACAGCAGTGGGTGAAGAAGTTGGTGGTGAGGTAGGTCAATCGTCATAGTGAAACCTACATTTTACAACAATAACTTGTTGTTCTAGGACTTGATAAATCAATCGGTTTTTTTGATCAATTCGGCGAGACCAAAAACCAGTATATTGAAATTTCAAAGGTTCCGGCATGCCAAGCACTTCAAATGGATTCCTTAGAATATCCTTAAGAAGTTGGTTTATTTTGACAATTTTCTTTTTGTCGTGGCTCATCCAATATTGGTAGTCGTCCCAAGCTCTTGGGGTAAAGCTGATATTCATTCTGGGATAAAATCAATCATATCCTCTCCAATTTGTTGAATAGAAGCATCTAAGTGCGCTTTGTTTTTGATTGATGAAAGTTCATGACTTGTGGCGCACAAAGCGTTGTATTCTTCTAAAGACATGACCACAACAGCTTTACCTTTCCCTCTATGAATAATAAGGGTATCCACATTGGTAATGACTTGATCTAGGAACTGTTTGAGGTCTTTTCTAAATTCTGAATAAGTTGCACTTAACATGAGTACCGATTTAGGTACAAAATTACGTACTTTTAGCATGGGAGTTGGTTTTCTTCAAAAATAAACCAGACCGAGCAAAGTCTATTCCGTAGATTTTCGGAATTAGAATAGAAAAAATGAAGAAGTTGGTCCTGAGGTAGAAACTATCTGCCTCTTTTAGACAGCGCCTCATACACCACATGCTGCATGTCGGTTCTGATGTTGAGGTCGCGGAGTTTCCAGTTGTCTTGACTTGGGTGAACGCGATTCGACAAGAAGATGAAGATGACTTTGTTTTTAGGGTCGGCCCAGGCGAGTGTGCCCGTAAAGCCAGAGTGGCCAAAAGATTGTTGGGATGCCAATATGTCGCAGGTACCACCACCGCTTGTGTTCGGGCGGTCGAAACCAGCTGCGCGGCGGTTGCCAGGATATTGTTGTTTGGTGAATTCGGTGTAGGTGGCTGCTGAGAAGAAGTTCATGCCGGCCATTTGCCCTTTGTTGAGGAAGAGTTGCATGATGTGGGCGAGGCTCCAGGCGTTTGAGAAAATACCTGCATGCCCTGCAACGCCTCCTAACATAGCCGCTCCTGGGTCGTGGACGTATCCTCTTAAAAGTTGCTTTCTGAATGCTTGATCGTCTTCGGTCGGGACAATTTGGTTTTCATTGAAACGATTCAATGGATCGTATAAAATGCGATTGAGCCCGAGCGGCAAATAAATGTTACGGCGCAAGTAGCTTGCTTGGCTCTCTCCGATGAGGCGTTCCAAAATAGGTTGGGTAAAATAGTAACAAAGATCTGAGTACACATATTTCTTAGGCCCGAGCTCTGAGCGCATGATTTGCGCGTACATTGAGTCTTTGTAATCTTTGCGCATGAACATACCTTTGGCAACTTCAATTGAAAAGTCTTCAGATTTACTTGTTTGATAAATTGTTGGTTTCCATTGGCCATCTGTGAGTGTTCGCTTGTAAAAAGGAATCCAGGGGGTGAGGCCGGCCTGATGCGCCATAATTTCTCTGATTTTGAGTGCGCCAAAGGGGGTTTGGCCTGTTACCTCCGGAATATAAGAGCCAATGCTGCGGTCGAGGTCGAATTTTCCCTTTGCATGTTGCTCCATTGCCAGTAGGGTGGAGGCGGCAATTTTCGTGACCGATGCAATATCATACATCGATTTGAGATGGATTGCTGGTGCCGCGCTTTCATAACCTTGCTTGCCATAGGCCTTGTGCCAAATGATTTTGTCTTCTACGGCAACCAAAACCTGACAGCCAGGGTAAGCGCCTGCTGTGATTCCTTTTTGAGCAATGACATCAATTTCTTGTAGGTCATGGCTCTTGAGGCCGAGTTCTTCAGGAAGCGCGATACCAAGGCGACCATTGGCCTGAATACCTACTGCACTTAGGCCTCCCAAGAGCAGTTGTGCCACTTGGGCCTGTGCCACGGGGTGGTTTTCGTGCGCTAAAATTATTGCGTCAAAAAGGGCGGTATCGACGAGTTTGAGTGCTTTGTGGTCACCGAAAAGCACTAAAATGTTTTGGTCATTGGGGTTGAGGAGTTCTGTTTTTTTGCTTGCCCAATCAGGAATATGGTTGTGGGTAGGCTTTTGCGCATGCAGGCTAAAAATACAGATGTCCGGTTCGGTTAGGCCGTAGAATTTATCTACCGCTGCTGGAATGGGTAGTGTATCGGCGTCTAGAATGGCCATTTGATCGGCGTAGAGACTCAGTGTTTCGGTGAATACAGACGAATTGCCACCAAGCGCAACGCAAGCAATTTTTCGATCAAGCCGACCCAAAGGCAAAGTGTTGCTTTTGTTTTTGACGAGCTGGATTTGTTTTCTGAACCCTTCAATTTGCTGTGAGAGGGGCAACGCATTCAATTCACTAAACGACCCACCAAGCCATTTGGCAGGCAGTTCGTATTTAAATTTAGAGCTACTTTCAGTCGATTTTGGACTTGGGTAGAACCTAACCAAAGCAAATCCGAGTAGAGATACAACAAGTATAGAGGAGAAGAGGCGCATGCGTTTCATTTGATTCAAAACTAGGTATAATTATGCGCTTTTCAAAACACAAAGTGTAGTTCTGACACTTACTTTAAGATAACATTTTTTCTCGAAAAATAAAAATTAAGTTCTGCACATTTACGCACATCTGCTGTTTACAAAAACCTAATATAAATCATGGTTTAGGGTCCGAAAGCATCGTAATTTTGCCGTGTCAAACTCTTAAAATTGTACAATGGAATTACACGGAAAATTCGGGAAAAATGCCGACCTCGCCGCAAGTATTGGTTTGTCTGAATCAGGCGATCAATTTTGGAATCTCACCCCAGCAGAACTCATAGAAGACTGCATCATTTTGGGTGAAGGCATGCTGACCGACACCGGTGCCCTCGCTATTGAAACAGGTGAATTTACTGGTCGTTCTCCAAAAGACCGCTTTATTGTCCGCGATGCCGTAACAGAAGAAGCTGTTTGGTGGGGCGATGTCAATATTGGTTTTGAACCTGCTAAATTTGACGCGCTTTACGAGCGCATGAAAGCGCATCTTTCCGAGCAAGATATTTATGTACGCGATGTCTATGCTTGTGCAGATCCAACGTACCGCATGAATATCCGCGTGGTAGCAGAACTACCTTGGTCTAGTTTGTTTGCTCATAACATGTTTTTACGTTTGGAGGCCAACGAAATTGAAGATTTCATGCCGGAGTGGCACATCGTTTGTGCGCCGAGCTTCTTAGCTGATCCTGCCATTGACGGTACACGCCAGCACAACTTCGCCATTTTGAACTTTACCAAAAAAATGATTCTTATTGGCGGCACAGGTTATACTGGTGAAATCAAGAAAGGTATTTTCTCTGCGCTCAACTTTATTTTGCCGCACCAAAAGAATGTGCTCTCGATGCACTGCTCTGCGAATATTGGCCAAGATGGCGATACCGCAATTTTCTTTGGCTTATCGGGAACGGGTAAAACTACCTTGTCTTCGGACCCTAACCGCCGCTTAATTGGCGACGACGAGCATGGTTGGAGCGCCAATACGGTCTTTAACTTTGAAGGCGGTTGCTATGCCAAAACCATTGATTTATCTCGCGAAAAAGAACCACAAATTTACGATGCCATCCGTTTTGGTGCACTTTTAGAAAACGTAGGTTTCCCGCAAGAGTCTTCTGCGCCAGATTATTCAGACGGCAGCATTACCGAAAATACACGCGTCTCTTATCCTATTCACCATATCGACAACATCGCTGTACCATCGATTGGCGCTGCGCCTAAAAACATCTTCTTCTTGACCGCCGATGCTTTTGGTGTCTTGCCTCCGATCTCTAAGCTTACTAAAGCGCAAGCAATGTATCATTTTATGTCTGGTTACACCGCTAAGGTGGCTGGTACTGAAGTAGGCATTACAGAGCCAACAACAACTTTCTCTGCTGGTTTTGGTGCAGCTTTCTTGCCTTTACATCCTGCACAATATGCCAAATTACTCGGAGAAAAATTGGAAGGTACAGACATTAACGTTTGGCTCATCAATACAGGATGGTCTGGCGGTTCGTATGGCGTAGGATCGCGCATGAAACTCTCTTACACACGCGCCATGATCACAGCTGCGCTGACGGGCAAACTCAAGGATGTCGCCTATGAAAATATGCCTTTCTTTGAATTGGCATTCCCTATCGCTTGTGAAGGTGTTCCGACAGAACTACTCAATCCGCGCAATACTTGGGCCGACAAAACAGCTTATGACCAGACAGCGGCAAGCTTAGCGGCCAAGTTTGTCAAAAACTTTGAGAAGTTTGCCGCGCAAACTGATGCGAGCATTCTTGCTGCCGCACCTAAAGTTCCTGCCTAATTCCTCCTTTCCATCAGTCAACAATTTTGGAAAGATGTCAAAGGGCCGCGAAGCGGCCCTTTTTTAGTGGCTTTAAGTTTCTGTTATGTATGAAATGAAATGCGTGAATGTGAGTGCTTATATGCAAAGTGCTTCGTCAAAAATATAAGCACAAAAAAAGCTCCAAAATCAGCACAAAAAAAGCTCCGTCCAAAAGGACGGAGCTTTAAAGTATGTATGCTACTAACGGATTAACGCTTGTGCATTGGTTCGTCAGATACAGTTAATTTTTTGCGGCCTTTTTTGCGACGCGCAGCCAATACACGACGACCGTTTTTTGTGGCCATACGGCTACGGAAGCCATGTTTGTTTCTTCTTTTTCTTACCGATGGTTGAAACGTTCTTTTCATGTCGTGTCGTTATTTGTAATGTTTTTGGGAATGCAAAGATAGTATATTTTTTAGAATTTCAAATTCTTTCGACAAAAATCGTGAAAAAAAGCCATTGCCCCAAGAAAGCAAGTTATTTTTGTAGTGCAAAGCGCCATAGCCATGATGAGACCCAAGAAAAATAAAGAACCCAAAGTAAAATTAACCAAAGACAGCTGGCGCAAGGCTGCACGGTTTTTAAAATACCTCAAGCCCTACGCGGGTACGTATTTTATCGGCTGGATTTTCTTGGTGCTCAGTACTTCTGCTGGCTTGGTGTTTCCTTATTTAATGGGGAAGCTTTTAGGGAGCTCTAGCGCCACTTCCAACCCAGCGCAAGCCATTCGCCTTATCGACCTCTCAAATGTCAATCAAATCGCACTGGCGCTTTTTGTTTTGTTCTTTTTTCAGAGTGTATTTTCATTCGTGCGCGTGGTGTTGTTCAATAACGTTACTGAAAATGCGCTTAGAGACATGCGCAACGATGCTTTTGAAAAGTTGGTCTACATGCCCATGGATTTCTTCAATCGCCAAAAAGTAGGCGAACTTACCTCAAGAGTGGCCTCGGATATCGCACAAATTCAAGAAGTACTCCGCACCACCATTGCCGAATTCTTTAGACAAATCATCATCGTTTTTGGCGGCATTGCCTTTTTGTTTTTCATTTCCTGGAAGTTGTCCTTGATCATGCTAGCAACTGTTCCAGTCATGGCTATCGTCGCGGTATTTTTTGGGCGCTACATCCGCAAGCTCAGCAAAGAAGCGCAAGACTACATCGCCACCTCTAATTCAATTCTAGAAGAAGCGCTTACCGGAATTGCCAATGTGAAGGCCTTCACCAACGAATGGTTTTTGCTTTCCAAGTACAACAAAACTACCCAGCAAACCCGCGATCTCAATGTCCGCAGTGGTATTTGGCGCGGCTTGTTTGTATCCTTCATTATCTTTTGTCTATTTGGTGCCATTGTCTTTATTGTCTGGAAAGGCTTGCTCATGACGCAAGGCCCCAATCCAGAACTTGCTTCTGAGGGCTTTTATCAGTTTGTCTTGTTTACCATCATGATGGGCGCTTCTATCGGATCGCTACCGGATTTATATGCTAGTGTCCAAAAAGCGGTAGGGGCAACCGAGAATTTACTCGATCTACTCCAAGAAGAAACCGAAAAACGCAGCAATACCCCTGCAGAGCGGCTGCACATCGACGGCTCAGTGCGTTTTGAAAACCTCCAATTTAGTTATCCGCAGCGTGCAGACATTGAAGTGCTCAAGGGCATCAATTTTTCTTTGGCACCCAATCAAACTTTGGCTCTTGTCGGCAAAAGTGGTTCGGGCAAGTCTACAATTGCCAATTTGCTTTTGCAGTTTTACCAGCCCACACAAGGCGCTATTTACTTTGGTTCAGCGCTCGCCAGTTCTTTTGATTTGCACCAGTTGCGCCAACAAATGGCAATAGTACCGCAAGAAGTCTTGTTGTTTTCGGGGAGTATCTTAGAAAACATCCGTTTTGGCCGCCCCGATGCTACAGAAGCTGAAGTTGTTGAAGCAGCCAAAAAAGCCAATGCCTGGGAATTCATCGAAGGCTTTCCAGATCAATTGAATACAGAGGTTGGCGACCGCGGCATACAGCTGTCAGGTGGTCAGAAGCAACGCATTGCAATTGCACGCGCCATCCTTAAAAACCCAAGTATCTTGATACTAGATGAAGCAACTTCGGCGCTAGATTCTACTTCGGAAAGACTCGTTCAAGAAGCATTGGAGGAGCTCATGAAAGGCCGCACATCAATAGTAATTGCACACCGTTTATCTACCATTCGCCAAGCCGATCAAATTTTGGTCTTGCAAGATGGTCAGATTACCGAGCAAGGCAAGCACGATGAGCTCATGGCGCTCAAAGGACAATACGCTACTTATGTGGCGCAGCAATTGATCTAAAGTTTACTTGAAAAGCGTTTCGACAAATGCTTTGCGGTCGAAAAGCTGGAGGTCTTCCATTTTTTCGCCGACACCGATATATTTCACCGGAATTTTCATTTGATCCGAAATACCAATGACCACACCGCCTTTTGCCGTACCGTCTAGCTTGGTAACAGCGAGTGCGTTGATGTCTGTGGCTTGAGCAAATTGTTTGGCTTGTTCATAGGCGTTTTGGCCTGTTGAGCCGTCCAAAACCAATAAGATTTCATGGGGTGCGTTTGGCACCACTTTGTCCATCACGCGCTTGATCTTAGAAAGTTCTTGCATGAGGTTGATTTTGTTGTGCAAGCGCCCTGCGGTATCGATGATCACGACGTCGGCGTTTTGTGCTTTTGCAGATTGCAAGGCGTCAAAAGCGACACTTGCGGGGTCTGCGCCCATGCCTTGTTGCACAATTGGCACACCAACGCGATCGGCCCAAATGATGAGTTGGTCTACAGCAGCGGCTCTAAAGGTGTCTGAAGCGCCCAAAACAACCTTTAAACCGGCTTGTTTCATTTGATAGGCAAGTTTGCCAATGGTGGTGGTTTTGCCGACGCCATTTACGCCCACAACCATCAATACGTATGGATTGCCATCTGCGGGTTTGTCTACCTTGAGTTTGCCTTCAAAATTAGCGGCATTTTCTTCGAGCAAAGCGATGATTTCATCGCGGAGAATATGGTTGAGTTCTTCTGAGTTGATCACGCGGTCTTTGGAAACACGTGCTTCGATGCGATCGATGATTTTTAGGGTGGTTTCTACACCTACATCTGCGGTAATGAGTAGTTCTTCAAGGTCGTCTAAAACGCCTTGGTCTACGCGGCTTTTACCGACGAGTAAACGCGTGATTTTAGAGAAAAAAGTCTGTTTGGTTTTCTCTAGTCCTTGATCGAGGGTTTCTTTTTGAACCGGGTCAAGGGTTTCTTTTTTAGATTTTGAAAAAAAATCAAATATGCCCATTTGCTAAGATAAAAAAAAAGCTCCCAACTTGGAAGCTTTAAAAGGGAATGCACAACGGTTTAGCCTTTGGTAAACCACTCTTTAACTTTGTCGTTGTGTACGATTTCTTCTTTGAAGGTGTATGAGCCAGACTTTTCAGACTTGACCATTTTGATCACCTTTGTATGTTCTTTACCTCCACCTTTCTGGAGTGATGCAACTACTTTCTTTGCCATGACTTACTTATTTAATTTCTTTATGGACAGTCATACGCTTAAGGATGGGATTGAATTTCTTAATCTCCATACGGTCTGGCGTATTTTTACGGTTCTTGGTGGTGATGTAGCGTGATGTACCAGCCATACCAGATTCTTTGTGCTCAGTGCACTCTAGAATTACTTGGATGCGGTTGCCTTTACTCTTCTTAGCCATTTTCTAAATGTTTATTCTGTTTCCCAACAGGTTATTTCAAAAATCCTTTTTGGCGTGCTTCTTTCAAGCAAGCGGAGATTCCTTTTTTATTGATGGTGCGCAATGCAGCAGCAGAAATCTTTAAAGTGATAAAATTATCTTCTTCAGGAACGAAAAACTTCTTCGTGATCAAGTTCGGATAAAAACGACGCTTGGTCTTGCGATTTGAGTGCGATACGTTGTTTCCAACCATCACTGACTTTCCTGTTAACTGACAAACTCGTGACATGTCTAAATTATTACGTGTAATTACAAAAGCGGATGCAAAGATAACAACTTTTTACAATACTGCAAATCCATTATCCACAAAATAGCCGCCTTTTTCAACAATCTCTTTTATTTCACCTGATTTCTAGGGTGGTGATTCAAGATCGCCTTGCGCAAAAATCGTTGGTCAAGGTGTGTGTAAATCTCTGTGGTGGTGATAGATTCGTGCCCGAGCATCTCTTGAACAGCTCTTAAATTGGCGCCGCCTTCTACTAAATGTGTGGCAAAACTATGTCGAAAAGTATGCGGAGAAATTTGTTTGTTTAGCCCTGTTTTTTGTGCAAGTTGCTTGATGATCGTAAAAATCATCACCCGCGTAAGCGCAGCGCCTCTTCGATTTAAAAAAATGAAATGTTCTTGTCCTTTTTGAATCGGGACGTCTTGTCGCGTCTGTTTGGTATAGGCATTGATTTCTTGGATAACTTGCTGTGAAACGGGTACCAATCTTTCTTTATTGCCTTTGCCAATGACACGGATAAATCCTTCGTCAAAATACAAATCTGAAAAACGCAACCCAATGAGCTCCGAGACGCGCAGGCCACAACTATATAAAGTTTCTAGCATGGCATGGTTGCGTTGTCCTTCGGCGCTACTTAGGTCAATGCTGGACAACAGCGCATCGATTTCGTCGATTTCAAGTACCTCCGGAAGTTTGCGTCCGAGACGAGGTTGTTCAAGCAGTTCAGAAGGATCTGCGTGAATGTAGCGCTCCAAAATCAAATACTTGAAAAAGTGCTTGATTCCAGATATGATGCGCGCTTGGCTGCGCGCTGCCAAGCCGAGGTCGTAGAGGTGTGCTACAAAGGTTTTGAGTTGTTCATAGGTCACTTGTTCGGGCTTGCATTTTTCTTGCGCAAAAAAGTCGGCTAGAAGAACTACATCTCGCTGATACGCCAAAATTGAGTTCATCGCCAAACCCTTTTCAATTTTTAGGTATGAAACAAAATCCTTAATATAGCGCTCCCAATGCATGTCTTATGAAGTTGCTTATTGTCAATGGTCCAAATTTGAATTTACTCGGTACCCGTGAAACACAAATATATGGCAATGTCACGTTCGAAGCTTATTTTGAGCAACTGAAAGGTCAAAGCATGCATGAATTGACTTATTTTCAGTCAAACATCGAGGGGGAACTCATCGATTTGCTGCAAAAAGCGGAGGTAGATGGCATTATTCTAAATGCGGGTGGCTACACGCACACAAGTGTGGCCCTGCGCGATTGCATTGCCGCAATTTCCATTCCTGTAGTAGAAGTGCATATTTCGAATATAACGGCCCGCGAATCCTTTCGCCATGAATCTTTATTAAGCCCAGTTTGCAAAGGTTGTATTTTTGGTTTTGGTTTGGATAGCTACAAACTTGCTTTGCAATACTTTGATTTGTAGTTTTTTGGCATCATTTTGGTAGCTAATGCCAAAATTTTCCAAATGAAGTTATTCCTTACTTTTAGTTTACTTTTTCTTTTCACTTGCACTTCTTTAGCGCAGCGCAAAGTACAACTCGTCATTCTTTTCGACACCTCAAATAGCATGGATGGTTTGCTCAACCAAGCAAAAGCCCGCATTTGGGCCATCGTCAATGAGGCTTCCACACTTACTTATCAAGGCGCTCCGGTTACTTTGGAAATTGCCATGTACGACTACGGTAACACAACCATTCCAGCTGCTAAAAATTACATCCGCAAGCAACTAGATTTTTCAACAGACCTCGATTTGGTCTCTGAAAAACTCTTTGGCTTGCGCACCAGTGGAGGCGACGAATTTTGTCCGGCGGTCATTGTTTCTTCACTGAAAGAACTCAATTGGTCTAACAGCCCGCAAGACCTCAAGCTCATTTATATTGCAGGTAACGAATCCTTCAAACAAGGGCCAATTTCGACTGCAACTGCTTGTGAACTCGCCGCTGAAAAACACGTTTTGGTGAGCACCATTTTTTGTGGAGACCGTCTTCAAGGTATCAATTTAGGTTGGAAAGCAGGTGCCGATTGCGCTAAAGGCGATTTTTTCAATATTGACGCAAATCTTGCTGTACAACAAATGGAGACGCCATTTGATGACCAAATCATCGAGCAAAACCGTTTGCTCAACAATACATATATCGGTTTTGGCGAAGTAGCGGTGGTCTCAAAATCCAAACAAATAGCCCAAGATCAAAATGCAATTGGCGTTTCGAAAGCTGCTGAAACCGAACGCTACCTCGTAAAATCCAAATCGAGTTATAAAAATGAAAGTTGGGATATTGTCGACGCATACAAAGCCGATTCAACAAAAATTGTGGCGCTTTCTGACGACGAATTGCCGGCTGAAATGAAAGGCATGAGCATGGAGCAGCGCCAGGCATTTGTCAAACAAAAAACGGACGAGCGCAGTGCTATTCAAAAAGAAATGGCGCGTTTAGAAACGGAGCGCAGCAAATACATTGAAGCTGAAAACGCCAGAACAAACCAACCTAAAACCGATGACTTTGGAACGGCTGTAGCAACCTCAATGCGCAACAACGCCAAGACACTCGGTTTTGACTGATCAGTAGTTGATCAGTTGGTGTCGAGATTCTTTTAACTTTGTAGGACCATGCAACAACTCGAACATTTCTTTACCCATATTGATCCTGTTTTTGCCGCGTTTTTAGCAACTACATTTACTTGGTTGGTAACAGCTGCTGGCGCAAGCCTTGTTTTCTTCTTTAAGAACATGCACCGCGGCTTGCTCGACGGCATGCTCGGCTTTACCGGTGGCGTTATGGTTGCGGCGAGTTTTTGGTCTCTATTACTTCCTTCTATTGAACTTTCTGAACGCCTTTATCCGAGCGCTCCCTGGATGCCGGCGGCTGTAGGGTTTTTGGCTGGCGCCATGTTTTTGTTTTTCTTAGACAAGAAGTTGCCGCATTTACACATCAACTTCAACGAGCACGAAACAGAAGGTGTCAAAACCCAACTCCATAAAACTACATTGTTAGTGCTTGCCATAACGCTACACAACATTCCCGAAGGTTTAGCCGTTGGCGTGTTGTTTGGCGCAGCGGCCAACGGAATGGAAGGCGCCACTATCGCTGGGGCTATCGCTTTGGCAATTGGTATTGGTATTCAGAATTTTCCAGAAGGCTTTGCTGTTGCTATGCCTCTAAGACGCGCTGGAGCGAGCCGCATGAAAAGTTTTATGTACGGCCAACTTTCAGCTATTGTAGAGCCTATTGCAGGCGTAATTGGCGCCATGGCGGTCATTTACATGGAGCCTATTTTACCTTTTGCGCTGTCTTTTGCCGCGGGCGCCATGATCTTTGTGGTGGTAGAAGAGGTGATCCCCGAAACCCAGCGCGACAAATACACAGACGTTGCCGTTTTAGGCTTCATTGGAGGCTTCTTAGTGATGATGATCCTCGATGTAGCTTTGGGTTAATAGAAATAAAAAAAGCCCTCCAATCTGAAGGGCTTGTCCGTGAAAATCACAAGTGTTAGTTACAAATTGTTTGGGCTGTGGCGTTTAGAATTTCTCTTACCTCAGCTAAAGTAGGCGCTTCGGCATACGTGCGCAAAACAGGTTCTGTACCAGATGGTCTGATCATGACCCAACGTTCGTCGTCAAAGAAATACTTGAAGCCATCTATGGTCTGTACTTCTCGAATTTGGTATTTGCCGAAAGATTTGTAGTTGTCTGCTTTACAGTTGGCGATGATTTTTTGTTTGAGGGGTTCTGTGATGTGGAGGTCGTTGCGCTCAAACTGAAAAGGCCCTACAATTGCGTACACTTCATCGATGAGTTCGTCGAGGGTTTTGCCTGATTTGGCCATGAATTCCCAAATGATGAGCCCCATCCAGATGCCATCGCGCTCCGGAATGTGTCCTTTGACCGCAATGCCGCCAGATTCTTCTCCGCCCAACAAGACATCTTCTTTGATCATGATGTTGGCAATTTCTTTGAAGCCAATTTTGGTCACTTCAAGTTCTAGGCCGTAGTGTTTACAGAGTTTTTCGACGCGTGGTGTGACTGAAAAGGCAATGACTACCTTGCCCGTCATTTGCTTGTATTTGACCATGTAATGGATCAAAAGCAAGATGATGTGGTGTGAGTCGACAAATTCGCCATGGCTGTTGTAGAGGCCAATGCGGTCTGCATCGCCGTCGGTTGCCAAAGCGCAAGCGATATCGCCACGGGTTTGAATGGTTTGCGCGAGTTCTTGTAAATTTTTAGCGATAGGTTCTGGTGCAGTACCCATAAAAGATGGATTCGGGTCGCAATGCAAGAGCGCTACTTCTGGCAAAACAAGCGGCAAGGCGCGTTGGCCAGCACCATACATGGCGTCGTACATGAGTTTGAGGCCCGAGTTGCGGATGGCGCCGAGGTCAAAATTGGCTTTGACATGGTTGACATAACGGGTTTCGATGTCAATTTCTTCAAGCTGACCACTGCTCAGGGCTGCTTGCAATTCGACACTTTGAAAATCAATACTGCACACATCTGGGATGAGCGCTTCTACTTCATTGACCTTTTCTGGCTCGAGTGGGCCGCCAAATTTAGCTTTTAGTTTGAAGCCATTATAAGCGGGCGGGTTGTGACTCGCTGTGAGGACGATACCGATTTCGCAGCCCAATTGATGGGCAGCCAAAGAAATCATGGGCGTTGATACAAAGCCACGCGCCATTTTGATTTGGATACCTTGAGCCAACAAAACTTTGGCAGCAGTTTCCATGAAGAGTTCGCCAGCAAAGCGGCAATCGTGACCAATAACAACTGTTGGGTTTTCAAAGCGTTCTTTGAGCCAGATGCCTGTAGCTTCTGTGATGCGTGCTACGTTTTCAACAGTAAAGTCTGCGGCGATGATTGCTCTCCAACCATCGGTTCCGAATTTGATAGGTGTTGCCAAAGTATGTTTATTTAATGAAATGTTGAACAGTTTTTTCGATGATCGCAACGCACTCAAGGAGTTGTGCTTCTGTAATGACAAGCGGTGGCGCAAAGCGGATGATGTTGCCGTGGGTTGGTTTGGCTAAAAGACCGTTCTCTTTGAGGGCCACACACAAACGCCATGCGGTGTCTGAATCTGGGCTGTCGTTGACGACCACTGCATTGAGCAAACCTTTGCCGCGCACTTTAACGAGTAGTTCGTTTTGTTCAATGATGCGTTGCATTTCTCTTCTGAATAAGTGACCGAGTTTGCGTGCATTTTGAATGAGGTGTTCGTCGTCAACTGCAGTGAGTGCAGCAATGGCTACTTTGGCTGCAATTGGGTTGCCACCAAAAGTGGAACCGTGTTGGCCAGGTTTGATGACCATCATGATGTGGTCGTCGGCCAAAACTGCAGAGACAGGGTAGACGCCACCTGAAAGTGCTTTACCGAGGATAAGGATATCGGGTCTGGCGTAGGTTGCCGCTTGTTGTTCGCATTTGTTTTCACAAGTACAGTTGCCACATACGGCCAGAAGGCTTCCGGTGCGGGCAATTCCTGTCTGGACTTCATCGGCAATAAACAAGGCATTGTGTTGGGTGCAAAGTGCTCGGGCTTGGCGCATGTAGTCGTCTGAGGGCGTATACACACCCGCCTCACCTTGAATAGGCTCTACCAAGAAACCCGCTACATTGGGTTGCGCCAAGGCAGTTTCTAGTGCAGCGATGTCGTCGTAGGGAATCGAGATGAACCCCGCTGGATACGGACCAAAATTTTTGTTGGAGTCGGGGTCAGAGGAAAATGAAACAATAGTGGTGGTGCGGCCATGGAAATTGCCCTCACATACCACAATTTGCGCTTGGTTTTCGGCGATGCCTTTCTTTTCATAGGCCCATTTGCGGGACAATTTGATGGCGGTTTCTACGGCTTCCGCACCTGTATTCATGGGCAATACTTTGTCAAATCCAAAATATTCCGTCACAAATTTTTCGTAGTCGCCCAAGCAATTATTGTAAAAAGCACGCGAAGTGAGTGCCAAGGTTTGGGCTTGATCGATGAGCGCCTTTGTGATTTTTGGGTGCGCATGCCCTTGATTGACCGCAGAATAAGCAGAGAGAAAGTCAAAATATTTCTTGCCATCGACATCCCAGACATAAACACCTTCACCTTTTTCCAGTACAACTGGAAGGGGGTGGTAGTTGTGGGCGCCGTGCAGGTCTTCTAAATCAATGTAGATTTGAGATTTGCTTGAAGTAGTTGTTGATTGCATAAGAAGCAAAGATAAGGCAATCTTGTTTTTTTAGGAATATTTTAACAACACTTTACAACCAAGCAACTAAATTTGTTCCATGCATTGGTCTAAAAGAGCCGTATTCTTGATCACTTTGGTTGCTTTTTTGAGCAATCTAGCTTACGGCATGTCCTTACCGATTGGTCCAAAATTGAATCAAAAGGAAACGGCACAACAACTTAACCAAGCGCAATACAAGCACCCTTCCAACGAATACCTCTCGTTTGCTACCTGTGAATTTCTCGAAGAAATCGAAGAAGCAGAACAGGAGTCTGAACAAGAAGCAGATCTTGACTTTTGTTCGGTTTCAAATCATCCATTAGGTATATGCGAAGCGAGCCATTCTTTTGTTTTTCCACTCATCCAGCACGAATGCAAGCATCCAGAATTTGACGGCAACAGCTTTCGTAATTGGTTGTACAAAAACAATATAAGCATCTATTTTCAAGTATTTAGGATTTAAAAAGTGCGTAAAAACCCTTCGTTTTTTACACTTTTTAAACCCAATTTATGCATGAAAAACACCAGCTCCAAGACATCTTACATGTACTTGAACATTACCTGCCCAGTCAGGCTCCATTAAAGGATTTTATCCATCACAACACGTTGCACGCATTTCAAGATCAACCTTTTCATAAAGGCTTGCATGCAGCGCAGCAACTATTCGGTTTTCAGACCTATTTGTCTTTAGAGGCCTACCGCGATTTATATACAAAAGGCGCTATCTCAGCCGATAGTTTGGACCGCGCCTTAGCAGATCAAAACGAACTGACCAAAGACCAGCTTTTTCATTTTGAGACAGCAACCGAAAACCCTACGGTTGTTGGTTCATACAGACTGCAATGGAAGAAAAAACTTGGATTTGATTTAGATGCGCGCGTGCATCCGCTCTTGTTTCGCATCGTCAATTCATTTCTCGATCAAGGCATTGCAATTTGGCGCTTTCCGACCAATGGCTTGCCTTTTCTAGCTGCCTTGAGACAAATGGAGTCTGAAAATACAGCTTCTATTTTTTCCGGTGAACGCGCTAGAAATTGCTTTTTAAATCCGGCTTTCACCCTACAAGATGCGCTCGATTTATTAGTAGGCGACCAACGGGCCTTTGAGAATTACCTTTACGACCAACAATTTGCCCATCCCGGTTATGCCGGCATGATTGCGCAAATTGCCAACAGACCCAATTTATTGGTGTTGAAGCGTGAAATTTCTTTTGAAGATTTCGTGCTTTTGGAGTGTCTATTGGAAATCGACGCCTTGGATCAGCACCATGGCAGCTGGATTCCAGCCGCTAAATTAGGTCTGGAAACATATCAATTTGATCCCAAACAAGTACTTTCTACCACCGCGCAAAAGCTCAAAGCAATTTGGCAAGATGCCTACGAATGGACTTACTACGATCAAGTTTTGGCCTCGCTTCAACAAAAGGTGAGCCACGATCAGCCAAAAGTTAGTAGCATCGGTATCTTTTGTATCGATGACCGCGAATGTTCGATCAGAAGACACATTGAGCAGCTCAATCCGTCGTTTCTCTCCTTTGGCACTCCAGGTCATTTCAATATTGAAACCTACTTTCAAGCGCATGGCTCTTTGCAACGCACTAAAATTTGCCCTGCGCCCGTGCAGCCAACACATTTAATTGTGGAACGTTCTGTTGCCCAAAAGAAACAAAAAGAATGGCATTTTGATGCCCGTGCTTATGGCCTCCTTATCGGTTGGGTGCTCACCCATACCTACGGTTTTTGGTCAGCCTTGAAACTGGCACTTAGCATTTTGTGGCCGTCAAAAAACACCATGGCTGTTTCGTCTCAACAGCACATGGATCCGGATGCAACGCTCAGTATCGAACACGTTGAAGGTCAGCGGACACCAGATGGCTTGCAAATTGGTTTTACTGTAGAAGAAATGACCGCAATTGTGGGCGGCATGTTCAAAAGTATTGGTTTGCAAAATCAGTTTTCACCCCTTGTTTACCTCATTGCACATGGCTCTAGCAGTGCCAACAATACGCATTACGCGGGTTATGATTGTGGTGCGTGCTCTGGCAGACCAGGATCTGTGAATGCCCGGGTTTTTGCGCATATGGCCAATCATCCAATGGTGCGACAAGCCCTTCGAAACAAGCAAATAGACATCCCAGATCAAACACATTTTGTACCGATTTTGCAAGACACCGCTCGGGATGAATTTATTTATTACGACCTCAATCAGATCCCACCGCATTTGGTCGATGTATTTGAAGCAGATCGTGCAATTTTCGCGAATGCATGCCAATTGAATGCAGTAGAGCGCTCGCGTAGGTTCATTACGGTCAATTCCCATGCGCAACCCAAGAAAGTATATCAAAAAGTACAGCTTCGTACGGTTTCTTTATTTGAGCCACGGCCGGAATTGAATCATGCGACCAATGCCTTGTGTATTGTAGGTCGCCGTCAATTTTCACGCGATATTTTCCTCGACCGTAGGGCATTTCTGAATTCTTACGATTACCGCATAGATCCTGCAGGCGACTCGCTAAGTGGCATTCTCAATGCAGTAGCTCCGGTATGTGGAGGCATCAACTTGGAATATTATTTTTCGAGAGTAGACAACGAACAGTTGGGCGCCGGCTCCAAACTCCCGCACAATGTGATGGGCTTGTTAGGCGTTGCAAATGGCGTCGATGGTGACCTCAGAACCGGATTGCCGAGTCAAATGATTGAAATCCACGACCCTTATCGCTTAATGGTCATTGTTGAGCAGAAGGCCCAAGTTGTGTTGGCTGCGATTTCACGCAATCCGAATACATTTGAATGGTTTGCCAATGAGTGGGTGAGATTGGTGAGTTACGATCCAGATACCAATTCATTTGCCGTGTTTAAGAATGGGCAGTTCCAAGCTTATCAGCCTCAAGGAACCACTGAGAAACTCTCGGATAATTTACTTGAGAAGCTGATCCAAACCCATGAAAATTATCCTGTTGTCGAACTTTCAAACATCGCCTCATGAATACTACTTATTTCGTTCATGGGTTCTTAGGATTACCCATTCTCGGTTTTTTGATCAGTTTGTTTCTGTCGTCCAAAAAAGAGGGCGCCCTCTCTGTATTAAGTTACAGCACAGCCTTTTTGCAATTGCTTTTAGTACTGGTTTTTTCTGGTTCTTGGTTGCTCCACGGTGCTGTACCTGTTCAGTTCAAAGAAATCTCGGTGTATCGCTCAGAAAACTATGACTTCTTCATTGATTTTTTGGTCGATAAACTCACCTTGACCTTTGCATTTTTAGGAGCCTCACTCACCTTTTTAATCACGATATATTCGCGTTATTATTTGCACAGGGAGAGCGGTTACAAGCGATTTTTTAACACCATTCTTTTCTTCAATATTGGCTATTCTATTATCATTTTTTCAGGTAATATGGAGACGCTCTTCATTGGTTGGGAAATTTTAGGTGTTTCTTCGTTTTTGTTAATTGCTTTTTACCGCGAGCGCTTGTTGCCAGTCAAAAATGCTTTGAAGGTTTTTTCAGTCTATCGAATTGGTGATATCGGTGTGATCCTTGCCATGTGGTTGTTGCACCATTTTTGGCACGAGAATGTCACGTTTTTAGAAATGAATCGGACAGTTACACTGCACGAGCACTTAGCCCAAAATTCTGGGGTTGGTTTGCTCATCGCAACACTGTTTTACCTCTCAGCTGCAGCAAAATCTGCACAACTTCCTTTTTCGTCTTGGCTGCCGCGCGCCATGGAAGGTCCAACGCCTTCGAGTGCCATATTTTATGGCTCCATGTCGGTGCATATTGGCGCATTTTTACTGCTGCGCACTTTGCATTTTTGGGAGAACCAGCTGTATTTCAAATTCGGTTTGGTCTTCGCGGGTCTTCTTACGGCTGTAATCGCTACGGTCATTAGCAGGGTGCAGAGTACCGTTAAAAGTCAGATTGCGTATGCTTCAGTTGCCCAGATCGGCTTAATTTTTATCGAAATTGCTTTTGGTTGGGAGAATATCGCTCTTTTACATATCCTCGGCAATGCCTTCTTGAGAACTTATCAATTGCTCATTTCTCCCTCAATTGTCAGTTACAAAATCCGTGAGCAACTGTACGAAGTACCCGCTCAAGAGAATAAAAGCAGTTGGTTCAAGAGCTTCATGGATCGTTATTATGTGCTCAGCCTCAAGGAGTGGAATCTAGACAACGGTCTGTACAGCGTCTTGTGGAATCCCTTGAAAAAAATTGGAAGGGGATGGAAGGTCTTGAATTTTCGCTATGTTTTTTGGCTTATGGCGCTCATCTTAGGAATTGGGCTGCTATTGCGCTTCAATGAAGCCATTCTTGCGCCGGTGGTCAGAGAACGCCTGCCATTTTTCTTTGCTTTCTGGGGCTTTTTAATGGCCGTCAAAGCTTTTACCGAAAGAGATTCGGTGCGCAAAAGCTTGACTTTAATTATGTTCAATCACGTTTCCATTTCTTTGGCACTCTCATTCAATGCCCATTTTGACAACGCCCATCACGTATGGTACCTCAGCGGCATTGTATTGGCTTGGGCGATTGGTTATTTTCTGCTGACCCGCATGAGAAAAACCGAATGGATCAGTTTGGATAATTTTTACGGACATATTTATGAATACCCCAAAACAGGATTTGTATTTCTACTGGTTTGTCTTGGTTTATCCGGATTCCCTATCACGCCGTCCTTTATTGGAGAGGATTTGATTTTTTCTCACATCGAGTTGGATCAATTTGGACTCGCCTTTTTTACAGCTTTTAGCCTTGTTATCAATGGCTTGGCTACCATGCGCATTTACGCACGTGTGTTTCTTGGTCCGCACGTTAAAAACTACCATCAAATCGCTAAACGTTCATCATAATATTACATCAAATGAAAAATTCAATTTCTAATAGACTCGAATTCGATCAATTGAAGAAACACTGGAAGGCTGATATGCTTTCTGGTTTTCTGGTCTTCTTACTCGCTTTACCCTTAAGTTTGGGTATTGCAAAAGCCAGTGATTTCCCACCAATTTACGGCCTAATTACAGCCATGTTTGGCGGCGTTGTGGTGTCTTTCATCATGGGAGCTCCGCTCACCATCAAGGGCCCAGCCGCTGGTCTGATTGTTATTGTTGCAGGTTCAGTAGCAGAGCTTGGACACGGCGACAACGAATTAGGTTGGCATCTTGCTTTGGGTGCAATTGTAGTTGCGGGCGCGCTACAAGTACTCATGGGTTGGCTCAAATGGGGAAAATACACGGATCTTTTTCCGCTTTCTGCTGTACATGGCATGTTAGCTGCAATTGGGATCATTATCATTAGTAAGCAAGTTCATATTCTCGCTGGTTTTTCACCTACAACATTAGAAGGAAAACCGATGACCGAACCGCTGGAGCTTCTCGCCGAATTCAAAACAACACTTCCGAATTTCTTCATGCATTGGCAAGTTACGCTCATTGGTTTGGTTTCTTTAGCCATTGTATTTATTTGGCCACTTTTGAAGCAGCCACTTTTCAAGAAAATCCCATCTGCATTAGTGGTAATTCTTGTTTCTATTGTCTTGGTTCAGGTATTAGGGGTACAAAATTCAGATACCTTTAAACCTCTTCTTTCTTTTGATAAAGCGCTATTCGAAGTACTCCGCGTCAATGTGAGTTTTGACGGTTTCAATCAACTCGGTACCTTTATTAAGTTTGTCATCATGTTTACATTAGTTGGTTCTTTGGAATCTTTACTTACCGTAAAAGCGGTCGATTTGCTCGACCCCCAAAAACGCAAGTCCAAATACAACAAAGACCTCATGGCTGTTGGATTAGGTAATATTTTTGCAGGTGTATTTGGTGGTTTGCCAATGATTTCTGAAGTTGCGCGTTCCTCAGCCAATGTAGCAAATGGAGCACAGTCGCGTTGGGCTAATTTCTTTCATGGAATTTTTATTCTAGCTTTCTTGATCGTCGATGTTGCATTTAGCGATTTAATTCCAATGTCTGCTCTTGCAGCACTTTTAATTGGAGTGGGATGGAAATTGGCACACCCAAGAGAATTTGGCTCCGCATTGAAAATTGGCGCAGATCAATTGTTGGTTTTTTGCACCACTGTAATCGTCACTTTAGCTACCGACTTGCTTATCGGAATTGGCGCGGGTATTTTACTCAAGCTCCTATTACACGTGATTCGCGGCGCGGGTGTTGGTACTTTATTCCGCTTGCGCTTATCTACTGATCGCGATGTCATCCGCATTGAGTCGCCACTTGTATTCACCAACTTCTTGCAACTTCAGAAAGTCTTGGATAAACACCAACCAACTGAAGAACTGCATATTGACCTCACCAATTCGCGTTTCATTGATCACTCTTCCATCGAGGCCTTGCATTTATTGCAAGATGAATACAAAGCAGCTGGAGGCCATCTGAATCTGATTGGCATCCACGATTTCAAACTTTTGCATAACTCCAAGCATCACGCGGCCGCAAGGCGTAAATAAGCACTTATGAAAAAAGTATTTTTAATCGCGACTTTACTTTTGAACATCACATTGAATGCGCAAAAGTTAATTGACGACCAACTGCACGGTTGGGTGGTTTATCAAGGCAATCACAAGCTCAATAGTAAATTTGACTTGCACACCGAATACCAATGGCGCAGAGCAGACGGCTTCAACGATTGGCAGCAATCGCTTGCACGGGTTGGCCTAGATTATAAATTGAACCCGAATTGCACCATATCAGGTGGCTATGGCTGGATCATTTCATATCCTTACGGTTCGCAACCCATTGCCGCTCAGACAAACGAGAACAGATTGTGGCAACAAGTCAATCTCAAGGCGCAATATGGCGCCATTCAAATACAGCACCGTTATCGTCTCGAGCAACGATTCATCGATACGATCTTTCGCCAACGGATACGGTATAGAGCGCAATGCATCATTCCGCTACAAAAAACCTATCTAGAGCAAGGAAAGGGACTTTTTATGAATGTAAATGATGAGGTTTTTCTGGGTTTTGGCAAGGGAATTGGCAAAAACATCCTAGACCAAAACCGCTTCATTGCTGCAGTCGGATACAAGTTCAGTCCAAAAATGAATATACAAATGGGCTATCTGAATCAGTTTGTCATTAAATCCAATGGCATACAAATGGAGCGAAATCATACGCTTTGGACTAGCGTTGTGTATAATCTTGATTTTTCTAAATAGTTTGTCAACTGCATTTTGTAGCAATCAAGCCGCCGTAAAAGGCGGCTTTTTTTTATCTTTCAAGAAAAAACTTGAAAAGAAGAGATTTTATTCAGAAAACAAGTGTTGTAGCTGCTGGGGCCTTGTTGCTTTCAGAGCAAGCACTCGCTTTTGATTCGGGCACCAAAACCCGTGTGCGTTTGGGCTTTATAGCCACTGGTTTTCGGGGCCAAACGCATATCGAAGAAATGCTCAAGCGTTCCGATGTCGACATCATTGCGCTTGCAGACCCTGACCCGCGCATGATCAACGATGCCTTGGCATTAATTGCAAAAGCGGGTCGTCCGGCACCTGCTGTTTATCAGAACGGTCCAGACGATTACCTCCAATTATTGGCCCGCACCGATATAGATGCAGTTTTTATAGCATCTCCTTGGGAATGGCACTTGCCGCATGGTATCGCCGCCATGAAAGCAGGTAAAATAGTTGGCATGGAAGTAGGCGGAGCCATGAAATTGGCAGATTGCTGGGCGTATGTCAAGACCTCAGAACAAACCAAAGTACCCATCATGCCGCTAGAAAACGTGTGCTATCGCCGCGACGTAATGGCTATTTTGAATATGGTGCGCAAAGGCTTTTTTGGAGAAATTATACATGCGCAAGGTGGCTACGAACACGATTTGCGTGGCGTACTGTTCAACGATGGCAAAAGTGCCTACAACTCAGGTGTGGAATTTGGCTCAAAGGGCTACAGTGAAGCCGCTTGGCGCACCAATCACTACCTGAACCGCAATGGAGAGCTTTACCCTACGCATGGTTTAGGCCCTGTTGCCACCATGCTGGACTTAAACAGAGGCAACCGCTTGGTGCGCCTTAGTTCATTTTCAAGCAAAGCCCGCGGCTTACACGAATATATTGTCAAGCATCCGAAAGGAGGCGCTGCGCATCCGAACGCACAAATAGCATTCAAGCAAGGAGATGTAGTCACGACACATTTACAGTGCGCTAATGGCGAAACCATTATACTGACCCACGACACAAGTTTGCAACGGCCATATAATTTAGGTTTTAGGGTACAGGGCACCAAAGGCATTTGGCAAGACTTCGGTTGGGGCGACCCTGAGCAAGGCCACATCTATTTTGAAGATGCCATGAAGCACTCGCACCGCTGGGACAACACCAAAAGTTGGCTCGAGGCGCACGACCATCCGCTTTGGAAGCAAAATGCCACTGCGGCAGAAAGCTCAGGGCACGGCGGCATGGATTACTTTGTCGACAACGCATTTATTGAGTGCATCAAGCAAAATCAACCCTTCCCTTTAGATGTTTATGATCTAGCTACCTGGTATGCCATCACGCCGCTGAGCGAAAAATCCATAGCAGAAAATGGTGCGCCGCAGGACATCCCAGATTTCACGAAAGGCAATTGGAAAACACGCCAACCTATTTTCGGCTTTGATGCAAACTACTGATACTGCTTTAGTGATTTTGGCCGGAGGCCTTGGCTCGCGCTTTGGTGGCGACAAACAAATTGAGCCCTTTGGTGCGCAAGGCCATTTTCTTTTCGAATACGCATGCTTTGACGCCATGCAGGCTGGTTTTCAAAAGGTTTTTATCATTGTCCGGCCAGGAATGCAAGAAGTGGTGTCTCAACAATTGAACCGTTGGATGCAGCCCAACCGTTACCAAATCATTTTGCAAGAACAGCAACGCGCAAAACCGTGGGGGACAGCCCATGCCTTACATTTTTTACATGGTAAATGGGAAGGTGCTTTTTTGGTATTGAATGCCGATGATTATTACGGCCCCACCATTTGCAAGCGTGCAATAGTATTGGTTCAGAACGGCGTGGCTGCAGCGGCCCTTACCTATGAATTGGGCCCAACGCTGAGTCCGCATGGGCCGGTGGCGCGTGGTTTATGCGAAATATCAAGTGGATTTTTAACCAACATTGAGGAAGTCTCAAAAATTGAAAGCGTAAAGGAGCGCATTCTAGACGAGCAAGGGCGTGAGCTGAGCGCGTCTGCGCTGATTTCAATGAACGCCTGGTTGCTGCCTGGTTCCTTCTTGACTCATTTAAATGCAAAGGTAGCTGCGTTTTTGAAATCCAATCTCGGCAACGACAAAATAGAAATTTACCTTCCGAAAGTCATCAATGAACTCATTGAAGAGGGGCTTATTCAGGTAAGGGTAGATGCCATGCCTGCTGCATGGTTTGGCATCACATATGCAGCCGATTTGGCACTTGCTCAGCAAAAAATAAACGCACTCGAAGGTGTGCAGTATCCACTTCAATTCCCTGTATGGAAATAAGAAGTTTGTTGCAGACCCACTGGGAAATTTCCCCTTCTCAAGTTGTTCCAATTTCAATTGGATTGATCAATCAGACCTGGTTGGTCAGGAGCGCTACCTCTGATTACATCCTGCAACAAATCAATACCGAAGTTTTCAAGGAGCCAGCAGTGCTTCAACAACAATTAGTTGACCTTTCGGCAGCGATCAAACTGCCTTCTTTGGTTCCGCTTGATTATTGTCTTAGCCCTGATGGAGCTGCGCTAACTCAGGTGGAGGGTAAGACTTTTCGTTTGTTAAAGGCGATATCGCCAAGCACGACACTACAAACCGCAACTGTCCAAAATGCGCGGCTTGCAGCTTTGGCGCTGCTCGAATTTCAAGCGGCCCTCGGGGCTGTTTCTATAAAAGAATGGAAACCGCCAATACCTCGTTTTTTGGATGTGGAGTTCAGGCTGACTTCTTTTGAGAAAGCTAAAATACTGGCTAGCCCTTCGAGAAAATCATTGGCTTTGGAACTTATCACGGCAATAGAAGCGCAATGGCCAGCCCTTTTGGCCTGGAAGCAATTGTCCGATGGAGCCGAAAAGGTGCTGATCCATGCCGATCCGAAGCTTAGTAATTTTTTATTTCATCCGAATGGCAAGCAGGTAAGGGCGCTCATCGATTGGGATACGATCCAGCTCGGAAGCCCATACTATGATTACGCTGACATGATGCGGTCTTTTTGCAGCCATGGTGAGGAGGCCGATGCACAGAAACCGTTATTTAAAGAGGAGATTTTTGAAGCGTTGGCAGTCACTTTTGGTGGCGATCAAGAAAAATTATTCATTGCAACCATGGGTGTAATTTTGGTGCAGGCAACGCGCTTTTTAACCGATTACCTACAAGACGACATCTATTATAAAGTCAATGACGCACTACACAACTTGAGACGGGCTGCCAATCAATTGCGCTTGGCCGAAGAATTGAATAACTATTGGCTTACCACTCGTAAGCAAGCTCGGTGAGCCATTTGTTTTGACAGCGCAAGGTTTGCTCGATGAGGTCTCGAACGCAGGTTTTACCACCTAAAAAAGGGCTTTGGTAGTGGACGTTTGCCTTGACATCGCTCACGGCATCTTGCGGGCACGCAGATACACCTGCTTTGCGCAAAACGGGAATGTCTGGAATGTCGTCGCCCATGTAGGCAATTTCGCTATCGGTAAGGTTGTAGTCTTTTTTGATTTGCTCGTAGCGCGAGAGTTTGTGGTGTGCGCCCAGATACACATCGTGAACGCCTAGACCCATAAGTCTTTTTTTCACTTCAGGAGAGGAGCCTCCAGTGATGCAAAATATTTTGTAACCCATCTTGACAGCATACTGCACAGCGTATCCATCTTTGGAATTGAGGGCGCGTACAATTTCGTCGTTGATGAGGTAAACCTTACCGTCAGTAAATACGCCGTCGACATCAAAAATGAAGGTTGTGATGTCGTTGAGTCTTTGTTTGTAGCTAAGCATTTCGAAAGAGATCTTGGATTCTTTTGGTCAGACAATCGTAAACCGCTAATTGTTCGGGTTGGAGTTGGGCGCGGTGCCGATCGATGGTGTTTTGGTCGTGGCGCAAGGCTGGGCCAGTTTGAGCCTGCTCGGGCCCAAGTAAAATGGCTTTGGCTATGGTTTCGTTGAGCAAAGGGTAAATGGGGGTCATGTCGAGTTTGGCCTCAGAGAGGATCTTGCTGGCCTCGAGCAAAAGCAAATTGCCAAAATTATTGACAAAAACACCTGCTAAATGGTATTGCGCACGCTGTGCCGAGCCACAGATTTGAAATTGGGCACCCAATTGTTGTAAAAAAGTACTGATGCGTTGGAGCACAAAGTCGTTTTTACCTTCAATCATGAAGGGAATATCCGAGACCAAGAGGTCTCTACCTTTGGAGATGGATTGGTACGGATAACACACGCCGAGTTGTTGGTGTGCAAAAAGTTTGATGCTTGGGCTACCAGCGGTATAGGCCGCTATTTGCTGGGGCTGTAATTGCGCAATAATTTCGGGCAAGGCATCGTCGGATACACACAAGAGAATGAGTTCTGCATGCAACGCCGAAATATCCGCAACGGTTTTGGTGTCGAATTTGAGTGCAAGTTGCTCAGCGAGCGCTGCGTTACGTGCATAGATACCGGCAATTGGAATGCCAGCTCCATGTGCCAAACGCAGCATGGTTTGTGCTACTTTACCCGAACCGACAATCCCAATTTGCGTTGCGTGCATTTATTGTCCGTGACACTGTTTGAACTTCTTGCCGCTTCCGCAAGGGCAAGGGTCGTTGCGGTTGATTTTTTGCTCCACTACGACAGGTTGCTTTTTCTCGACTTCTCTTGGCGCTGGCGCGGAATTCTCGATGGCTTCTTGATTGCTCGTTTGGGCTTTGTCGTAGTTGTTTTGGTGGTCTTCTTGGTTGGTGCTTTGGATTTGTTGTTCTACAGGTACATCCATGCGCATGAGCAAGTCAAGTGCTTCTTCATTGAGGCGATTGAGCATGCCGCGGAAGAGTTCGTAAGATTCCAATTTGTAAATGACAAGTGGATCTTTTTGCTCGTATTGTGCGTTGCGCACAGCAGAACGGAGGTCGTCCATTTCACGCAGATGTTCTTTCCATTCGTCGTCAATTTTGCTGAGCAAAACATTGCGTTCAAAGTATTTGCTGATCACGCGGCCTTCTGTTTGGTAGGCTTCTTCTAAATTGACGATGAGTTGCATTTGGCTGCGGCCGTCGGTGAGCGGGAATACGATGTTTTTGTATTGTTGCGACATCGTTTCAAAAACATGTTTCACTTGCGGGTAAGCCATGCGGGCAATTTTCTCACACTTGCGCTCGTAGGCTTCGCGGAGTGCGGCGTAGACGCGTTCGGTGAGTTCGGCTTGATTCAGTTGATTAAATGTTGCTTCATCAACGGGTGTTTCAATGCCGATCAGGCGCAAAAGCTCGAGTTCAAACTCGTGGAATGGCAATTTGGAGCATGTAGCTACGGTGTTTTCGCAGTGATCGTAGAACATGTTGTCGATGTCGATGTCGAGGCGGTCTCCGTAGAGTGCGTTGCGGCGCTTGCGGTAGATGGCCTTGCGCTGTGCGTTCATGACGTCGTCGTATTCGAGGAGGTTCTTGCGCATCCCGAAGTTGTTCTCTTCTACCTTTTTCTGGGCACGCTCAATAGATTTAGAGACCATACCGGCGGTAATGACTTCTCCTTCTTTGAGGCCCATGCGGTCCATGATAGCAGCAATGCGCTCCGAACCAAATTTACGCATGAGGTCGTCTTCTAGTGACACGAAGAAACGAGAAGAACCCGGATCGCCTTGACGGCCTGCGCGTCCGCGCAACTGGCGGTCTACACGACGTGAGTCATGGCGTTCGGTGCCGATAATGGCCAAACCTCCGGCTTCTTTGACACCTTCGCCTAGTTTGATGTCGGTACCGCGGCCCGCCATGTTGGTGGCGATGGTAACGGTTCCGGCCAAACCGGCATTGGCAACAATTTCAGCCTCTTTTTGGTGGTACTTCGCATTCAAAACTTGATGCGGAATTTTCTTCATTTGGAGCATGCGCGAAAGCAACTCAGAAATCTCTACAGTTGTAGTACCTACGAGGACTGGGCGTCCTTTGGCAACGAGGTCTTCAATTTCTAAAATGATGGCGTTGTATTTTTCACGCGCAGTTTTGTAGACGAAGTCGTCTTGGTCTTTGCGCGAAATGGCACGATTGGTCGGGACTACAACTACATCGAGTTTGTAGATGTCCCAGAACTCGCGTGCTTCGGTTTCTGCAGTACCGGTCATGCCCGCAAGTTTGTGGTACATCCGGAAGTAATTCTGCAAGGTGATCGAGGCATACGTTTGGGTGGCCGCCTCAACGGTCACGTTTTCTTTGGCTTCAATGGCTTGGTGCAAACCGTCCGAATAGCGGCGACCTTCCATGATACGACCCGTAGATTCATCGACAATTTTGACTTTGCCATCCATAATAACGTACTCAACTTCTTTTTCAAAAAGCGTGTAGGCGCGTAAAAGTTGGCTTACGGAGTGAATGCGCTCCGATTTGATCGCGTAATCGCGGACCAAAAGGTCTTTGCGCTCGAGGTAGGCTTCTTTTTCTAAAGCTTCTTTTTGGAGTTTGGCAATTTCGGCGCCGATGTCTGGCATGATGAAGAAATCGCGGTCATCTTTTCCTGATACGAGGTCAATACCTTTGTCGGTGAGCTCGATGGAGTTGTTTTTTTCGTCGATGACAAAGAACAGGTCTACGTCGATTTTCTTCATGTTTTTGCCTTGTTCGGCCATGTAGAAATTCTCGGTTTTTTGGAGGTGTACTTTGATACCTGGCTCCGATAAAAACTTGATGAGTGCTCTGTTTTTTGGTAAGCCACGGTGGGCGCGCAATAAGGCAATGCCGCCTTCTTCTAGCAAGCGTTTTTGTTCGTTCTTGTCTGGGTTGGGTTCATTGATAACGCTCAGCATTTTTTTGGCGTCGTTGAGACACTGCTGAACGAAAGCTCTTTGGGCTTCAACTACGCGTTCAATGCGCGGCTTGAGTTCGTGGAATTCGTGCTCGTCACCTTTTGGCGTTGGACCGGCAATGATGAGTGGTGTACGGGCGTCGTCGATCAAGACGGAGTCGACCTCATCGACAATTGCGAAGTGGTGTTTGCGTTGAACGATGTCGTCTACGTGGCCAGCCATGTTGTCGCGGAGGTAGTCAAAACCGAATTCGTTGTTGGTTCCGAAGGTGATGTCGGCCATGTAGGCTTGGCGGCGGCGCTGCGAGTTGGGTTGGTGTTTGTCTATGCAGTCTACGCGCAAACCATGGAATTCGTAAAGCGGGCCCATCCATTCGGCGTCGCGCTTGGCGAGGTAGTCGTTGACGGTAACCACATGCACACCTTTGCCAGATAGTGCATTGAGGTAAACGGGTAGGGTAGCTACCAACGTTTTACCTTCACCTGTTTGCATTTCGGCGATATTGCCACGGTGCAATACGGCACCTCCCATGAGCTGAACGTCGTAATGGACCATTGCCCATTTGATTTTGTTGCCAGCGGCGGTCCATTCGTTGTGCCATGTGGCGCGGTCGCCTTCTATGCTAATGCCATCTCGGGCGGCAGCCAGTTGGCGGTCAAAATCTGTGGCGCTCACGTTTAATTGACCGTTTTCGGCCCAGCGACGAGCGGTTTCTTTGACCACTGCAAAAGCTTCGGGTAAAATCACGAGTAATTCTTCTTCGATGCGCTCGTCAATGGCTTTCACCATTTGATCGATTTCTTCGTATAATTTTTCTTTTTCTTCAAAAGAAGTTTGGAGGTCTGCGGCTTTGGCCTGGAGGCCTGCAAGGGTTTCTTCTAGAGAAGCGATGCTTTGGCGTACTTGTTCTTGAAAACCGCGGGTTTTGTCGCGGAGTTGGTCATCGGAAAGTGTTTTGACGCTTTCCCAAGCGGTGTTGGCTTTTTCTACGAAAGGCCAGTATTCTTTGCGGTCTTTTGCGGTCTTGTCTCCGAAAATAGATTTGAGTAAATCTCCGATCATGTCTGTGTTCAATTTAGCGAACCTCAAAAATAATGAATTCTATGGATTTTAGCCGTAAATAAATCGTATTTCAGCTATCTTTGTGGCATGCATGAATTAATAGTTATCCTAGATTTTGGTTCTCAATATACCCAACTGATTGCCAGAAGAATCCGCGAACTCAACGTTTATTGTGAAATCCACCCCTGGAACAAAATCCCTGAGCTTGGCAGCAATGTCAAAGGGGTCATTCTTTCGGGAAGTCCGTTTTCGGTTCGGGATCCGCAGGCGCCTCAGCCCGATCTTTCTGCAATCAAAGGCAAGTTGCCACTGCTAGGCGTTTGTTTTGGCGCACAGTATTTGTCACACCATTTTGGCGGTGAAGTATTGCCTTCAAACACCCGTGAATACGGCCGTGCACACCTCACTTACCTCGATACCACCAACGTCCTGACCAAAGGCATGACCCAAGGTTCTCAGGTCTGGATGTCTCATGGCGATACCATCAAAAAAATCCCAGCCAATTACCAAATCATTTGCTCTACCCACGACGTAGAAGTTGCGGGCTACGCTATTGAAGGCGAGCTAACCTTTGGCATTCAGTTTCATCCAGAAGTGTATCACTCCACAGAGGGCAAAACGCTTTTGCAAAACTTCATTGTAGACGTTTGCCACTGTGCCTGCGACTGGACCCCCGATTCTTTCATCGAAGAAACCACTGCGCGCTTGCAAGCTCAACTCGGCGACGACAAAGTCATTCTCGGTCTTTCTGGCGGCGTAGACTCTTCTGTAGCAGCCGTGCTCTTGCACAAAGCTATTGGCCCTAACTTGCACTGTATTTTTGTAGACAACGGCTTGCTGCGCAAAAACGAATTTGAAGAAGTTTTGGCTTCTTACCAAGGCATGGGCCTCAATGTGAAAGGCGTCGATGCTTCGGCACGTTTTTACGAGGCTTTGGCTGGCCTTACCGATCCAGAACTCAAAAGAAAAGCTATAGGCAAGGTGTTTGTCGATGTTTTTGACGAAGAATCCAAATTGGTCGAGAACGCCAAATGGCTTGGTCAGGGTACCATTTACCCCGACGTAATCGAGTCGGTTTCTGCTACTGGTGGTCCTTCACAAACCATCAAATCGCATCACAACGTAGGCGGTTTGCCCGACTACATGAAACTTCAAGTGGTAGAACCTTTGCGTTTGTTGTTCAAAGACGAAGTGCGCCGCATTGGCCGCTCTTTGCAAATAGACGAGCGCATTTTAGGGCGTCATCCATTCCCAGGACCTGGTTTAGGTATCCGTATTCTCGGCGAAGTAACTGCCGATAAAGTGCGCATATTACAAGAAGTAGACGCTATTTTCATCAACGGTCTCAAAGAAGACAACCTATACAACGAGGTTTGGCAGGCAGGAGCCATCTTTTTGCCGATCCAATCCGTTGGTGTCATGGGCGACGAACGCACCTATGAAAACGCGGTTGCGCTCAGAGCAGTAACTTCCACCGACGGCATGACCGCCGATTGGTGCCATTTGCCATATGAGTTCTTGGCCAAAATCTCGAACCGTATCATCAATCAAGTCCGCGGTATCAATCGCGTCACCTACGATATCAGCTCCAAGCCACCTGCCACCATTGAATGGGAATAACATGAAGTTTTCGATACCTTTCATTTGTTGCTTTTTAGTTTCTTTTTTGGTGCGGGCACAGGCTTTACCAATTGTGGAGAAAGGTGGTCAAAAATATTATCAATATGTGCTCCCTGAGGGGCAGAGCCTGACGCGCTTGCAAACGCTTTTTAAATGCGACGCCGATCAGTTATTGGCCTTGAATCCGGGTTTGGAACGCGGTTTGGTTGCGGGTCAAACCATTAGTGTGCCCGTGCTGCGTGGTCAAATTGTGCACAAGGTAGTACCTCAGCAAACGCTCTCAGCTATTTCGCGTTTATATGAAGTGCCTTTAGATTCACTGTATAGCTGGAATCCAAATACCAAGACGGGGCTCAAGGTGGGGCAGCAAATCGTGATCAAAAACGCGGTGCTTCCTTTTGAGCTCAATAAAACAACACAACCGCAAGTTGCCAGCCAAGCAACTTTCCCGCACAGCCTGACCGACACACTGATCAAGCATACGGTGCTAGAAAAAGAAAACCTTTACGCCATTTCTAAGCGTTATATGGTGTCTGTAGACTCACTCATGGCGCTCAACAAACTCACATCATCTAGAGTGAGCCCTGGTCAACAAATCCTTGTGCCTATTCAGCAAGTCAAAACCACACCTGTACCTGTGCAAGCCGTACCGGAGCGCCAGCAGCAAAGTTCTGTCGAAGCCTTTCGTTTTCCCGTTCCCAAAAAGGAGCACTACCATATCGCCGTATTTTTACCTTTTGCCCTTGATTCAAGTGCCGGTCAAAATCGATTTGTAGCGGCTGCTGCGCTCGATTACTACATGGGCATGAAAATGGCCTTAGACAGCCTCAAAAGCTTGGGCCTTTCTGCCGATATCCACGTTTTCGATGACAACGCCTTGAGTCCTAGTTTAGAAGCAGTATTGCAAAGTGAAGAAATGAACGCTATCGACCTCATTTTTTCGCCATTACAAGAGAAGCAAGCCAAAATAGTGGCAACTTTCGCAAAAGAAAAGGGTATACCGGTCGTCTTTCCAGTACAAATGTCTGTTTCGCTTGCCCAAATGGCGCCTAATTTTATTTCCTACACGCCCTCAGATCCCGCTTTAGTCGAAAACCTCGCCCTTCATCTTCATCAATTTTACCAAGGCTATACGGTTGTGCTCATCAATAGCCCCATAGCCGCAGATCAACTTCTTGAGCAAAAATTCAAAACGGCCTTTTCCAGCGTTTCTACTACACAGTCAAAACTCAAATTACAAGAAGCCACCTGGTCCAACTATCAAAAGTTCAAACCAATTGGTGGTCCGCAATTATTGGTCAGTTTCAGCACCGATCGGGCTAAGGTTGTTGGCTTGCTCAAAGCAGTAGCCTTAGATAGCAATATGCTTGTGGTGGGCCAAAAAGATTGGCTCGATTTCAAGGAGCTCGATGCGCCACAAGTGCGCGACCAAGCATTTTTAGTTGCGCTGCCTAGTTACTTCAATTACCACCAAGCACAAATTATCCCTTTTCACAAATCTTTTCGCAAGCGCTACAACACCGATCTGAGTAAAATGGCTTGCTTGGGTTATGACCTCACGCTGCATATCGGCAAAGAGCTACTTGGCATGCACAAGCCACAACAAGGACTCATCAGCAACATGAACTTAAGATCAGGCGCAAACGGTTTGTATATCGAAAACAACACCGCAGTAGTTGTCCCTTATCAAAACGCCCAACTGTTAGCTCCACACCATGAATAAAACAGAAATTGCGGCCCATTACCGCGAACTTCAATTGCATATTTGTCAGGCACTTGAGCAACTCGACGGCCAAGCAACTTTTCAAGAAGATACCTGGCAAAGAGAAGAGGGTGGTGGTGGCCATACCCGCACGCTACAAGGAGGTCACATCTTTGAAAAAGCGGGTGTTGCGTTTAGCGCTGTGCATGGTCCGGTCACCGAAGCCATGAAAAAACAACTTGGTCATGAAGGTGAAGCTTTCTTTGCCACAGGCGTATCCATCGTGTTGCATCCCCGTCATCCGCGCCATCCGATTATGCACATGAATGTGCGCTATTTTGAACTCGAAGACCATACCTATTGGTTTGGTGGCGGCATTGACCTCACGCCACATTATGTCGATACTGCAAAAGCTAATCTTTTTCACGAAGCGCTCAAAGCCACTTCAGATCGCTACGATACAGGATTCTATCCGAAATTCAAAGAATGGGCAGACCGTTACTTCTTTTTGCCGCATAGAGGTGAATCAAGAGGGGTAGGGGGTATTTTCTTTGATCAACTCAACGAAAGCTGTGGCCTCACAAAAGCACAACTATTTGCTTATTGTCAAGATTTAGGCCGCTTGTTTCCAGTAGTTTACAAAGATCAAATAAAAGATGTTGTTTTGCACGATCCCACTGCTGCAGAACTTACTTGGCAAGCGCTCAGACGCGGACGTTACGTTGAATTCAATTTATTGCATGACCGCGGCACCAAGTTTGGCATTTATTCAGGAGGGCGCACGGAGTCTATTTTGATGAGCATGCCACCTATGGCCAATTGGGTCTACAACCAAGAGCCTGCCGAAGGTTCTGAGGAACAAAAAACCCTGAGTTTCCTCAGGGCTTTTCATGAATTTTGTTAAGCGCTTTTGCGCTCGTATTACAGCTTGGAGAGCGTGAGGTAATCGGTGTCTCCATTACCTCCAGAAACATCAATCAGCTTGATTTCTGTATCGGTATAGGAAAGGATGTCCCAGTCGTCGGAGAGGTCGTCTAGTTTGTTGCCTACATTGAAATTGATGATGAAGTCGAGGTCGTCTAGGCTGTCGTCATTGCTGTTTGAGTCTGTAACAGACCAAGTGCCAGCATGTGGATTGGAATTGCTACTCAGTAAATCGGTTCCGTTGAGTACGCCGTCTTCCAAAAAATTGAGTCTAAAGGTGCTGAAATCGTTGGTTTCGTCGTCGCCGCTATCGATGTAGCTGCTCACTACCCAAGTACCATCTGTGGATATCTTCGTGATCTGATTTTGGTTATTTTGCCATTTGCTACAGCCTGTTGCCAGCGCAAGTAAGCCAATTGAAAAGAGGATGGTTTTCATCTGGAATTGTTTTGTAAAAAATCTTCAACACTCAAAAATAGTACCAAAAATCGATAACTTTTGGATGTATACCATAATTTAATCTCCATTCACTCCGCAATATTTCTGCGTAATAACTATATTTGGCCATGCTGCAACTCAAAGCACAAAGCCAGCGCTTGCAATTGATCCTCGATTATTTAAAAGAGCAGGCCTTTATGCGTGCTTCTTTTGTGCAAATTCAAGAATACCTGCGCAAAGCACTGCCACTTTTAGGTTTGAAACCGATTTCAAGGCGTTCATTAGAGGCAGATTTACAAGTGTTAAGGGAGCAAGGAAGCGATCGACTGATCCATATACGAGTCTCTAAAAAGCATTATTATCAATTGCTTTCTGCACCAAGGGAAACAATTTCTGAGGCCTTTAAAACCAGCATGCTCGAGCAAATTGCCTTGCAGTTGGGCGCACAAAATGTAAGTAAAGACGACATCCTTCAAGACAAACTAGTTTTTAGTTTCTCAGCGCTCAATGACGACGGAAAGTCCTTTGAGCTTGCCGCCAATTGCGCACAAGCAATTACCCAGCAATACCTCGTTCAATTTCTGTATCAATCGGCATTTGGTACATATAAATCAAAACTTCAGGTGGTTGCGCCGCTGCAAGTTCGCTTTTATGAAGGCCGCTATTATTTAATTGCCAGTGTGTGGTCTGAGCGTCAAAATGCACCAAAGTCACAAATTAAAGTCTTTGCCTTTGACTTAATTGAAGATTTTGTAGTCGTGCCTGCCTTAGTGGAGCGAGAAGATGGCAGCGAGGGCGATCTAAGGTATTTTTCATGGCAGCAACTCAGTCAAGAAGTTGGCTTAAAGTCTTATTTTAAACATTGTTTGGGCATCGCACGATTCAAAGAAAGCGTTCCTGAAGTGATCCGCTTGAAATTTACCGATTGGGCTATATCCTACGTAAAATCCAGGCGTTTACATGCCTCGCAGCGCATTGTAGTAGACAACCCGAACTATCTCGTTGTCGAATTATATATTTACCGCACCTATGAACTTGCTATGTTGTTGTCGCGCTTTCGCGACTTCGGCACAGAGGTTCGCTAAAAATAAAACCTATGTTGATAGAAGTTTGGTCGGACATCGCCTGTCCGTTTTGTTATTTAGGTCTCGCCAAATTGAATCGGGCCATCCAAAATAAGGGCCTTGAAAATGAGGTTCAAATTGAGTTACACACTTTTTTATTGAACCCAGGCCTCAAGACTGATTTGAGCAAGTCCATTACTCAATATTTGCACGAGCACAAGCAAATTCCTATCGAACAGATAGCAGCTATGAATGACAGAATTGTTGGGCAGGGTCATGAATTAGGTCTCGATTTTCGGATGGATCAAATCAAGGTGGCCAATACCATTAAAGCCCATCTCTTATTGCACGAAGCCCACGAGCAAGGGCTGCAGTGGGCTTGTAAAATGCGTCTGTTGAAAGCTTATTTCACAGAAGGCAAGAACATCGATGATATCCAGGTACTACAAGAACTCGCTCAAGAAGTTGGCCTGAAAACCGACCACCTCGACCTCGCCATCCTAGGCGGTAAGCACAGCCGCGCCTTTACCCAAGATTTGCAAGAAGCCCAAGAACTCGGCCTGCGCGGCGTACCTTATTTCATCTTCGATAGAAAGGTTGCCATCCACGGTGCAAGAGAAGTGGAGGCTTTTGAGCAGGCGTTGGGGGCTTAAAACCCACCCATTTCTTCATACGCTTTTTTGTAGCGGCGTTTTTTAAGATTGTAGGGTAAATTGCGCACTGCTCTTCGGCATACTTGTCTTTGCATGTTTTCTTTAATGGAGCCCATTTGGCCGCGATTGACTTGTTGGGTATTCCAAATTTGTGTGGCGCTTTTGGCGTCGTAAAGATTCAAAGTGAGTTGGACAATATTGGTGATCACCATGGTGTTGCTGTAGGTGTTGCTGATGGCCATTGCAGTTACCTCGCTAACGGGTTCACGGACTTCTATTTGACCATAAATGATGGCGTCAACACGGAGCAAGCTACAGAGGTCGTTGTTCGTGAATTTGGTGGTGGGAAAGCCCGCGCCGCGCAAAATGGAATTGACTTCTTCCGGGCTCATGATTTCTGCATGGATGCTGCCATTTCTGGAATAAAACTGCATGAAATTGTAAATGCGCTGCTGGGTTTCTTCGCTTTTGCTTAGGTTGAGCTCATTGTATTTTTCTTGGTTCATCCACAATTTGCGTTCTACTGTTGCATCGATTGGTACAACAGCAATACGGTTGTGCATTTGGCTTAATTCAACTACATTTTGCGCTTCTTGCACGGCAACGCAAGAAGTGAGAAGGGTGGTGATGCTGAGAAGGATAAAAAGATGTTTCATGAATTATTTTTTTGGTCTTGCATACGAAAATCGTTCCAAAAGTTGAGGTTGGGCATAGCCATCTAGTCCATTGATAGCGACTACCTTGCCTTTGTCTAGCTGTAGCCATTTGTCTGGTGTCAAGAGCGCTTCTTCGTAAAATATGGCTTCTATGGACGCAATGACATGAATACAGCCGTTTTCTGCGATGAGGTATTCATTGACATATTTACACAAAAGCTTGACAGGACTTCCCTTGACAAATGGAACCGGGCAGCCGCCGTGGTAAACGGGCTCGAGGTCGGTTATGTCAAATTCACTGGTTTCTTCTGGATAATTGGCCGAGGTGTGGTGGGCGTCTGCAATTTGGTCGGTTGTAATGTGATTGACCGAAAAATAGCCGTAGGCCTTTATATTTTGATAGGTGTGGCGCGGTACGGTGGTAGGCCGCAAAATAAACCCGATGAGGGCGGGGTCACTGCCTAAATGCGTAACGCTAGAAAATACAGCCACGTTGGTCTTTCCCTCATTGGAAATGGTGGCAATGAGATTAGCGGATTTGTAGCCAGTGCAGCTATTGATGAGGTTGAGGCGCTCAATGCGGCCCATTTTTTGGATATCGGAGCGGTCTATGCGGATTAAAGACATGTATTTTTTTGGTATTACAACAAGCTGGGGCTAGAATGGTTTGTAGTGCGGAATTAAAAAGAACATACCTAAGTTGAGCGACCACGTGGTCAAGTTATAATCGATGAGTTATTGAGGTAATGCCGCCGAAGTCTATGCCTGTGGTGGCTCCAACTTGTAATTGCCCAAACCAAGCGTCCCAACTGCGAGCAAAAGCTTGCGCTTGGAGATTTGTTTGCATACCGCAAAATAGAAATAGAATCAGCAGTAATCTCATCAGTATAAAAGTAGCGAATTTATTTGATTCTTTCATTCCAATTAGTTGACCATTGCGTTATGATTTCATCGTAAATAGTTTACGATGAGAGCGGTTAATTTTGTCACAAAAATGATGATGAACGAACTTCTTTTGTTTTTAATGGCATTCAACCTGCTATTTGTGGTATTAATTTTCGCGCAATTTAAAACACAGCGACAAGAATTGTCTGAGATGCTGCGCCAAAACCGCGAAGAACTTATGGGGCAAATCAAAGACAACCGTCAAGAACTGGCAACAGCACTTCATCTTTTAACAGATACCATGGCACTGCGCCAGGGAGAACTCATCAAGAGCACCGAAGAAAAACTCGAAAAGATGCGTGAAACCGTCGACGAAAAACTACACAAAACACTCGAGGAGCGCCTGGGGCAGTCTTTCAAACTGGTGTCGGAACGTTTAGAAGCCGTTCAAAAAGGCCTCGGTGAAATGCAAAGCCTTGCCAATGGGGTTGGTGACCTCAAAAAAGTTCTGAGCAATGTCAAAACACGTGGGGTCTTGGGAGAAATCCAGTTGGGCAATATCCTAGAGCAAATTATGGCGCCCGAACAATACGCGGCAAATGTCAAGACCAAAAAAGGATCCAATGACCACGTCGAGTTTGCCATCAAGCTCCCTGGCAAAGACGACTTCGGCCAAGAAGTGTACCTGCCTGTCGACGCCAAATTTCCACAAGAAGACTACGTTCGCCTGCAAACGGCCTACGACACCGCTGATCTAGCTGGTATCGAGAGCGCCAACAAAGCACTTGCTGCCAGCATTAAGAAATTCGCCAAAGACATCCGTGACAAATACATAGACCCACCCTTTACCACCGATTTTGGCATCATGTTCTTGCCCATAGAGGGGCTGTTTGCTGAGGTCGTGCGCCAGCCAGAGCTCGTCGCTATTTTGCAGCGCGAATTCAAAATAATTGTCACGGGCCCCACCACTTTGGCGGCCATGCTCAACAGCCTACAAATGGGATTCAAAACCTTAGCCATTCAAAAACGCAGCAGCGAAGTTTGGCAAATTCTCGGTGCGGTCAAGACGGAATTCACCAAATTTGGTGGTGTTCTAGAAAAAGCGCGCAAGAAAATTTCCGAAGCCGACGACGAACTCGAAAAACTCGTCACCACCCGCACCAACGTACTGATGTCTAAATTGCGCAAAGTGGAAGAGTTGCCGGCAGCAGAAAGCCAGCAGTTGTTGGGTGGCCCAGCAGAACCTTTAGAAATCGAGGAAGATTAGGCTTCTACCGTACTTGCTTTCTTAGACTGGCGGTAAAGGAAACTCTCGTAAATGAAGCGTTTGGCAAAGCGCACTTGTTTGTCGGCGTTGATCAGCTTTTTGTAGACATTCGCATTCACGCCAAAGTACTCATAGCAAGAACCGTCGGTAAAGGTAATTTCTAGAAGAAGGCCTTTGTGGCGAAAATCGGCGATACCGCATTCGTTAATTGTGCGGTTGTAGTCTTCTAGGTTAGCTGCTTTTGTTTCCGGAGCAATGCTCACCAAAAAATGGTAGCCATCTACAACGCGTCGGCCCATTTCTTCGGCTTCAACTTTAAGTGGGTCGCCATCCTGAAACTTATCGGGGTGCCATTGCTTGACCAAAACGCGGTAAGACTGTTTGAGTTCGGCCAAAACAATAGGTTTGTCGATGCCAAATAATTTTTTGTATTCGTTGATACGTTTCATGGAGAGAATTAAGCCCGCAAAGGTAGTGATATTAATGCTTCAGCCAAACCAACTGCACTTCTTCGGGTTCTTGAAGTCTTTCGGCCAAGCGGTAATAGCGTTCGGCGAGGCTGGCCAAGTAGTCTTGCGCACGCTTGCCTTGGTCATTGAGTTCTTGTATTTTGTCGATATGCCAGAACTTGACCAAATGGTCGATGATGCCCGCGTAGTCTAGGCTGGTGTACACGCCAATTTTTTGCGTAATGCCCGCATAACTGTTGTAATAATTGTTTGTGGTGCCGTAGTCCATGAGGCTTGCTGGCATCACAATTTTCTTTTTCATCATGGTCATGAATGCCGCAAGACCTCCATTCGGGTCAAACTCAAGCACCTTGCTCATGAAAAACTTGTAGGCGCGCTCGTGCAAGGCTTCTTCACCCGCAATGGTATTGCAAATTTTAGTCAAGATGGTATCGCCAGCCTTGGTGGCAAGTTTACCTGTATTGACATGTGAAATCTTGGTGGCGCGCTCCTGAAAAGAAGTGTAAATGAGTCCGTAATACGGATTGGCATCGGTTTGTAGGTCGATTCCGTTATGGATCAGCTGCTGAATGCTTTGCTCCACCGCCCGCATGTCTACGCGTCCGCTCAAGTACAAGTATTTATTGAGCAAATCGCCATGTCGGTTTTCCTCGGCAGTCCAAAGTCTAGACCAACGCACCCACGGCCTCAAACTCGCCACATTGCGTTCCTCATTGATGCCTTCGAGCAAATTGAAAAACGTCTGGTAGCCCGGTAAAGCCTCTTCGGTAATCATGTTGCCAATCAAAGAAACCAAAACGGTATCGGGCAAATGGGCCATGCGCTCTTGCAAAGCTTTAATGGTATCAGGAAAGTCCTTTTGGGATAAATCAGGCAAAAAATCTGTGGGTTGCCAAGACGCGGCTGGCAAGTTCATTTTATCGTCAATGAATTGCCCGACTTCGGGTTCAATGGCTTTGAGTACTTCGAGTTGGTGTGGTAAAACCATTTAGGAACCGTATGTGTAAAAAAGATGCAAAAATACGGCAAACGAAAGGAATATGCGGCATGAATTTGCGCTTGTTTAGCGACGCAGGAATTCGGTGGCAGTAAGGGTCGGGAGTTGAGCGTGTTTGAAGTCTTTTTTATTTCTAGTAATGATGATATCAGCTTGACACTGTAAGGCCATAAAGTGCTGAAAACCGTCCTCCAAATCGTCAAATTTCGAAGCCAATGCCAAATCAATAGTTTGCTGATCAAAAGCAACAACATTTACCAAAACTTTAAAGAGCTGTAAGTATTTTTTCGCAGCAACTACTTTATAAGTTCTTGTCAAGGCGTAGTAGGTATTGGCAATTGTCAAGGCTGAAACATAGATTTCAATTTCCTTGCGTTCGGCCAACGTAAACAAGCGTTGCGCATCCTTGACAAAAGGCGCTCTATTGCCAATCAAGTCAATAACGATATTGGTGTCAACAAAAACGCGCTTCATCAAGAATGTTTTTGAAGTTGGTGCGCTCTATAGTCTGCTTTCTCGTTGTAGTCAGTCGGAATAAGGCCCGTAAGTTGCGCTACCAAAGGGCTTACGGCTTCACTTTCTGACTGTTTTTGTGTGAGTGCTTTCAGATAGGCCTCTATCAATTTTGACAAACTCAAATTTTGTTCTTTTGCATATAATTTGGCCTGTTCAATGGTTTCTTTATCTATGTTCAGGGTGAGTTTGGTATACATGTCTTTTGTATTTACGTGTAAAAATACAAAAAACACACGTAATAAAATTATTCAGCATCTAAGATCAAAATTAAATTTCCCTATATTTGATCTAAACACCCACCATGAAAAAGACCTTACTCTTTTGCTTCTTTTTGCTCTTCTTCACCACAACCTTTGCACAAACCAAGCAAGAGCTAAGCTTCGAAGTAACCAACCTTAAAGAGCAAGTAAAAACCCTCGAGGCCAGCAACCAAGTCCTGATTGTCAAGACCGCCAGTCTTGAAAAGGATGTAGAATATCTACAAAAGCAAATCGACGAACTCAAATTACTTATCAATAGCCAGGCTCAGCGCATGCCAACCCAAGAATTCACCAACAGTACAGCCCCAAGCCTTCCGCAAGCAACGCCAGCACCAGCCCCACGCCCGCAACCGACACCAACTTCTACTGTTGGCCAATACGGCCGCTGCCGCGCCACCACCCAAAAAGGCACCCAATGCTCCCGCAACGCCAAATCAAACGGTTACTGTTATCAACATGGAGGCTCCAAATAATGGGAATGTGGCAAACGCAAAACAACCAACTTTACCGCAAGTTTGAATTCCAAGATTTCAAAACAGCTTTTGCTTTCATGACCCATGTGGCCGCACTTGCCGAAAAGCAAAATCATCACCCCACTTGGCGCAATACCTACAATGTGGTGGAAATCTGGCTTTGCACGCACGACGCAGGGTCAGCCATAACTGAAAAGGATTGGGAGTTAGCGGCGGAGATCTGTAAATATGTAAAACTGAAAGAAATTATTCCCTTATGAAAATCTTGATCTTATTTTTGGGAGTTGTGTGGAGCGCAACCATTTTGTTTGGCCAAATCATTCCAATCAGTCAAAATCCGAAATACACCACCAGTATCAACCCCAAGTACAACACCTCGATAAATCCCAAGTACAATACCAATATCAATCCAAAATACAATTACCAGATCAATCCTAAATACGCTCCTGATATCAATCCCAAATACAATACGGATGTCAATCCTAAGTATAATACGAACGTTAACCCCAAGTATAATACAAGCATCAACCCGAAATATTCAACCAACTTGAACCCCAAATATGGCAGTTGGACCGGTAAATATGTGTTCAATCAAGACGAAGAAGTAATTGGTATTTTGGTGCAGGCCAATTTTGATATTTACCTATATTATCAAACCAGCGGAGAATGGATAGGGTATTTCGTTCGAGCTGAGTCCAATTACAACCTATTTACCCTAGAAGGCGAATGGACAGGTCAATACCTTAGCACCGATTCAGAAAATGGTTTCAACCTTTTCACCGAAGACGGCAATTGGTCAACAAATTATGCGAAGTAGGGGTGGGATGACCAATGAGTTGCGTCTCTCCGCCCTCTTCGGCGTTGCTGTTGGCGATGCACTTGGGGTGCCTGTAGAATTTACCAGACGTGAAGTGCTAGATCAAAATCCGGTGACCGACATGCGCGGTTTTGGCACCTATAATTTACCGCCCGGAACGTGGTCCGATGACAGCTCGCTTACCTTTTGCCTTGCTGAGGCACTCTGCTCGGGTTTTGATATTGATCACATCGGAGCAATTTTTGTCAAGTGGTACTACAAAGACTACTGGACGGCAACGGGCCATGTCTTTGACATTGGAGTAGGTACGCGTGAAGCACTTTACAGGATCAAGCACGGAACAAAAGCCGAGTTAGCGGGCGGCACCGATGAAGATGCCAATGGCAATGGCTCTTTGATGCGCATTTTGCCCTTGTTGTTTTACATTCAGGACAAACCAATAGAAAAGCGCTTCGCATTCACCAAGCAAGTTTCTTCGATCACTCACGGCCACATTCGGGCAGTCATGGCGTGTTTCTATTACCTCGAATTTGCCAAGCAAATCACAGAGGGAAAAGATAAAGTGGAGATTTACAAATACCTTCAAATTTACTTGCCGCAATTCTTTTCGGAAATAGGCATCGACCAATCAGAAATTGCTCATTTTTATCGAATATTTAATCAAGATATTTCTGATTTAGCAGAAGATGAAATCCAGAGTGGAGGCTATGTAATTCACACCCTTGAGGCAAGTCTTTGGTGCATCTTAACCACGGACACTTATGCGGATGCCGTCTTAAAAGCGGTTAATTTAGGTAGAGATACCGACACAACTGCAGCGGTCACCGGCGGCTTAGCAGGCCTGCTCTATGGTTTCGACGCCATACCAAGTAAATGGGTCAATGCGCTGGCAAGGAAGGGGGATATTCAAGATTTGACAAATCGATTCAGTAAATCGCTTTAGAGCCATCACCTCAAAACAAACCGACAGCTTTTAGAGGCGTAAACGAAGCCATCATTAAAGTTCATGACAATGACATGAGCGTGTAAGAGTGAGTCGTCTTTTTCTTTCAAAAACATAAATCTCTTTGGCGAAAAGGAATGTGTATCTACCATATGTAATTCTCCATTTGGAATTTCGTACACCGCCACATCAAGCACCTCTTCTGGGCATTTAGCAAAGAAATAAAATTCCTTATGGCTTTTATCGACCCGGTATTGCCTTTGTACTTTTCCGAGTTGCAGTTCACGAATTGGTTGAGATAGGTAGTCTTTATTTGGCGCACTAATTGACATAATTACAATCGATATTATCTAATCAAATTAACGTGTCCTATAAATTTTCTAACCTCACCAGATTGTAGTTCGGTTATTTCTATTTTCCAAGTGTAAGTGCCATCCTGACAAATTACTTCCCTTCTGTGTTTATCTTTATCGCAGACTTCAACAGGGTTCCAATTATAACTTCCATCCCAACCATATTCTAAGTCTCCCGACTCGAAAACGATTTCTCCCCATCGGTTAAAGATGGTCATATGGTAACTATCTTTCTTGAAACCATCTGTAAGTACAGGTTTGAAGGATTGATTGTATTCATCGTCGTTAGGTGTAAAAGTATTCGGTACATAGATGGCTAAATCTTGCCAGATGGTAACGGAAAGTGCGGCGGTATCTTGGCAGCCGACATTGTTGCTTGCCGTTAAAATAATCACATAAGTTGCCGGGTCAGGCGGGAAGAGGTGACTTGGATTTTCAGTTTGGCTTGTGTTGCCGTCGCCGAATTCCCATAAATAAGAGTCTGCATAAAGCGAGGAATTGAAGAATTGAACTTCTGGTGTGAGCGAACTGACCACTGGGTCATCCATGGTGAATGCGGCAATCGGTTCTGGATAAATACAAACCGCGTCGAGTTGTGTGGTGTCTGAAACACACCCTTCTGGGGTACTAATCTGAAGATTGATATCAAAACAACCATTAGTAACATATTGATGTCCTGCCAAACCATATTGGTTCGAAGAAGTACCATCGCCGAATGTCCATAAATAGGACCAATTTGGGTTCAAATCGAGTGCGTTGAACGTTACGTCAAGGCTACCGCAGGCGAGTGTATCTGAAATAATGAAGTCTGCATCAGGGCTTTCGTTAATGATAATAGTCTGAGCCGCATCGTTGAAACAACCGGTAAGCTGATCAACTGCTTCTAGTGTCACGAGGTAAGAACCAAAATTGGCGTATTCGTGTACAGGGTTGAATAAAAATGATGAATCTCCATCGCCAAAAGTCCAAGTGAAGTCTAATGATCCTACCGAATTATTTTGGAAGTTGATTTGAGATTGGTCACAAAGAATAGGTGTGATCACCGAGAAATCTACTATTGGCAGCGGATTTACTTGCACCAAAATAGTTGTATCAAAACCAATACAGCCATATGGTGCGGAAATCGGTGTTACGTTATAGGTTACAGTTTGAGCTGTAGTAGTGGAAAGCACGAGTTGGTCATTGATGTAGGCCGTATCTTGAATGGGCGCTGCTGTTTCATTGTAAACATTTGCTTGAATTGTAGCATTCCATTGGAAGGTTGAAGGAATATTTGCATTCAACAGTATATTGGTGAACTCACCATCGCAAATCTCTATATTTGAATTGAGTAGTGTTGGGCTAGGATTAACGGTGATTTCAAAGTCAATAGGGTTCCCTTGACATGTTATGTTATTCTGTGTATAGCTAGGTGCTACAGTAACTGTTCCGGAAACCGGAATGGTTGTATTATTCAAACCAACAAATGTTGGGATATTTCCTATTCCTGAAGCGTTCAATCCTAAACTTACATTTGCATTATACCATTCAAATACAGTGTTAGGTACTGGGCCATTTACTGGAGTTAAAGGAATTTGAGTGAGGTTACATGCAGAAATGTCTGCAATTGGGTTTACGCTTGGTGTAGGCAATACGGGAATCAATAAGGTAGTATCGTTGCCAATACACGTAACGTTATTGTTAATGTAAAAAGGTGTAATTTGAATTTGACCTGTTTGGGTAATAATCGTATTGTTTGTTGCAATGAAACCAGGTAGCGTATTTGAACCAAAAGTGGAAGGAATACCAATCGGGTTATTCAGTACGGACCAATTCGTGGTGGCACCAACTACACTTGTTTGTAAGCTGTATGGGTATAAATAATTTCCATTACAAATAGTAAGTGGATTCAGGTTGACTAAACCGGGTATTGGATTGACTACCACATAAAGCGGTATCACAGGGCTTGAGCAACCATTTGCAGTAGAAGTACCAATGACATTATAAGTTACGACTTCAACTGCATTCGTTGGATTAACTAGTACGTCATTTATAAGTGGAGAACTTACTACAGATGTCGTTTCTCCGGATACATTTAAGGAAGGAGATGCATACCAATTGAAATTCACATTAGTATTCGCAACGAGGTTGATTCCAACATTTTGACCGCTACAAATTGTCAATGTGTCGGGATTTAACAAATCAATAGGAGGCTTAACAGTAACCACAAGAGGTTGTGCGAGCCCAGGGCATTGACCTTGAATTGAGACCGGGAATACAGAATAAAGAACGATTTGGTTGACACTCGTGTCATTTACAAGCACGTCGTTAATGAGCCAGTTCGTACTTGGTAAAATAGATTCACCCGTCACATTCGGATTGTCGATGGATACAAACCAATTAAAGGTAGACGGAATATTGGATGTCAAAATTCCATTCACCGGACTTCCGCTGCAAATTTCAATTGTAGGGTTCATTGAAAGTATTACATCAGGTTGAAGTTGCACAACAACCGTGGAATCGGGGCCAACACATCCGTATGGAAATGAGGTAGGCGTGACAGTGTAGGTCAGAAATTGTGGGCTAGTTGTTGTATTGGATAGTGAGTCATCTATTGAATAGCTCGTCTGTGGTAAGAAACTCTCTCCATTGACTGCCGTTGTCAATTGTGTTTGCCAATTGAATGTAGAGGTAACGGTTGCGGTCAACGGAATATTTAAATTACTATGATTACAGACCACCAAAGTGTCATTCAAATTGGTTGCGTAAGGGGTAGGGTGCACAATAATTTCTGCAAGTTGGGTACTAATTGTATTGCAACCCACACCACTGAAACTAAGTGCTGCAAAATAACTAAATGTATCAGCGATATTAAATGGAATAGGCAAGTATGAGTTCGTAGTTACACCATTGATCAAAACCGGTGGTGTTGCATCTAAATACCAGGCAATAGTTGAAGTACCTGTTCCGCCTGTGTAATTAAAAGTCAAAGCATTAGTGATGGTATTACCCTGGCAAATCTCCTGATTTGCTAAAGGTTGGGTTGTTATTGCAGGGTCCCCAACAATGGTTACTTGAGCTGCAATTGTAGTTAATGAGGAGCAGCCCCCTTGTTGAAACGTAATTACACAATAATAATAAGTAGTACCTAATATTGTTGATTGTGGATTGTAACTTGCTGTTGTCGCATTTGAAATAGGTGTGCCGCCAAAGTTAGAGTTGGTATTATTGGTATACCATTGATATGTAGCCGAGTTTGTGCCGTTGATGTATGCTACTTGTAAAATTGTAGGGGCGCCGCCTTCACATAGGGTTTGTGTTGCCAATGGTTGCGCACTAATTGTTGGAGGTAAATTTACTTGGATTGCTGCATTCGCACTTGTTGTTGCACAATTGGGCCCACTTTGATTTACAATGCAATAGTAATAGGCTGTTCCTACAGTGGCAACAGAAGGTACATAACTTGATGAATTTGCACCAACAATAGCTGTACCACCGCTTGTTGCATTCGCTGTAGAGAAATACCATTGATAAGCGTTGGATCCAAGCCCTCCAGTAACATTCACTTGAAGGGGAGTAATTGGAGAGGCATTCTGACAATAAACAGCAGCAAGCGGCTGACTGACACTTGGGTCGTCAACTACAATAACTTGAGCAGGTTGGGATATCAAGGCATTGCAACCAACGCCTGAAATTGAAATATTTGCTGTATATGTGAAGGTTCCAGGAGTAGTGAAGATACTCGGTAAGAAAGTGCTTTGCGTGGCGCCACTTAATTGGTTTGTACCTGCAAGCCATTGGTAAGTGACAGTACCTGTTCCTCCGGTAACAGTTACAGCTAATGCCGTTGGAATCGTTCCTCCAACACATATAGATTGGGTGGCTTGCGGTTCAACGCCGATAATAGGGTCTGCCACAACCGTTTGGTTTGAAATATTAGAGTTGATAGAACTACAACCGCCAAAACTAAAGCTGATTTCACAGAAGTAGTAAGTAGTTCCCAAGCTTGCTGCACTTGGTTGAAAAGTAGAACTTGTAGCCCCAGATATTGCAACTGCCCCTATATAATTATTCGTAGAATTACTAAACCATTGGTAACTAGGAACACCCGTTCCATCTTGATATGATACGCTTAACGGCGCAAAAGTACCCCCTGTACAGATAGTTTGGCTGATTGGTTGCAAAACAAAAGTAGGCGCTAGGCTCACGGTTATTGCGGCAGTATTCGAGGTAACCACACAGTTTAACCCTGACTGAGTAATTATACAGTAATAATATTTGATACCGACCGTTGCAACTGAAGGCGTATAGGAACTCGAAGTTGCTCCCAGTATCAAGACCCCTCCTGAATTGTTATTACTTGTATTGCTATACCATTGGTAAGAAAATGTACCCAAACCACCTGTTGCTGCGACATTTAATGGTGTAACAGGAGACCCATTTTGGCAATAGGATGCACTAATAGGTTGAGCAGAAACTATTGGGTCGGCAACTACATCTACAATTGCACTTTGAGAAGAAATCAAATTACAGCCACTGCCACTTAAGGTCACAGATACGTTGTAGGTGTAGGCACCTACGGTATTAAACGGAGGAGGATTGTAGGATTGATTAGTAGCTCCAGAAATTGGCCCCGTACCTGTACTCCATTGATAAGAGGTAGTTCCTGTTCCGCCTGTTGCAGTAACTGTCAACGCATTCGCAATGTTGCCTCCAACGCAAATCGATTGTGTTGGGATAGGCTGTAAGCTGATAATCGGATCTGCCACAACTACGGCAGTGGCTATGGTAGATGTAATTGCCGAACAGCCTCCGGTTGCATAGGTAGCAACACAATAATAATAGATTGTGCCTACAGCAGTTCCAGGTGGAGTATAGCTAGCTGTTGTGGCTCCCGAGATTGTCGTTCCGCCAGAAGTAGAACTAGTTGTATTACTGAACCACTGAAAAGTTGGTGTACCTGTACCGTTTTGTGTAGCAACTGTTAAAGCATTAAATGTACCATCCAAACAAACGGTTTGAGTTGTCAATGGGGGTGTAGCAAAAGTTGGAGCGAGATTTACTATAATTTGCGCGGTGCCAGATGTTACTCCACAATTCACACCTGATTGAGTAATTACACAGTAATAGTATGTAGTTCCTACAGTTGCAACAGAAGGCGTAAATGAACTCGAAGTTGCTCCAGGAATTAGAGAGCCATTCGTATTGTTATTTGTGGTATTGCTATACCATTGGTAAGAAAAAGTACCTAAACCACCAGTAGCTGAAACCGTTAAAGGTGCTACTGGGCTTGCATTTTGACAGTATTCGGCGTTAATTGGTTGAGTAGATACAACAGGATCCGCGACTACATCAATTAGGGCATTTTGAGAAATCATTGCGTTACACCCGCTACCACTTTGCGTAATAGTAACCGTGTAATTGTATTGTCCTACAGTTGTAAATGCCAGAGGAGTAAGGTTTTGATTTGTTGCACCAGTAATTGTTCCAGCAGCATTGCTCCACTGGTAACTGTAAGTTCCGGTTCCGCCTGTTGCAATAACTGTAATGGGTGATCCAATAGTGCCACCTACACAGATAGATTGACTAGCAGTTGGTTGCGCGCTAATTACTGGATCGGCCACAACTATAGCAGTTGCAATTGTTGAGGTAATGTCAGAACATCCGCCCGTCGCAAAAGTGGCAATACAGTAATAGTAGATAGTTCCAACGGCATTGGCTGGCGGTGTATAGCTTGCTGAAGTAGCTCCGGAGATTGGTGCACCTCCTGAAGTGGAACTAGATGTATTACTGAACCATTGGAAAGTTGGTGTACCCGTTCCGTTTTGTGTAGCAACTGTTAAAGTATTAAATGTACCATCCAAACAAACGGTTTGCGTTGTCAAAGGGGGTGTTGAAAAAGTAGGAGCTGGGTTTACATTGATAGTTCCAATAGCTGAAGTTACAGCACAACCTGATGTAAGTGGAGCAATTGTAATCTGACATGTATAGTCAATACTTCCAGTACTCGCAACAGAAGGATTGTAAGTATTTGAAGTTGCACCATTAATTTGTGTTGTCCCATTGAACCATTGATAGCTGTAATTTGTGCCCGTGCCTCCAGAAGCTGTTACAGATAAGGCTGCTACTGGGCTTGCATTTTGGCAATACGAAGCTCCGATAGGTTGACTACTTACTATAGGGTCGAGAACTACCTCAATTACCGCATTTTGTGATGTCAACGGATTACACCCGCTTCCACTTTGAGTAATAGTGACAGTGTAATTGTATTGTCCAACAGTTGTAAATGCCGGAGGAGTAAAGTTTTGATTTGTTGCACCAGTAATTGTCCCAGCAGCGTTGCTCCATTGATAACTCAATGTTCCAGTTCCACCAATTGTATTGGCGGTTAATGCTGTTGCAATATTCCCACCCACACATATTGTTTGTGAAGGCAATGGTTGTAAGCTAATTACCGGATCCGCCACAACTATAGCAGTTGCAATCGTTGAGGTAATATTAGAACAACCTCCGGTTGCAAAAGTGGCAATACAATAATAATAGATAGTTCCAAGTGCAGTGGCTGGTGGCGTATAACTTGCATTTGTTGCTCCAGAAATCGAAGCACCACCAGTTGTTGAGTTTGCCGTGTTGCTATACCATTGAAAAGTAGGTGTACCTGTGCCGTTTTGTGTTGCAACTGTTAAAGCATTAAATGTACCATCCAAACATACGGTTTGAGTGGCAAGAGGTTGAGTAGCAAATGTTGGAGCAGTATTTACTGTAATTGTGGCAATCGAAGAAGTAACAGAACAACCTGAGGTAGTAGGCGCAATCGTAACAAGACATGTATAGTCAATGCTACCAGTACTAGCAACAGAAGGATTGTAAGTATTTGAAGTTGCACCATTAATTTGTGTTGTCCCAT
>CALJTX010000030.1 GCA_937975705.1 uncultured Flavobacteriia bacterium | reverse complement strand
TTTCTTTCTGCTAAAGGACATAAAGTCGATAATAACCCGAATGCAAAGCTTAATTATGAGCAATTGAGTTTGTTGGCAGCAGAATATGGTGCAAACCATTTGTTGGCAACAGATGAGGCTCCTAAGAAGCCTGTTGAGGAGCTTGTCGTGCCAGCTCCCGTGGTTGAGGAGAAGAAACCTGAGCCGGTTGCTGTCGTTGAAGTTGCTCCAGAGCCTGTGAAAGAAGTTGCTCCGGAAGCACCTGTGGTGAAGGAAGTAACGCCTGAGCCTGTAGCTGAAAAGCAAGTTGGCCTAAAGGTTTTAGGTAAAATTGATTTGGATAAAAAGGGTAACCCTGTACCTCCAAAACCAGCGCCAAAACCCGAGCCCGTTGTGGAGAAAGCTCCTGAGCCTGTAGTTGAGGAGAAGCCTGTCGTGGAAGCACCCGATGCTCCTGTTGAGGCAGTTGTTGCGCCTGTTGCGGCTCCGGAGGCTCCTGTTGTGGAAGACATTCAGTTGATCGAAGCAAAAGGAGAAACCTTGAAAGGCCTAACGGTATTAGGTAAAATTGAATTGCCGGTAGATAATGGCCGTGATAGCCATAACAAGCACAAGCGTAAGCGTATTGTGAAAGAGGAGAAAAAGCCTGTTGTCAATGAGCAGCGGCCGAATAATCCAAACGCGGCTAATAATAATAAAAAGGATTTTGGTAAAAAGCCAGCACCTGGCGCTAAGCCTGGAGGACCTCGTGAGGAACTTTCGGATAAGGATATTCAGGAGCAAATCAAGGCTACCATGGCGCGCCTTCAAGGAGCGACAAATAAGCAAAGTTTTGGAGCAGATAAACGTCGTGTAAAACGTCGTGAACGTGCTGATGCGGAAGAAGCACGCCAAATGGCTGAAGATGAAGAGGCAAAAGTCTTGAAGGTAACAGAATTCGTTTCGGCGAGTGATTTGGCTTCTTTGATGGATGTTTCAGTGAACGAGGTTATCTCAACTTGTATGAGTTTGGGTATGTTCGTTTCGATCAACCAGCGTTTGG
>CALJTX010000029.1 GCA_937975705.1 uncultured Flavobacteriia bacterium | reverse complement strand
GCTACATTTTTGGTGTTCTTCGCTGTATTTAGTTCTACATCTGCTTGGGACTGGATCATGTCTATCGACGTACACTGGTTTTCTACACTTTTTGGCTGGTATACTTTTGCAGGTATGTGGTGCTCCACTATGGTTGTTTTGATTTTAACAACCCTTTACCTGAAGAAATTAGGTCACCTTCCAAATGTAAACGACTCTCACATCCACGACTTAGGTAAGTGGGCTTTTGCTACTTCTTTCTTGTGGTCTTATATGTGGTTCTCACAATTTATGCTCATTTGGTATGCAAACATTGGTGAAGAAGTTGGTTATTTTCAGTTGCGTATCGCAGAATTCAAATACTTATACTTCGGTATGTTCATCATCAATTTTGCATTCCCTATGCTAATTTTGATGTCGCGCGATGCAAAGCGCAACGCCGGAATTCTCGTATTTGTTGGACTCATGATTTTAATTGGACACTGGCTTGATGTCTATGTCATGATTTCTGCCGGATCACTAGGTGCAAATGCAAAAATTGGCGCATTGGAAATTGGAATGGCTTTATTGATGGCCGGAGTATTCATTTTTATGGTACTTCGCAACCTCTCTAAAGCGCCGCTTACGCCAATTAATCACCCATTCTTGGATGAAAGTAATCACCACGAAATTTAATTTGAAGACAATATAAAAAGTCATGGAAAATAAATTAATCATTTTACTTGTCATTGTTTTAGGCGCTATCGCCGTCGCACAGCTTGTACGCATCTATGAAATCTCTGCCAAGCTGCGCAAAAACCAAGAGCACGAGATCTCTAATCGCGACAACAACCTTAATGCCCGCATGATGTTTGGCTTTATGTTGGCGTTTTTTGCCTTTTTCATTTACCTCATGACAGCCTATGGCTGGACAGGACGTGGCGCTGCTGCCTCAGACGAAGGTGTTGAAATGGATTGGTTATTGAATCTAAACTTCGTCATCATTATTGCTGTATTCTTTTTAACAAACTTTTTGTTGTTCTTTTTCACATGGCGTTATGTCAGAAAGCCGGGTGTACCCGCATTCTACTATCCGCACAACAACAAGTTGGAGATGTTATGGACAGTTGTGCCAGCAGTTGTACTTGCTGTCATCATCATTTTAGGTTTGCAAACTTGGGGTCGTCTTTCAGGTCCTTCAAAACCAGAGGCTGAAAAAATCGAATTGTTCTCAAAGCAATTTGACTGGACGGCACGTTACGCTGGTGCAGATAACACACTTGGTTTATATGATTACAAACTGACGCTAGACAACAACGAGTTGGCACTCTTAACCACCAACACCATTGATTCTTCATTGAACAACATGCTCAACGGTGCTACTGGTATTCGCAACTTGCAAAAATTGCTCAACAACCGCGATACCGTATTCAGTGACTCTACTTTGAATGTTTTGAGAACTGATTTATCTAGAAAAGAGCGTTTGTACCGTTTCATGACACAAATGAAGCAAAACCACAATCCAAAGTTGGATGCAAGTGCTTGGGATGACATCATTCAAAAAGACACGCTCTATTTGTGTAAAGGTCAGGAATACGAAATCGCTTTGCGTGCCAAAGACGTGATCCACTCAGCGTATTTTCCACACTTCCGCGCGCAAATGAATGCGGTACCAGGAATGGCTACACGTCTTAAATTTACTCCGAACAAAACAACTGCAGAAATGCGCCGCGAGAAGAACGATGAGAAGTTCAATTATATCTTGATGTGTAACAAAATCTGTGGTGGAGCGCACTACAAAATGAAAATGGTTGTTGTGGTACTTGACAAATCTGCTTACAAGAAGTGGATGGATGGCAAGAAAAAAGCAACATTCAAGGATCAATATTTTCCAGCGGCTGCTGCTGCAGCGCCGGCTGATACCACAGCTGTAGACACAACAGCGGTTGTTACAATGAATTAATTATAGAAACGATAAAAAAATAAAAAATGGCTTCACACGACGCACACGCACACGGACATCATGAGGATCACCACCATCATGAGGAGCATTTCATTTCTAAGTACATCTTTTCGCAAGACCACAAAATGATTGGCAAGCAGTTCTTAATGACTGCTGTCTTTATGGGTCTTGTAGCAATGATGCTTTCCATCTTGTTTAGAATTCAATTGGCATGGCCAGGTGAAAGCTCAGATTTTCTTTCTTTCTTTTTAGGAGAAAAATGGGCGCCTAACGGTGTGCTCAAAGAAGATATGTACCTTGGTTTGGTTACCATCCACGGTACAATCATGGTCTTCTTCTTATTGACTGGAGGTCTTTCAGGTACTTTCTCGAACATCCTCATTCCATTGCAACTTGGTGCCCGCGACATGGCTTCCGGCTTCTTGAACATGCTTTCTTATTGGATGTTTGCGTTGTCATCAATCATTATGCTTATTTCTCTATTCGTAGAGTCAGGGCCAGCCATGGCAGGTTGGACAGTCTACCCGCCATTGTCTGCATTGCCTCAAGCCGTCTCAGGTTCAGGCTTGGGCATGACACTTTGGTTGGTTTCTATGACCATCTTCATCGCATCGTCTTTGATTGGTTCATTGAACTACATTGTTACGATCATCAACTTGCGTACACAAGGCATGACCATGACACGCATGCCACTCACGATTTGGGCGTTCTTTGTAACGGCAATTTTGGGTGTACTTTCATTCCCTGTGTTGTTATCTGCTGCATTACTCTTAACGATGGACCGCCTCATGGGTACGTCATTCTACCTATCTGACATCATTGTAGGTGGAGAAATGTTGACAAACCACGGAGGTTCGCCAATCTTGTATCAACACTTGTTCTGGTTCTTGGGCCACCCTGAAGTTTATATCGTATTGCTACCGGCTCTTGGTTTGTCTTCAGAAATTATTGCAACCAACTCTCGCAAACCTATCTTCGGTTACAAAGCCATGATTGGTTCTATCCTAGCTATCGGATTTTTGTCCTTTATCGTATGGGGTCACCACATGTTTGTAACCGGTATGAATCCATTCTTAGGTAGTGTATTCGTATTTACAACTTTATTGATCGCCATCCCCTCAGCAGTAAAAGTATTCAACTACCTTACTACACTTTGGAAAGGATCACTTGTACTTACTCCAGCCATGTTGTTTGCCATTGGTTTGGTATCTACATTCATTACAGGTGGTGTAACAGGAATCATTCTTGCCGACTCTGCTTTGGACATCATGATGCACGATACTTATTTTGTGGTAGCGCACTTCCACATTGTAATGGGTATGTCTGCTGTGTTCGGTATGTTTGCGGGTGTATACCACTGGTTCCCTAAAATGTTTGGTCGCATGTTGAACACGCGCTTGGGCTATGCACACTTCTGGGTAACACTAATTGGTGCCTATGGCGTATTCTTCCCGATGCACTTTGTAGGTTTAGCTGGTGCACCGCGTCGTTACTATGACTACTCTGCTTACAGTGAATTTGATAGCAACTCTTTCGAGTTAATGGTTGACCTCAACCAAATCATCACCGTCTTTGCAATTGTTGCTGCGTTGGGTCAAGCGATTTTCTTGTTCAACTTCTTCTACAGTATCTTTAGAGGGCCAAAAGCACCGCAAAACCCTTGGAATGCAACAACCTTGGAATGGACTACACCAGTAGAAGCTATCCACGGCAACTGGCCAGGCGAATTGCCAACAGTACACCGTTGGCCTTATGACTACTCTAAACCAGGAGCAGCACAAGATTTCATTACGCAAATCACACCTTTAGAAGAAGGTGAGGAGGCGCATTAATTTGCTACACACTACTACATTAAAAAAGGCCCGAGCAATCGGGCCTTTCTTTTTGCTTATAAGTTGCGCATTACATGTTTTCTAGCTCACTAGCTACTTTTTCTAACTCTTGATAGAAATGCGTGCCAAAAGCTCTTTGCAGTGGTTCTTTGAGAAACTTGTAGACAGGAACTTCTAGTTTTTCACCACACGCGCAAGCGGGTTCGCAGATGTCCCACTTTTCATAATTGAGTGCTGTGTAGTCTTGGAACTTTTTGGTGCGGATGGGGTAGAGGTGACAGGAGATCGGTTTGGGAAAGTCGATGATACCTTCTCGTTGAGCCTTTTCAATCGCACACTTGGCAATGCCTGCGTTGTCAAAGAAAACGAAGGCGCACTCTGCTCCGTTAACCAAAGTTGTGGCTGGTTCAAGGTCGTTGTCTAAGTACACTACCCCTTGTTCTTTTACTGCTGCAATTCCTTCGGGCCTCATGAAAGGAACAATCTGGTCTAGATGTTTTTCTATGATTTGAACTTCTTCTGGCGTTACCGGCGCACCACCATCTCCTTCAATACAACAAGCCCCTTTGCAGGCCGTAAGGTCGCAAACGAATTGTCTTTCAAAGATTTGGGTGGATACAATTTTGTCTTCAATTTCTACTAACATGTGGCAAAGATACGCGATGATTTTGTGGATTAATTTAAAATG
>CALJTX010000028.1 GCA_937975705.1 uncultured Flavobacteriia bacterium | reverse complement strand
CCTGGAATGATCTGAAAAATACCCCCGCCGTGGTTTTGAATCAAAATGATTTTCAGGTTTTTTGGAAAGGGCGAGGTCCAGAGCGCGTTGCTGTCGTAGATAAAAGAGGTGTCGCCGCAGATGAGCAGGTGCTGCTCGTTTGGGCTTGCTAGTGCAGCGCCCACGGCTGTTGATACAGAGCCGTCTATACCGCTCGTGCCTCTATTGCTGTGATAAACAACCTCTGCGATGGGGTCAAATAATTGCGCATAGCGCACCACAGAGCTATTTGCAAGGTGTAGTTGCAACGGACCATTGATTTGACCTTGCAAACAGTTGAAAACATCGTAATCGAAAAGTGTTGTTGCAGCAGTAACAAATTCCGCTTGTTTGTCTTTGGCGAGGTAATCAATGGCTTTCCATTTGCCACTAAAGTTGATGGTCTGAAGAGACAAGTCAGCAGCAAGTAAGGCTTCAATGAGTTGAATGGGGGCAATTGGCAAGTGCGCACTTAGTGTTCCATAAGTGTTCATCTGCGGAAAATCATAGCTGCAACGCCAATGGATGGCGAGTGGAATTTGTCTGAGATACGCTTTGATGCGCTTGGAAACAATGGCGCCACCAAAACTGATCAGGACCTCAGGTTGATAAGCGGGGTCGGTTGCGTCAAAACCGTTTAAGCTGCGGTCTATGCAGGCATTAAAAAGTTCGTGCTGCAAATTGGAGGTGTTCTCAACGAGTACCACCACATTGCTGTATTTTGCAAAGCGTGCGAGTTGAATCGCTAAAGCCGGATTGGGGTCCATTTGCCCAACGATCACCATGATTTTTTTGCCTTCAATGAGGGTAAAATCAGGTAAAACGCAGTTTGGAAATTCTTGCAGACTTGGTGTGAATTCAAATTGTTGAACAGGAGCAAGTCCGTAAAGGGGTTCGTTTAGGCCAATATTGAGGTGAATAGGACCTTTCCAAGGTTGAGACAAGTGCGCAAGGAAGGCTGAAAGCTGCTGGGTATGGTGTGCGTTGGCAACAAAGTCATCTTCGTCAAAAGCTAAATAAGCGTGACTATGGTTTTTAAATACTTCTGCTTGAACTATGGTTTGGCCGTCGCCTTGGTTGATCCATTTGGAAGGGCGGTCTGCGGTGAGCGCCAAAATAGGAATGTTGCGGTAATAAGCCTCTGCAAGCGCCGGGTAGTAGTTGAGGCAAGCTGAGCCTGAGGTGCAGCAAATGGCAACGGGGGTTTGGGTTTGCTCAGCCCAACCTAATGCAATAAAAGCCGCTGCGCGTTCGTCGTGCACAACGAGTGTTTCTATTTGCGGATGTGCGTCAAAGGCAATGGCAAAAGATGCATTGCGCGAACCTGGTGACAAAATCACTTTTTGAATCCCGTGAGAGGCGAGGGCCGCCACCACAAATTGGACCAGTTCTTTGTCTGAGCTTTGCATGTCGCAAATTTACAGCAAATCAGAGCAGTCTTAACAAAGTCTGGCTTTTATTTTCGGTTTCTTCCCATTCGAGTTCGGGTATAGAATCTGGGGTAAAGCCACCGCCTACATAACTATAAAGCGTTTGGTCGCAAACTTCTGCGCAACGCAAGTTGACATAGAGCTTTTCAGCTCCGGGCATGCTTCTGCCAATTATTCCTGTGTAGAGTCTGCGCTCATGGCTTTCAATAACTTGGAGGTATTGTTGGGCCACTTTTTTAGGTAAGCCAGCAACGGCCGGAGTAGGATGGAGGTGCTTGAGCAAAAGCGGTAAGACACTTTGTGGCATTTGCCATTTGAGTTCTTGCAATAAATGCGTCACTGGCCCGGGGCTGTAGGTGAGGAGTTCAGAAACTTGTACATTGGCACCAGGAATTTGCCTGAGCTGCCCCTCTATAAACTCCGTGACCATGGCGTGCTCGTTGTATTCTTTTGCGGTGAAGTCTCGCTCTTCTCCGGCAGCTTTGGTACCGGCAAGCGCCATCGTGCGCCAGTGCTTGGGTGTGCGTTCCATTAAAATTTCTGGGCTCGCACCAAGCCAAGTGCCTAGGCGCGTGTCGTGAAAATAATAGACCAAAGCATTGGGGTACTGTTGTAAAAGTTGCTCAAACAGTATTTTAGGGTCCGGCAGTATTTTGGTAGCCTTCTTTACCCTCGACAGCACAATTTTCTGAGCCAGACCCCGCTCTAAATCTTTGACGATTTGTGCGGCTTGTAAAAGGTAGTTGGCTTTTTGGATGCAAAAAGGAGCGCTGTTTTGTACGCTTTGAGCTTGGGCTGTTGCAGACCAAAAATACTTCTTTTCTTGATTGAAGTCAGTAACTATAAAGTCATGACCTTCAATATTTTCGGTTTCAATAAAATCACCCTCTAGGCTGTGTAGTTCTTCTCCAGGAAAGCGATAATACAGCATCTTAATCTTCTTTTGGGAGCACCATTACGGTGTGCTTGCCATGGCAAATGAGGCGCTCGCTTTGTGCTTCTCTAACTTCGATGTTCCAGAGGTGCGTTTTGCGCCCGGCATGGATCAGTTTGGCAGTGGCAATAACGAGACCTTCGCGCACAGCACCAACGTGGTTAGCAGAGATGTCTAGGCCAACTGAATAATGCGTCAGCGGATCAATGAGTAAAACAGAACCCAAAGACCCAACGGTTTCCATCAAAGCAGCACTTGCGCCACCGTGCAAAAGCCCCATGGGTTGCTTGGTACGCTCATTAACCGGCATGCTCGCTTTTACATAATCATCGCCAACCTCGAGGTAGATGATGTCTAATGCTTCCATGAGGGTGCCCGGATTCAGGGCATTGAGTTGATCAAGTGGTACCTGCTTTAATTTCATGCTGCAAATATAGCCAAGACCTTTGCAACGGGGTGCAGAAATTGTAATTTTGATACATGAAAATGACAAAATCCATCGATGTTTTCCTAACAGACGGCTGCGGACGCTGCTCTAAATTCGGTACCGACGCCTGTAGCGTAAGGATTTACGCACCCGAAATAGAAGCCTTGCGCAGCATTGCTTTATCCGTGTTTCAAGAAGAAACCATGAAGTGGGGCGCGCCTTGCTACAGCCACAATGGTAAAAACGTAGCAGCGCTCTTCAGTTTCAAAGACAATTGTGGTTTTTCATTCTTCAAAGGCCCGCTCTTGGCAGATACCCACAAAATGCTTGTTGCGCCCTCCGAAACCGCTCAAACCTTCCGCATGCTGCGCTTCACCAACCTCGCGCAAATCCTAGAAAAGCAAGACGAAATCCGTTCTTATTTATTCGAAGCGTTAGAAGTCGAAAAAGCAGGTCTCAAGCTCAAGCCAACTCCTGCAACCGAATTTCCAGTACCCGAAGAGCTGCAAGCAGCGTTCAAAGCCTCGCCAGAATTTGAGGCCGCATTCCGTGCGCTTACCCCTGGCCGCCAGAAAAACTACCTGCGCCACTTCAACGACGCCAAGCAAAGTGCCACCCGCACTGCCCGCATCGAAAAATACAAACCCTTCATTTTCAAAGGCATCGGCCAAGACGAAGCCTGGAAGTTCAATTAATTTCAAAAAATCTTCACCAAATCTTCAAAAACCCCTTGCCAAAACCCGAAGTTTTACTACTTTTGCCCCGGAGAGTTGGCAGAGTGGTCGATTGCGGCAGTCTTGAAAACTGTTGAACCGCGAGGTTCCGGGGGTTCGAATCCCTCACTCTCCGCAGAAAGTCAGTGACAAACTGAGACAAAGCGTGTAAATACTAGATTTACACGCTTTTTTTGTTTAAAGTTCTGTGCCATTTTGAGCCAA
>CALJTX010000027.1 GCA_937975705.1 uncultured Flavobacteriia bacterium | reverse complement strand
AACCCAGGTGACTACACTGAAGCCAACGCTTGGCAGTATTTTTGGACGCCCGCCCAATACGATGTGCCAGGAATGATGCACTTACTCGGCGGAAAAGAAAAGTTTACCCAAAAATTGAATGCGTTTTTCACGACCGAAGCACTCAACCCAAATAAGTTTCTCGGGCAAGAAGCCATGATAGGTCAGTATGCGCATGGCAATGAGCCGAGTCACCACATCATTTATTTGTATGCGTTTACCGATCAGTTTAAAACAGGCCAAAAGTATATCCATCAGGTTATTTTCGATTTCCATCAAAATATGCCCAACGGCATGATCGGCAACGACGACTGCGGCCAAATGAGCGCGTGGTACATCCTTTCAAGTTTAGGCTTTTATCCGGTGAATCCGGCTGAGGGCACTTTTGTAATTGGTAGTCCGCAGGTCAAAAAGGCGGTTTTGCACCTTGGCCAACACAAGCGTTTTGTGATCAAAGCCCAGCATTTGTCTGAGGCAAATATCTATCAAGAAAACCCAACACTGAACAAGCAAATTTTAGACAAACCTATCCTTCGCTATACGGAGATCATGTCGGGCGGTGTCTTGAAATTCCACATGCAAAACCATTAAATCAGCACTTAAAATCATTCAAATGAGAAATGCATACTGCTTACTACTGATCCTATTTTTAGGACAACAACTTTGGGCACAAAAAGCCACGAAAGGCGAGGTGCTGTACCATGTGTGCCAGCGCAGTTTCTATGACAGCAATGGCGATTTGCAAGGCGACCTCCAAGGCCTGCGTCAAAAGCTCCCTTACTTGCAAGAGTTGGGCGTGACCTCCATCTTATTGTTTCCGCTCTATGAGGCCGACTGCTACCATAATTATTTTGCCAATGATTTCGAGAAAATCGATCCGGAATTTGGCACCATGCAAGATTATCTTGACCTCGTCAAAGAAGTGCACCGCCGCGGCATGAAAATCTACTTGGATATGGAAACCCAATACGTGACCTCCGAACATTTGTGGTGGAAAGACGCCGTAGGCAACCTCAATTCCAAATACAGCGATTATATCCTCTTTGAAGACAGCACGCATCAGACTCCTGCCACCATGGTATTTGATCTCAGATTACTCAATGGTTTTGACGGCAAAGTGATCTACGCAACAACCGTGAATTTGAAGAGCCAAAAAGTCCTGGATTACAACATAGAGTTGTTCTCTTATTTCCTTGACCCGAATCAGGATGGTTATTTCGACGACGGCGTAGACGGTTTCAGGCTAGATCATGCCATGGATCATCTGGACGGAAAGCCCACGCTTACCAACCTCTTTGCCGAATTCTGGAAACCGCTCATCGCTGCACTTAAAGAGGTGAATCCGGAGATCAAAATTGTAGCCGAGCAGGCCAATTGGGAAGATTACGGCTTTGAATACTTCGAAAAAGCTACCGTAGACAGAATGTTTGGCTTTGGCCTTCAAAAATCTATTTTGGCCTTTGACAAGCAGCTGATTACTGAAAATGCACAAAAGATTTTATGCGAAACACCAAAAGGTAAGGAGCAGTTGATATTCATTGAAAACCACGACATCGATCGCTTTGCGTCGCTAGACTTCCCGCAAGAGAAACAAAAGGCGGCTGCTGCGCTCATGCTCTTGATGGGCGGCGTTCCGTCTATATATTACGGTCAAGAAATTGGCATGCAAGGCAAAGTCTATTCTTTTGGCAATACGGATGGCAATGACATCGGCCGCCGAGAAGCTTTCGAGTGGTACCAAAGTGGGGCAGGAGAAGGCATGTCGTATTGGTACAAAAACTCAGGCGCCTGGTGGACCCAGGCCAACGCAAAGCCCAATGATGGCATTTCTTTGGAAGAGCAGCGCAACAATCCAAATTCCTTGTTCAATTGGTATAAAGCGATGATTGCCCTCAAACAAAGCAACGCAGCCTTGGCTATTGGTTCGTATGAAAATGTTCCCAATGAAAACCAAAATGTATTCAGTTTTTACCGTATTCAGGGGCGTAAAAAGGTGCTGGTAGTGGCGAATTTATCCCCAGAAAACCAACAAGTGCTTTTCAAGCAGGACGTCAAAAAGGCTACGAATTTGCTCGATAAAAAGATTCCCTTTGAAAAACAAATGAACCTGTTGCCTTATGAGGTGCGGGTTTGGGAGGTGAAGTAACGCCAATGCAACCACCACGCCGCCAATGCTTGGCCTGCGAGGACCACAGGAGAAAACCACCCAACGGCTCTGAAAAAGGGTAAAAAGTAATTCTCAGCAGAAACGCGATGATCAGCAACAATCATAAAAAGCAGTGGTATTGCCCAATAAATAAGGGCATAATAGAGCGCAAGACTCAATAATTTGTTTTTGTATTTGGAGCGATACAGCAGCGTGCGCGTCATCAAAACATCGCGCAGCACCAAGAAGACCATGGCTAGATATGACCAAGCAAAGTTGTGCTGGTATGACAAAATTTCTAATGCTCGAAAAATACGTGGGAGCTGATGCTTTGCCAAGCCAGCAATTTGAAGTGTAAAAAGCAACAGTAAAGAGAGGGTAAGGCCGAGCGCAACACTGAACCAGAGCGGGGCATGTTGCCACGTCTTTTTGAATTGACCTTTGCGCAACGCTTGCAAAAATAAGGTGTAGTCGTTTTCTGTAGGGCGTTCAAAAATGAGTAAAAACTGCGTGAGCAAGAAAAACACCAAACATACCAAGGCCAGGTGGTAATAGACTGCATTCAAACCAAGGAGTTGAGGGTCAATATAGCTGGTGCTGTAATCGGATGTATAAATGGGCATATTCCAAGTAAAACCATAAAAGTAAAGGCCTGTAAAGACAAGGAATGCCAACCAGTATTTTTGGGTGTTGCGGTACTGCAATTCTTTGCGCAAATTTTGATGGATGCCAATAAAGCACCAACCGATAAATATGAGCAGCGAAATCAAAATAGTCAGGTTGTTCCAAATGAGTCCGAACCAACTGATGGCACCTTTTTCTTCACCGATTAAAGCCAGGTAGAATGAAAGCCAACCCACACCAACTACAGAAAGGATAAAAAAGAGTGTCGTATTGATTTTAGCGTGGCTAAAAGCTGACTGCGTACTTCCGGTAATGGTCAGCAAACTAAAAAGCAGGGCGCTGAGGTTCATCAGGAGTACCAAAGCGATGTAGATCAGGCCGTTTGTGATGCTCTGGCCCACATTTTCGCTCGCAAGCGCTGCGCAAAAATAGACCAACATGGCGCTGAGCCCGCCGAGCCATTGCAAGAGCGTAGGGCCAAAAATTTTGCCGATGGTGAGTGTCAATGGGCTTTGGCCACTCATGCGCTGGCGATCCCAGGTTTTCTGATTGATTTCATCGGCAACGGCATCCGCAGCATTTTTACTGCCCCAAATGCCCGTGATCAAATACAGGATGAATAGTGCGGTATTCATTAAGAACTCTGCCATCTTATAATATTCACTTAAGTCTTCTTTAACCATTGCGGTGGCGGTTATTATAAAAGCTAAGGTGATGAGGCCCAACAAAGCGAAAACACGGTTTGGCTTTAGCTCTAACCAAGCATTGCGCTTGAGTTCTGGGTTGCGAAAGATATTGGATAACATGTTATGCGTTTTTGATGGTTTTCAAATAAGCGTCCTGAATATTTACGCTGTGTTTGCCAAAAGCCCTCACTTGGATACCTTGTTGCAAAAAGTATTGTAGGGCAATATGAGGAGGCGTGCCAGTTACAATTGAAAAAATAGCAGTTTCTCCTTCATTTGCTAGCAAGTTGAAAAGTGTCGGTTCAGAGAGGCTGGTCAATAAGGATGCATTTTCGGCTTCAATGAAGTAAGTGCTGTCTTTTTGGTCAGCGGTATCCATTGAAAAATCGGTTTCCACCAACTTGCCTTCTTTTAAGACAATGAGGTGATTGGCATACTGATCAAGTTCTGCCAAAATGTGCGAAGAAACGAGCAGGGTAATGCCTTCTTTGTTGAGTTTTTTGAAAAGCTCCGCCAGCTGTATGCGCGCTTCTGGGTCTAGGCCCGATGCGGGTTCGTCTAGGATAAGGTATTTAGGCATATGTATAATCGCCTGCGCAATGCCCACACGCTGGCGCATACCGCGGGACAGGCTCTTGATTTGCTCTTTTTTCTTATCTGTCAAATTTACTTGTTTCAACACTTCCTCTACGCGCTGCTGATCCATCTGGTGTGCAGCGGCAAAATACGCAAGCGACTGTTCAACGGTGAGCTCCTCGTAAAGTCCAAAATTATCGGCCAAAAAACCCAATAACCGATGGCACGCATGCGGATCAACACTGCTGTCAATGCCATCTATGCGCACTTGCCCTTCAGTCGGATGCGCCAGCGCACTCATGCAGCGCATTAACGTAGTTTTTCCAGCACCGTTGGGCCCAACAAGTGCGGTGATGCTCCCTTCGGGTATGGTAAGCGATAGCTCGTTTAAAGCGAGGTGCGTTCCGAAGCGAAAGCTGAGATTGTTGATTTCGATCATTTGCAAGAAATTGTTAGTAGTGTGAAGATAGTTTAAAATTATCAGAGACGCATAACCGAAACTACCTCTGAGTTCTAATTCTTCCTTCGAATAAAATATACGCCATTTAAACGCGTTCCTTTCTCAAATCTAACAATTTAAATTCCAATATAATGCTACAATTCCCTACCCGACTATTATTCGCAACTGTGCTCTTTGCCGGGCTTTTTGCTTGTTCGAAAAGAGGTTGTACCGATCCACTGGCCTCCAATTACAATCCTGTAGCCCAAAAGAATAATGGGAATTGTGTTTACACACCCGGAATCAAATTAATTGGAGAAGACACACTGCTTGTGTCTGTTGGCGGTGAATTGATCGATGAAGGTGCATTTGCAATTGATGCAGATGGAAGTAAACCAAGCGTGGCGGTTGTAAATGCGGTCAATACAGCCAAAAAAGGAAATTACACTATCCAATACTCAGCCCAACTGAAATCTGGTGAAGTAACTGCCACTCGCAAAGTTGTGGTGGCGTTTGACCGTTCCAATTGGGTCGGGACTTGGAAACCACAAGGAGATTGCGGCCCCGCGCAATTATTTCATCCTGATTCTTTGTTGACTTTTGTGGAAGGAGATCAAAGTAATAGGGTCCAAACAACTGATATGTTGTATTATGCGCCTAATGAGTTTCTCGAAGCCACCGTTTATTTGGACCAAATTCATATGAAGAAGCAATATGTTCAATATACTTTTGAAACCTCCTTTTTCACAGCTCATGGCAACATGAATGAGGATGGAACGGCGTTTAAACTGACCGTCGATTATGATTTTTCGCCAAATAGTTTCTTTTACACCGTCTTTCCTAGGATATGTGAGTTGGTTTATACGAAGGTGGAGTAGGGTTGAACAACATAAGAACAAATAGACTAACTTGGTGTTTTGTTTACAAAACATAGCTCCATGAAGTCACTGATACTCATATCATTTATCCTCATTGCCACTTTTTCATTCGCCCAATTAGGTTCTACCATGTTTGGTTTGGCCCGCAACAACCCATCGGGCGTGTTCCTCGCTACCATGGATCCGGCAACGGGAATTGCCACGAATATCAGCCAAAGCTCGATTTCTTCCTCCATCAATTTAACGGGAGCGGCACTCAATCCGTACACCAACCAATTTTGTTTTTTTGGCGACAACGGTCTAAAGTCTATTGATCTTTCAACAGGTCAAATCTCCAATACGGCAACAATCAACAATCCGAACGGAACTGGATACTTCGATCTTTTTAGATTCAACACCTCTGATTCCCTGATGTATGGTTTATCGCGCAGAAACATCCCCAATCCGCAAACGGGAGGGCTAATGCCAGCAATGTTTTTGGCAACTATAGATGCTGCAACAGGAACCATCACCGAAATCTCGCCAAATTCTATCGGTCAAGGATTTGCATTTTCAGGCAGCGCCATTGACCCGCATCAAATGGTGTTTTATTATTCAACTGGTGCGCAATTAGTAGGCTTAGATATGTACACAGGTGGTATTTTCTCTAATCCAACCTTAAGCTTTCCTAACGGAGGTCAGTACTTCGATAACTTCACCTACAGCTGCGCAGATACCGCCTTGTATGGCCTAATTCGCACGAACTATTATTCGCAATTCTACGATCCACAAACCATGCTGACTACCCAAGTTTTTGATTCTGCAGCTGTTCATCTCGGTAGAGTGAACGTCATGACTGGCGAGGTTTCAAAAGTCAGTATGCAATCTTTAGGCGTTTCGGCTTTTTCCGTTAACGGGAGCTCAACCATTGACCCCGTGAATATGATTTACTTCTTCATCAGCGGATCTGGCACAGGTCTGGCAATTTATGGTGTCTCTTTGCAAACAGGTTTGGTCGTGTCTCAAGGCACCATTAGCAATACAGGCGCACTTTATTTCGACATGATGCGCATCCAAAGTGATTGTTATGAGTCTCGTCCAACAAGATTAGCGCCATCCGCATCCATTCCCGAACCACTGCCAAACCCAGCGGTCCAAGTTTTTCCGAATCCCTTCTCAGATGTGATTCAAATTTCAAGCGATGCTGAACTGCAAAAAATAGCGCTCTATCAGGCCGACGGCAAGTTGATTTACACTTCAGAATTGAAAGATCTCGAATTCTCCTTAGAAACAAGTTTCTTGCGCAAAGGAATGTATTTGCTGCAAGTTACTACTGCGAAAGGCGTGGAGATTGTGAATGTAGTAAAGTAGACGGTGCACCTGCTACCAAGTTCTAATTCTTCCATCAAATAAAATATACGCCACTTTACCGCGTTACTGTCTCAAGTTAAATAGTCAAAACTTGAAAATGATGCAACGATTCACTACCCAACTTTTATTGGAAACTGTACTTTTTGCCGGACTTTTTGCTTGTTCGAAAAGAGGTTGTACCGATCCACTGGCCTCAAATTACAACCCGGCAGCCCAAAAGAATGATGGTAATTGTGTTTACACCCCTGGGATCAAATTAATTGGTGAGGCCACACTGCAGGTGCCAGTTGGCGGTGAGTTGATAGATAAGGGTGCAATCGCACTAGATATCGATGGCAGCAAGCCAAGCGTAGCGGTACTCAGTACGGTCAATACGGCTAAAAAAGGTAATTACACTATCCAATACTCAGCCCAACTGAAATCTGGTGAAGTTACGACCACCCGCAATGTTGTGGTGGCCTTTGATCGTTCCAATTGGGTGGGTACTTGGAAAACACATGGAGATTGCAATGGGGTCTTTTTCCCAGATTCGACGGTAACATTTGTGATTGGTGCCCAAGATGGCCTGATTCAGACTACAGATATGTTTGCCTATTCTCCGAATACAGAAATAGATGCTCATATTGATCAGCAGCAGATTGACCTTCCCCAACAATACATTCAAGTGAGCAATATGTGGCTATCACGATTTTCTGCCGTAGGCGAGATGAATGACGCCGGCTCTGCATTCAAATTAATATTTTCATACAAGAACTTGGTTTCAAATTCTGCGTTCGGTGTTCCGGGAACTTGTACTTTGAAATATACAAAGGTGGAGTAGGGGGATTGGCTCAATCAATCTTCAAAAAGTTCCCTTTTACGACTCCGCCAGATTTCGTGGTAAGCGCGTAATAATAAGCACCTTGTTGCAAATAACTCACATCAATAGATGCTGTTTGGGTTGTGCCGATTAATTTGCCGTCAAGTGCGTGAATTGTGACTTGTTCAATATCCTCAGCGGCGCTGAAATACAATGTTGAGCTTGTTGGATTCGGGAATACTTCGCAATGAATAACTTGTTCTACAATTGAATTGGTCAGGTTGATCACCGGGAAAATAGCCATAGCTACATCAAGTTGGTTCAGCCAAGCATCATGCAGATTGACCAGTGTGCCGTCTGCTTGCACTTCAAATGAATGGCTTGCTGCCAAAGGGAAATCGCCATTGAGGTTTGACATAATACCGATGTTATCTCCAGGGGTTGTGGGCAGTTCAATCATGACCAAAATATCTTTCGAACTTGGAATTGCTATCGGATTACTGAAAGCAACATCCACATTGTATGGTTTGCCACCTAGCGCTAAAGGTCCTCCCAAGTAATAGTAGTTGTCTGTAACGGTATCCAGATTTTGAAGCGCGTATGTTTGTTGTCCGAGCAGTGCGCCGAGGCTATCTATTGTTGCAAATTCATAGATTTTTACCGTGAATTGCCCTGTTCCAGAATTGTTGCTTTTGAACGGAATCCAGGCAAGTACATTGGTAAGGTAACCATTGCTGTTAGGTAGGCCTGTCTGCGCGTTGAAGCGCATTCCTTTTTCTAGATCACCTAACTCGTTATTGCCCGTTGCATAGCCATTGCCCGCAGTTACGTATACGCCAGCATTGAAAAGGTTGTATTCAAAAAAATCAGATATGGAAACCGTTTGCGCTGAGCTCGTGGCGATATTCAATAGGAGAAGCGTTGTAATTAATTTCTTCATGAGGGCAAAATTACTTTAAATCTTTTTGCTGGGATTAAAGATCCCATTGAACCGACGTGCAGTGGATGAAAGCACATTAACACATTCTTTTTTTGTTGAATTAAAAACTAGACAACTTAAAAATCAAAAGATTATTTTAAGTTAGTTTTTGATCAACTTAAGGCCTTTTTTGTCAGGCTTTTAGATACAAACTTATTTCCTTATTTTTGTTTAAGAACAAGATATTAATTCATTGACTTTAACTATATCTTATGAAAACAATTATTTTTTTCACATTTATATTATTGCTGGCAGGTTGCAAAAAGGAAACCTTCAATTTAAATGAAGACATTAGCATTGACTTCAACAAAATGGCGACTGTTAACATAGATGGTGTTCCTTACGAGATTTCTTTCACCAACTTGGAAAAAGAAACGCGTTGCCCACCAGGATCGGAATGTTGGGTTCCGGGAAGTGTCGTGGTGAAAATCAACCTAAACAATGAGCAAGATTTTATCTTGGGTGTCATGGATTATGACATTTCTCCTATGACTGAATTTAAAAACCATACAATTAGGTTACTCGATGTGTCCTATGGTAGAAATGGGAACTACGGAAAAGAAAAACATTATTCGATTAAATTGCGCGTTGATTAAAAGTTAATTTGACAGAACGTATGACGATTTTCCATTGAAAATTATAGGATAACATGTATAAAAAGGAAGATACTTTAGCCTGTAAAATAGCTGCTTTCCTTATCTGTTGTCTCGGAAATTTAGTGATTTATGGACAATCATTTTATAATGGAGATTTAGATGGAATAATAGGTAGTGCAAATACACCTAATGGTTGGGTACAAGTCCCATTTGGTGACCCTGTGTCAAATGCAACCTCTGTAGGCGAAGCAACAAGCGATGTGACAGGATTGACTGGCCCATACCTACCGACAGGAATTAATGGAAATCCTTATTCAGGTAATACTTTTACAAGCGGCGTTCATTCCTATTATCCACCAGACGGGCAACTTTTTCGAGAAGGAATAATGCAGAATGTAAACGGTCTAATTCCTGGAGAAAATTATCAAATTCGGTTTTATCAAACAGTTGTCAAGCAAGCAGCTGCTTTAGACTCTAGTGGTTCATGGTCCGTTTTTGTAGATTCTGTTTTAATCGGAATTACCGCACCAACACTTAGTAGCGAACCTTATAATAGTAACTCGTTACCATGGGAATTGAGAACCGTGAATTTTAAAGCAACTAATAGCGCTCATCTCATCAAATTTTTACCAACTGATGACGATCTTAACATCACCCTTACAATCGACCCTTTTAGTGCCAATGGCATACGAATGGGAATTGATAGTATCAGTTTAGTTTGGCTTCAAGAAAAGCCTCAAGTAAACATTGGTAATGATACTACGGTATGTGAAGGCGAAATTTTAATGCTAAATGCAAATTGTTTGGGATGCAGCTATCATTGGCAAAATGGAAGCACTTCTTCAAACTTTGAAGTAACCCAAGGCGGCACATATTGGGTCCAGGTATCAAATTCAATGGGAACAGAAACAGATAGTATTAATGTTTTATATTTCACAATTGATAAGATTGATTTGCCAAATGTTATTACGGTTAATCATGATGGAGTTAACGACGAATTAAATTTTGAAACTTATTTTCAAAATTGTCAAGCGTTCAATTTGACTATAATGAACAGATGGGGTCAATTGGTTTACGAATATTCATTTGGTGGTCCGCCATTTATTGGAAAATCGATTAATGACGAGGAATTAATGGATGGTGTATATTTTTATATGATTTCATCGAAAGAAAATAATAAGAGCGGATATATTCATATTATTCACTGAAAATTCTTTTGGTTTTACTGAAATTAAAATGAAATAAATGCTGCGCATTTTATTTAACTCGTATTTTTCAAATTGAAGCGAGCTTCATTTCGCTGGGAGTCGCGCGCTTTCATCGCGCGATCTTGTTTTTAGATCACAAGAAAAAGTCTTTTTGCTGGGATTAAAGATCCCGTTGGACCGACGTGCAGTGGATAAAAGCACATTAACACATTCTTTTTTTGTTGAAGCAATACTTCGTATTTGATTCAATTCGTATTTCATCCATTTAAGCAAGCTTAAAGGCTGAAATCCTTCATTCCATCATTTCCTTCGGAAATTGCTTCAAAAA
>CALJTX010000026.1 GCA_937975705.1 uncultured Flavobacteriia bacterium | reverse complement strand
TGCCGATTTTAAAAGCCTCACAGTAATGTGGGGCTTTTTTTTTGTGTAAATTTTTCTAGCACATACGTGTACATATATTTAAAGTTGTTAATAGTTCTTAAAGATTTAAACTGATGTTTTTGAGTTGAAATTGTTGTAACTTTCCAATGCTACAAATTGTTATAGAATTGAATAAAACATAAAGCATAGTTAGTAAGTTATGGCGCTGCACAAATATATTTTTCGCATCTTCTTCCTTTTCCTTATCTCAGGAAGTTTAAATGTTAAAGCCCAGGAAATAGATCCAGACGATTCATTTACCCTTGATCTTTGTTTGCCCAATGCAATTTACAATTTGCCTTATCAAAAAATCATGCAGGGTTTGGTACATGTGAGTACACATTATCAATATGCTTTTAAATCAGGACTTTATGCAGGTGTTGGTGCGCATTACAGTTATTTTGCGATCAATGAATTTCGCGTAACGCCGAAAGTTTATGGTGGCATACACTCTGGTGCTGCATTTTTGAAAACAGGTCACGAAAAGTTTTGGTCGGAACGTTTTGGTACGGATATAGGTATCCGGGCAGGATGGGTGCGTAGCTATGTTGTTTCTGATGCGTTAACGGAGTTGGGTCAAAGCCCGCAAGTGAGGGAAGGTATTTATTTCGAACCGAATTTGAGTTTGATCCTTACTTCAGATGTCAATCAGAGTTTTAGACTCACCATAGGTGTTCCTGTTTATTCTTATGGATTTTCTCCGCAATTAATTGGCATTGAAGGAAATATGGGGTATGAACCTCAAGAATTTGAACGTAATTCTTCTTTTTTAAGTGTAGGATTTGGTTACACTTATTATCTCAATGGCAAAAAAAGTAGCGCAGTAGAAGACTAGGTTTGTATAACGCCAACTTTATATTCGGCAAGTGCTCCTTGGTGCGCTGCCATTTCAATGCCCATTGAAATAATTTTTCTAGTTTCTTTTGGGTCAATAATGGCATCTATCCACAAACGACTTGCTGCATAGAAAGGTGAAATTTGTGCGTCATAGCGTGCTTTGATCTCTGCCAACATAGCCTGCTCACGAATGGGGTCTATGGTTTCTCCTTTTGCTTTGAGTTTGGCTACTTCTATTTGTAAAAGCGTTTTAGCGGCTGCAGCTCCTGACATTACTGCGATCTCTGCAGTAGGCCAGGCCACAATTAATTTTGGATCGTATGCTTTGCCACACATGGCATAGTTGCCTGCTCCGTAGGAGTTGCCAATAACGATGGAGAATTTCGGAACTACACTATTGGCCATGGCATTGACCATCTTAGCACCATCTTTGATGATGCCGCCGTGTTCACTTTTTGAACCGACCATAAAACCTGTAACATCATGTAAAAACACCAATGGTATTTGTTTTTGGTTACAAAGCATGATAAAACGAGCAGCTTTGTCAGCGCTATCTGAGTAGATGACGCCACCAAATTGCATTTCTCCTTTGGCGTTTTTGACAACTGTGCGGTTATTGGCTATAATACCAACACTCCAGCCGTCAATTCGGGCATAGGTTGTGAGGAGTGTTTTGCCAAAGTCTGGTTTGTATTCACTAATAGATCCTTGATCTACAATGGTTTGTAAAATAGCTCTTGTGTCGTAGGGTTTAGAACGGTCTGCCGGAATGAGACCATATGCTGTGGAGGGCGTGCTTTCAGGTTCAACTGCTTCGCAGCGGTCAAAACCTACTTTATTTTGATGCCCAATCCGAGACATTAAATCTCGAATCTTGAGTAAGCAGGCAGTGTCGTTTTCAACTTTATAATCGCAAACACCAGATATTTCAGTCTGTGTTGTAGCCCCGCCTAGTGATTCATTGTCGATATCTTCGCCAATTGCGGCTTTTACTAAATAGGACCCCGCCAAGAAAATAGTTCCAGTTTTATCTACAATTAGTGATTCGTCGGACATAATAGGGAGGTAGGCACCGCCCGCCACACAACTGCCCATTACTGCTGCAATTTGAGTAATGCCCATCGCAGACATTTTGGCGTTGTTTCTGAAGATGCGGCCAAAGTGTTCTTTGTCGGCAAAAATATCTTCTTGCATCGGTAAATACACACCTGCGGAGTCCACGAGGTAAATAATGGGCAAGCGATTTTCCATTGCAATTTCCTGAGCGCGCAGATTTTTTTTACCCGTGATTGGGAACCAAGCACCAGCCTTTACTGTTGCGTCATTTGCTACTACAATACATTGGCGCTTCGCTACATATCCGATTACAACCACTACGCCGCCGCCAGGGCAACCGCCATGTTCGGCATACATGTCGTGACCAGCAAGTGCGCCAATTTCAATGCGTTCAGTATTTGGGTCGAGCAGTTGTTCTATGCGTTCTCTAGCCGTGAGCTTGCCGCTCTCATGTTGCTTTTCAATCCGGGCTTTTCCTCCGCCGAGATAGATTTTTTCTAAAGTTTGTTCGAGCGCACGAATTTTAAGGCGCATTTGGTCTTCGTTGAAATTGAAGTCGAGTTCTTGGTTAGTTGCCATGTGTTGATTGTCTGTCAAATATACGAAATGTCGAGTTGTATTATTCTTCAATACTAGGATTAATACAAGTAATTCCTTGCTATGTTTTGGCTTTTTTCTATTTTCATGAATTCAAATAAAAGATGGACCAAATCATGTCAAATACTACCCACACAACAACACCTGAAAAGACTAAGAAAAACCGTTTGACACTTTACATTTTGGTAGCAATGGTGTTAGGTGGACTTCTTGGTGCTTTTGTACATTCCAATTTTAAGGCTGAAACGGCGACCCAATTTAGTACGCACATCAAATTACTGGCCACCATTTTCATTCGCTTGGTTCAGATGATCATTGCCCCACTGGTACTCACCACACTCGTTGTTGGGATTGCCAAATTAGGAGACATCAAGTCGGTTGGTCGCATAGGGGGTAGGGCCTTGGCTTGGTTTTTTTCCGCATCTTTTATTTCTTTGATTATCGGTCTGTTATGGGTCAATTTTTTACAGCCGGGCAAAGGTGTCAATCTATCTGATGTCGATCAAACAACCGTCACGGAGCTTACCGATAAAACCCAAGATTTTTCGATACAACATTTCATTGAACACATCATTCCTAAATCTGTGTTTGAAGCCATGGCTACAAATGAAATTCTTCAAATTGTTATTTTCTCGATATTTTTTGGTTTAGCTGCTGCATCCATAGGAGATAACGTGAAGCCGGTCATCAACGCGCTTGATAAAACATCACATATTATCCTTAAAATGGTCAATTTCGTCATGAAATTTGCCCCAATTGGTGTTTTTGGAGCCATTGCAGGGGTTTTTGCGGTAAAAGATGTGTCGGACTTAATGTTCACGTACGCCAAGTTTTTTAGCTCTTTCTTAGTCGGAATTGCCTCCTTGTGGGTAGTGCTGCTGTTTGTTGGTTATTTATTTCTAAGGAGTCATTTAAAAACCTTACTCAAACGCATTGTGAGTCCGTTGGTGATTGCTTTCGGTACCACGAGTAGTGAAGCGGTTTTTCCAAAATTAACTGAAGAACTAGAGCGCTTTGGGATCAAAGACCGCATTGTATCGTTTATGCTTCCATTGGGCTATTCCTTTAACCTAGATGGCAGCATGATGTATATGACTTTTGCCAGTATTTTTATTGCGCAAGTTTACGGTGTGGACTTAGATACAGGCACGCAACTTACTATGTTGTTGGTCCTGATGCTCACAAGTAAAGGAATTGCTGGCGTACCCAGAGCAAGTTTGGTAGTCGTTGCAGCTACATGTGGCATGTTCAATATTCCAATTGAAGGTGTTGCGCTTATCTTGCCGATAGACCATTTTTGTGATATGTTCCGCTCCGCAACAAACGTGTTAGGCAATTCTATTGCAACGGCCGTAGTAGGCCAATGGGAGGGTAAAAACGACCAAGCGTAGCTTTGTTGAACAGCGCTTCAAGAGTTGTTTAGAATTCCTTTGAGTGTAAGGATGTCTACATCATGAGCTCCATCAAAGCGATGCACCTTAAATCCAAGAGCAGTATATGCTTCTTGTACTTTTATGCTGCTTTCTGAATCAAAATAGGGGTCCTTATTTCCCAATACAAAATGAAGTGTTTTGCCCTGAGGGAAGTGCAGTTTTTGTAGATCTGGCGGAAACACGCTGGCCCATAATATCAAGTGTGAAGCCAACGCCGGAAATTGCTCAAACAATCGTGCTGCCGTAGCACCACCCTGTGAGAAACCCAATAAATAAAGCGTGGCTTTCGGGTTTTCACTGCTGACCTTCTCTATCAATTGTTTGAGGTAGCGATTGTTTTCTTCGATGTCTTGCGCTCTCCATTCTTTGGTCATCCAGGAGGCGCCAACACGACCGCTGCTGCCTTCGAGATAAAAACGGTGTGGGCCTTCTACAATGACAAGCCCATATTCAGATTCCAAAGATTGGAACTTGCGGTAAAAATATTGACCTAATTGCCCATAACCATGCAAGGCAATCACAATCTTGTCCTTACCTGCTAAATCATTGTGATAAAAGCGTCTACGCTGAACGAATTCAAGTTGACCTTCTTTCATCAATGCTGCACGTGTAATTTCTTGGTCAGCTGTGTAGCTGTCGTTTTGACCTGAACCAGATAAGTGCCGTTTGCTAAAGGCGTGCAGTCTATGCTGTCAGTCGACTTATTCGAATTGATTTGAAGCAAAACTTTTCCTTGTAAATCAGTAATATAGACGGTCTTATTCTGAGTAAAATTGGTTGCTATGGTGAAAGCAGTTGAACTCGGATTCGGATAAATCTCAAATTGGATTTGATTTTCAAGTACGCCAGAAATATCTAAGCCTACACAGTTGCAATTCATGTCAAGCGAATCGTTGATAGTGAGGGCATTGCCGTCGTCGCAAGGACTACCTGGTAAAATGCAGCTGTTGTCGTCAATATTTGCTAAAGGATTGTAATTACAAGCGTTAGGATCCATACAGCCGCTCACATACAAGGTGCCAACACAGTTGCATAGCGAGTCGAGCACGTCGTTAAAAGTATCCGGATTGTTGTCGTTGCACGGCGCGTCTGGATAAATACAACTGTTGTCATTTACATTGGCCAGTGGATTATAATTACAAGACAGTGGATCAGTACAGCCATAAACGATCACATTACCGATACAAATACAATCTGGATTAATCGAGTCATTGATGGTGTTCGGGTTGCCGTCGTCGCAAAGCTGGCCTGGGAACAAGCAGCTGTTGTTGTCAACATTCGCTAGCGGATTGTAATTGCAGGCTGCGGGGTTCATACAGCCCGGTACAATAAGTGCGCCAACACAATTGCAGTTGGGGCCAATGCTGTCATTGATGGTGTTCGGGTTGTTGTCGTTACACGGACTGCCCGGTAAAATACAAGAACCGTCGTCTACGGTTGCGAGTGGGTTGTAATTACATGCATTTGGATTCATGCAGCCCGGGATGGTAGTGACCAATTGTCCAACACAGTTGCAATTGGCGTCTGTGCTGTCATTAATGGTCATTGGATTGCCGTCGTTGCAAGCGGTATTTGGATACAAACAGCTGCCATTACTCACTGTCGCCAAGCAATTGTAGTTACAAGAAAGCGGATCCATGCAGCCAGCAACAGGAGTAGCAGCTCCGTATGCATAGCGCGCAATAGCGTGTTGTGTGTTGGTTTGGGCGCTAAAACCCGCGAGCACCACTTTGTTGCCTGGATACAAATCCATGCCGTAGGCGTCGTCCCAGGCGGTTGCAAAGCTAGTAATGGTGTGTCCGTTTGTTCCGAAAGTATTGTCGAGGATGCCGTTAGAATTGTATTTGGAAAGAATGAAATCGCGTGCTGCACCAATGCCGGCAGTTCCGGTTGTGCCACAGGCCAATAAAGAACCATCAGGGTGAATCAATAACTCATAATAGGTATCAGCCTGAACAACGTCTACAATAGAACTTCCAGCGGTTCCGAAAGTTGTAACGAGCCCGCCGTCGGTGGTGTTTCTGGCTTGCAACAAGAAATCCCAAGGGCCCACATTGTTTTGCCCAGCCATAATCAATTTCGAACCATCGTATTCAATGTCAAAAAAGCGCGCATTAAAGTTCATCGGGATAAGTACACCGTTGCTGCCAAATGCTGCATAAGGAATACCTGTTGCCGATACTTTTGCCAATAGCGGATAATATACATTGTTGATATAGGCATCACCACAAATGAAAATATCCTGGTTGTTGCCGATAACCGCACTTTGGCCAAAACAAGATGCTCCTGTTGCGTTCTGAAAAACGGTTGTACCGGCTGTACCGAAAGTAGGGTCAATTTGCCCATTCATGTCACATTGCGTCAGTGCCAAACGATTGGTAGTGAAACCAGGTAATTTAGAAACACCAACCAAGATGATCTTGTTATTTTGGATCAGAATTTTGCGTGCGTAGTCTTCACTTGAGCCAATGTCGTTATGGAAAAAGCCGTTGACCCCAAAAGTCTGATCTAGTGTTCCATTGCTGTTCAACCTAAACATCGAGAATTGTGGGTTAGCAGCAGTAATGCTTGTGGCTCCGGCAACTAGAATTTGACCATTTGGCAATAATTCCATGTCATAGGCAAAGCTTGAGCCCACAGGAGCGTTGTATAGATAGTAGCCATTTGTTCCAAAAGTGTTGTCTATGGTTCCGTTGCAATTGAGTCGAACGACCACCATTCCGAGACTTGAGGTCAGTCCGGATGTGCCGCAGTAAACCATTTTACCGTTAGGTAGCGTCACTACATCTTGTGCGTTGTCCATGAAATTGGAAGCCACGGGTCCGTAACTTGCAAAACCAGTAGTAGCGAAGGTGAGGTCAAGGGAACCAGGGGCCTGACCAAAAAGGGTTAAACCATAAAAAAGTGCAATGCACGAAATGATGAACTTCATTGTAAATATTTTAAGCGTGGTAAAAATACTACTATATTTGAAGGTGCGAAAATTTTTGCTTTATGGTTTCTTGGCACTTTTGAGCTACCAATTCGTGGGTTTTTTCACGTTTGTGGAGCTCGAACACTATTTTATTCGCAAAGAAATCAAAAAGGCAATCAAGCTTTCTGTTCCTGAAAATCAATTGATCAAGTTTCATTTTACAGCCAAGGAAAGTCAAAAACTGAATTGGGTTAAGCCACATGAATTCAGGCTCAATGGTCGCTTCTACGATGTCGTTCACAAGCAGAAAGTAAAAGGCATTTGGTATTTTCAATGTATCGATGACCGCCAAGAGACGGCCCTTTTCGAGAAACTCGATTTTGCTACCGCAGACAATCTCGTCAATTCTTCAGACCAGCATCCGGTTCACGGCTGGCTCAAACTCATGAATGAGCCCATGGAGCCAATCCAGCCATTTGTATTTAAACATCAAGACATCGATGGTTATCATCCTCAAGTTCAATTTCCATACCTGAATCTTTATCTCACAAGAGTGCGCTCTATTGTTGCGCCTCCTCCGGAAGTTTAAAAAATACCCCAGTTCAATTCGTATTTTTTAAATTTTAACTTTCAATTCATGAAAACAATATTGTTATGTCTATTTATAGGCTTGACCAATTTCTTTATGGTGCAAGCCCAAACCACCTTTGAAGTAAGAGATGCCTTCACTTTCGAATCCGTTAATGGCCTCTCCTTTAAAACCAAAGCCAAACTCAGTCAACAAACGAATACGGTTTATCAGATTGAGTCGGCACAATTTCCGCTCGTCATTGAAATCAACCATCCGGATTATGAGCCCTACCAATTGAATATCCCGAATTCAGGTAGTGCAGTCGCCATTACGGTTTATATGCTACCGAATGCGCAAACCGAAAACGAAACGGTTGTATCGGCGAATCGAAGCACTGAGAAACGAAAAGACGTTGCTCAAAAAATTCAAGTTGTTCGCGCTGCTGAAATGCAATTTCAACAACAGACTTCCATGGCCGATGTTCTGGCTAATTCGGGGTCTGTATTCGTACAGAAAAGTCAGCTTGGTGGAGGTAGTCCGATCATTCGCGGTTTTGAAACCAATAAAGTATTACTTGTTGTAGACGGTATCAGAATGAACAATGCCATCTATCGCGGTGGTCACCTCCAAAATTGCCTCACACTTGATCAAGCGAATATGGATCGCGTGGAGCTTGTTTTTGGTCCAGGTTCAGTAATGTATGGTTCTGATGCTATTGGTGGTGTGATGAGTTTTCAGACCAAAAAACCGGTATTCAGCACCTCAGATCAGTTATTGGTACGCAGCAGTGCGTACATGCGCGCTTTCTCTGCAAGTGCAGGTTATGCAGCCAATGCGCAAGTCAATGTGGGTACCAAACGCTTCGCGTCTCTTACCTCCATTTCTTATTCCAATTTTGGAGATTTGCGTCAAGGAAAAAACAGATCCGCAGCGATAGGGAATTTAGGTTATCGCCCTTGGTATGTTGCCCAGGTAAATGGTCAAGATAGCATGATGGTCAATACAGATAGCTCTTTGCAAGTTGGTTCAGGCTATACGCAATACGATGTACTTCAAAAATTCAGTTTTGTACAAAAACCAGGTGTACAGCACCACTTGAATTTACAATTATCCAATTCGGGCAATATCGATCGATATGACCGCTTGACACTGCTGTCTGGCGCGAAACCAAAATTTGCTGAATGGTATTACGGACCACAGTACCGTTTGTTGGCCGCTTACACTTTAGAGCTCAGTAATGCGACCAAATGCTATGACAACGCAAGAATTATTTTGGCGTATCAAGGTATTGAGGAAAGTCGCATGGATAGAAGATTTCAGAAAGCAAGTCTCAATCACCGCATCGAACAACTCGATATCTATACCTTAAACGCCGACTTCATGAAAAAAATAGGTGCGCATGAGTTGCGTTATGGTGCAGAAGCCTATTTGAATAAAGTCAATTCTACTGCCTTTGCCGAGAACATCAATACAGGCGTGCAAACAGCTATTGATACGCGCTACCCTGACGGCGGATCCTCTATGCAAGGCGCTGCACTTTATGCGTCGCATACTTTTGAGGTTTCGGACAAGCTCATCATTAACGATGGCATTCGATTTTCTCAAGTTGGCTTGCAAGCAAAATTTGTGGATCAAACATTTTTCCCATTCCCGTTCAACCAAATTCAGCAGAATCATCTCGCATTGAATGGGAATTTAGGTCTGATTTACATGCCAACACAAAAACTGCGTGTTTCCCTGAATGGATCTACTGCGTTTAGAGCACCAAATGTAGATGACCTCACCAAAGTCTTTGAATCAGTGCCCGGTGCTGTGATTGTACCAAATCCAACTTTAAAAGCAGAATATGCTTACAACGCGGAGCTTGGACTTCAATACCAGTTCATGAAGAAAAGTACCATTGGCGTGAATGCCTACCAAACCTACTTGACCAATGCACTTACTGTCCAGAACGGTACCTTTAATGGTGCTGATAGCGTGCTATACGATGGTCAGATGAGTCAGGTGCTCACCACAACCAATGCAGGTAATGCATATGTAAGAGGTTTTGAGGCTTTCTTACAAGCACAATTGACCAATAATTTGCAACTTTCAGGAAGCTATAATTATACGTTTGGCCGCATCCTGACCGATAGCATTCCTTATCCATTAGACCATATTGCTCCGGCGTTTGGAAAGTTAAGTTTGCGTTATACTGCGCTGCATAACAAGCTTAAAGTAGAAGGATATGCAATGTATTCTGGATGGAAACACCTGGAAGATTACAATTTAGTTGGTGAAGACAACTTTTCTTACGCTACACCTGATGGCATGCCAAGTTGGTACACCTTGAATTTGAGAGCGAATTACAATATCAACAACCAATTGAGTATTCAGGTAGCCTGTGAAAACATCACAGACCAAAACTACCGCATGTTTGCTTCAAACATCTCTGCACCAGGAAGAAATTTCATCCTGACACTTCGCGGAAATTTCTAAGGAAATAAGGCCGTATGCAAGCAAAAGGCGGAGCGCAGCTCCGCCTTTTTTTATGGTGTATCTTTAGTGGCGTATTTGGCTTCGCTTTCTAAATAGAAAAAGGTGTATTTGATTTTTTCTAGCCGTTTTAATTGAGGTACAAACGTGTTTTTATCTGCTCCATTTGGAAGCGTTTCTAATTTGGCCTCCATCACAAAAATATTTTTTTGCGGTCCGTAGGAGCCAGCGCCGTACTCAAAATGGTAGGCCTCGGTAAGGGAAGTACCCAACCCATCAAAGTTTTTGAACTGGAAAATTCGTCGGGGTGTATGGTTACTGACCGTATAAAAATCTTTATAACTCGCATTGCGAATGCGAAAGTCAATTAAGATGTCTTTGTAAATCGGTGAACTGAGGTTTTCAAAACTGACCTTCAATGGTAACAACGGTGAAGAAGGAACGGCAATAGGAGGGGAGAGCATGTCTAATTTGCCGTCAAAAAAGAAAAAATAATTGAAGTTACCCATAAAGCCAAGTTCTGCACGTTTGGCTGGGTTTGCTGAGGCCATGGCTTCTTTCATGGCAAAATCCAAGCGATTCACCGTAATGACAGCATCTTCAATGCCGTCGGCATCTAGCTGCGCACGGTATATTTTCAATTCAAATTTTTCATTGGCTTGGATGCCCAGTTTGGCGCGCACCATGCGGTCTGCATAGGTATTTAAACTTTGCTTGCCTTTTGTTGGCAATTCTTGAGACGTGTTCTCGTTGGTAGTTTCGGTGTCTACTTGCTCTTGACAAGCGCAAAGTAGAAGGAGTAGAAGTATGGGTAAATGTTTCACAATGCAAATATAAGGATGTCCTTTGAGAACGTTCATACACATAGCAAAGAGGGTGGAAAGAATAAATTTGGTGAGGTTTTAAACTTTTTTTTGAAAAGTTAAATAGCTCTTAATAAGGATAATAAATCGTGTTACTTACTTTTTTTAATGATATTTTTCTGAGAATTTGAAACCTTGGCACAATTCTTAGCGTATCCAAGCCCAAACCAACAACAAACGACATGACCACAAGTATTCAATCTCTCCGCAGCAAATCAATTCGCCAAGCGAAATTGAAATTAGATCAGCACCGTCAATTGGGTTCACAAAGCCCATTAAATATTTTTGAAGTGGCTGATTTATTAGATAACATTCGTTTCACAGAAGCCAAATTAAGTGAAGAACCGCAAGGTTTTGCACTGATCCTCAATTAATAGTTGATTTATAGTTAGACAAAAAAAAAGGGCCCGTTTCGGGTCCTTTTTTTTATGCAATTACGGCTGAGCCGAGCAGTTCATCTTGGTGATACCAGGCGGCAAATTGTCCAGGGGCAATTCCTTTTTGCTTTTGTTCAAAAAGAATGTAATAGCCCGAGTCATTTTTGAGTAATGTTGCTTGTTGTAAAGGCTGGCGGTAGCGGATCCTGACCATACACGTAAGCATATGGGTCGATTCAAATTCTTGAATTTTGTTGATCCAAGTGATGCTATTTTCATCGAGCTTTAATGCCCAGCGATTAAGTCCCGGATGTTGTTCAGTTTGACCGCTATATACAATGTTATTTAAGGTGTCTATTCCGATTACAAAACTGGGTTCAGGTCTGCCTCCAATGTGCAGGCCTTTTCTTTGCCCAATTGTGTAGTAGTGCGCACCTTGTTGGGTGGTTACTTGCTTTCCATCAGCCGGGGTATAAGAAAAAGGTGCGGCCAACGCTTCAATTGGATCTTTTTTTGGATCGAGTGCGTTGTACGCTTCATAGATGGGCAAATCGGGTGATACTTCAATGATCGGACCTTCTTTGGGTGCCAATTGCTGCTGAAGAAAAGTCGGGAGTGCAATTTTACCAACAAAGCAAAGCCCTTGCGAATCTTTTTTGTCAGCGGTAATGAGGCCGTTGTCCAGGGCAATTTGTCGCACTTCCGCTTTTTGAAGATGCCCAATAGGAAACAGCGCTTTGGAGAGCTGTGCTTGGCTCAATTGACACAAAAAGTAGGATTGGTCTTTACCCGGGTCTGCGCCAGCTAGTAAGCTAAAAGTGCCATCTGCGTTTGCGCGTTTTTGGCAGTAGTGACCCGTGGCAACATAATCAGCGCCTAAATCAAGGGCGGCTTTCAAAAAGACATCAAATTTGATTTCTCTGTTGCATAGCACATCCGGGTTAGGTGTTCGACCTGCTTGGTACTCTGCAAACATATAATTGACAATACGGTCTTTGTATTCTTCCGATAAATCGATGACCTGAAATGGGATGCCGAGCTGTTGTGCGATAAGCAATGCATCGTTGGAATCGTCTATCCAAGGGCATTCGTCGGAGAGGGTAACGCTTTGGTCATGCCAATTGCGCATAAACATACCGATGACCTCATATCCTTGTTGTTGGAGTAAAAGTGCTGCTACACTAGAATCAACTCCGCCAGAAAGACCAACTACAACGCGTTTCATGCTTCAAATTTACGTGTTCTTAACGGATCACGTGAATAAAGCCATGTCTTTTCTGTTCGCCACTTGTAAATAGATAAAAATAGATCCCTTCGGCAAGTTCTTCACCTTGTTCGTTTTTTCCTTCAAAAGGTTTTTGCGCGGTGGAGGATTCAAAAATGACTTGTCCCCAACGATTGAGAATTTGCAAGTTGTATTCGGCGCAATTTTCATAGAGCGGATCAATCTTCCATTGGTGGTTGTTTGCATTACTGCTTGTCGAAATGACATTCGGAAAAACGAGGTTAGGGAGGGTGATCGATGCAATGATATCAATAGCGCCATTTTCCACGTATGAACAACCATTCTGTAAGTTCAAAGTAAAAGAATACGGGTAAGTTCCAGCTTGGCTGAAAGTTTGTGTAAGCGGGTTTTGCGTCAGGATTTGGTTATTGATTTGCCATTGAAAACTTTGGATGTTGGAGGGGAGGGCATCATAGAGTGCATGAAAAGTAGCTGTTTGGCCGCAGGTATCCTCGTGAAGAAGTGTGAGTTGTGGTACGGCCAGTAATTGGGAGGCTTGAGAAATGGTATCGCTGCAGCCCGCACTGCTCGTTAGAATGAGTGTGCCCGTATAACTTCCGCTTTGAGCGTAAGTATAACTGGAAGGGATTGCATTTAGGGTTGGACCATCGCCAGGTAAAAATTGAGTTTGAAGGGTGGTGCCAGGGAGTGGTGTACCCGTCCAAGTGCTTTGGTTGCTCAAATTGATGGTTTGACCGTCACAAAGTGCTTTAGCTACAAAATCGGCCTGCGGATAAGGGTTGAAACTCACTTGGAAGGTGTCACTACCTGTGCAACCTAGATTACTCGTTATTTGAGCTGTAAACGTTTCAATACTGCCGTTGTTGGATGCAAGTTCAAATACAGATGGATTTCCAGTGCCAATGGTCTGATTATTTTGCTGCCAAATCAACTGATTCATGGGGTCTTGTGGATCGAGAACAATTGCAGCAGTCAAGTTGGCAATTGGGCCGCAAACGCTTGAGGGGCCATTGTAATTTATGGTCGGGTTGGAAAATACGGAGGTAGTGAGGGTGTTTGGTGCGGAAGCGCAGCCATTGGTGTCGATGATACTTAAGCTGGCTGAATAAGAACCAGGATTGAGTAATAAGCTCAGTGAATCGAGTCCGGAAGCGAAGGTTCCTTGGGTCCAAAAATATTGCGCTGCAGTGGTATTAGACCAAAAAGTTAAGGAGTCTCCTGCGCAAACTGGCCCGTTGCTCAGGATTTGAGGTGCCGTAGGATTTGCATTTACGGTAATATCAATAGTATCTGGTACAATTGCGCAGGTGCCGGGTAGGTAGCCAGAAATGGTGTACGTACCTGCGTCGGAAAGTTGGGCTTGCGCAATTTGTATTTGAGGCCCGCTAGAACTCAGGTTATTTGGACCTGACCAGTTGTAGGTGGCGCCAGTTAAGGTGTTTGTACTGAGTAATATCGGCTCACCAACGCAAAAGCTTTGGTCATTTACGCTGATCTGATATTGTGCCGCGGCAAAGTCGCTGAAGTAACCATATCGGCAGCCGCTTGATGAACCGCCGTGTACGACGCCAAGGTGAAATTTGAAGTTCGGATTGTCTATGCGCGAGGCCATCTGAACACCAACAAAACTACTGGCATCTATTTGGGCATATTTCCAGGCATTATTTGTACCTGGTACAAAGTTAAACATAGCAGAGTTGATGACGCCCGCAGTGCCATTGAATGTGAAGTTGTTTTCACCACCAGCAGGAACGAGAATATTGATGGCAAAAAATTCGTTTGTCGAACGCACAAAAGCTACATTATTGGAACCAGTACATACAATAGCAGGCAGAATTGCGCCACCAACTTCACAGCCAAAGCCCGTGGTGTGCAAAACATGCGTAGGTAAACTTGTTTGGATCAAAACAGTTGGGTTGCTGAGCGTATGAATGTAGGTGTCTGTGGCATTGATCGTAGCAACCACAGTGCCGTCTACAGTAATTTGGGTATTGTTTTGAGCCGCAACAACATAGATTTTGTCGGGTCCATTTAGGTAGCCCTTGAGGATAATATATTCGCTACCAATCACTTGGTTGGGAATGAGTTGGTCACCCATGATATCTGCACAACCGCCATAAGGCGCGCCGCTCATGGAATCGTCGTGGATAGTAACAGCAATAGGGTTATTACTGGTGATCGTGGAGCCACTCAGATGTTGATTGCCGATAATAGATGCAGCCTCTGCAGAAAAGGTTTCTCCTTTTTGCAATACAATCGTAAAAGGAATATTTGCAGCATGACCAACAATCGCTTGTTTTGGGTTAATGGTGATGGTCGTGTTGTTTTGGGTCGCAACGATATTGAAGCCCGAATGCGCGTATGAGGCATTGTTAAGAAAGCTTTGTGCAGGAACAACAAAAGAAGTGCCGAGTGAATTTTTACCTTTCAAAGTAAAAATATCTGGATTGCAATTACAGGTAGGCGTGACTTCATAATAGCCCATTACAGGTACAGATGCTGCAATTTTAAAACCATAGGGCAATACAGTATTTGGGGGTTTGTTTTCAATGATGTCAATCCATGGAGTGAGGTCAAGTGTTTGGGCATCGTTGGCCAACAAGTTAATGGTTTGAACAGGGAAGGATGGGTTTGCAGGCTGGCTTATGGTAATGGTTGCCGCCTGACTCAAAGAGGCAAAGCGAAAAACAATAGGACGGTCTCCATGGTTTTGCGCTACTTCAGGAGCCACAAACCAAAATAAGGTATCTAATTGTGCACTTGCTTTGAATTGAACAAAGAAGAGGGTTAAAAAAAATAAATATCTCATGAGGTTTTGCTTTTGTACCTTAAAATTAAGGACTTACGTGTGAAGACGCAATCTTTTCTATGCAGTTTAAGCCATCGATGGCTGCCGAAACGATACCGCCAGCATATCCAGCACCTTCGGCAATTGGATACAGATTGGCAATTTGTGTGTGCTGAAAACTAAGTGGGTCTCTGGGGATCAAAACAGGGGAGGAGGTGCGTGATTCTGGCGCGTGCACTACGGCATCGTTGGTGATAAAGCCGGGCATTTTTTGATCGAAATCGAGGAAGGCCTGTCTGAGGCGCTCATAAACAAATGCAGGGAAAATCTCTTTGAGATTTACACTTACAATTCCAGGCTGATAAGAAGACCTTGGAAAAGAAGTGCTTAGGCTGCCGTTTACAAAATCGGCCAGGCCTTGTGCAGGTACTTTTTGGGTTTGCCCAGCAGCCTGCCAACAACGTTGTTCTATTTCCTTTTGAAAGTTGAGGCAAACCATTGGGTCGCGGTCGTTTTCAAAGTCTGTAGGTTCTATGCCGACTACAATTCCAGAGTTGGCATAAATATTATTGCGCTTCGACGGCGACCAACCATTCGTAACGACTTCACCTTGCGCAGTTGCGCAGGGAGCTATAATTCCGCCTGGGCACATACAAAATGAATAAACGCCGCGGTTGTCCACTTGCGTTACCAAGCTGTAAGAGGCCGGAGGAAGGTAGGCATCATTGAGCCTGCCGTGGTATTGTAAGCCGTCGATATATGCTTGAGTGTGTTCTACACGAACACCTAATGCGAAAGGTTTGGCTTTGATCTCGATGTTGTTGCGTTGCAGGAGTTCAAAAATATCTCTTGCTGAATGTCCGGTTGCAAGTATGAGTTTAGAAACCGGAATTTTTTGGCTGCTATTGATTTCAATTTGAGCAATGCGTCCTTCAGAAATCTCGATATCAGTGAGTTTGTGTTCAAAGTGGATTTCTCCACCTGCAGCCATGATTTGCTCTCGGATGGCTTCAATGAGTTGGGGCAGTTTGTTGGTGCCAATATGCGGATGCGCATCGATGAGGATGTCTTCTTTGGCGCCAAATTGCACGAGCCACTCCAATACTTTTTGGACATCGCCTCGTTTTTTAGAGCGCGTGTACAGTTTGCCATCCGAATAAGTGCCGGCCCCGCCCTCGCCAAAACAATAATTGGATTCGGGGTTGAGCTCATGGGATTTGGTCAGTTTGGCGAGGTCGCGCCTGCGCGCGCGGACATCTTTGCCGCGTTCAAACACGATCGGCTTCAGCCCCTGCGTCACCGCTTGCAACGCGGCAAAGAGTCCGGCGGGGCCAGCACCAATAATGTGCACAACCGGAGCGTCTGGGGCCAAAAGCTCAAATTTTTGGGTGGTAAAACGAGGCGCAAGCGCTGCGTCTATAGCCACCTCAAAACTCGCATTGACTTTTATTTGTCTTTGCCGCGCGTCTATGCTGCGCTTGCGCCAACGAAATTCAATCTGATTTTGTGAATGAAGCGCTAATTCTTTGCGGATGCGCTGCTCCAAAAAGTGATGGTCCTGGGCTTCTTCAGGGCTACATACAAAGTTGACAACCTGACTCATCCTTCAAAAATCAAGGAGAAATACCAAGCGCGATTGTAGAGCTGGTCAATCGGATTCGAAACAGGTGTGTAGTCTTGGATAAAGCTACTCTTGAAGCCATGGCTATATTTGAGTTCTAAGCCAAATTTAAAGTAGGGTGCAAAAAATTCAATACCAGCTCCAATTTGCCCTTGCCAATCATTTTTTTTGATTTTGACAAAAGGGTCGTAAAAATTTTGAGAGGCATCTTGCTGAGACTGAAGGTCAATGGCGTATTGCATGCCAAAAAGAGAGTAAGCCGTAAAGTTGTTGTAGCGCTTGGTTCGGAATTGGAGCATCATGGGAAATTCCAGATTGGTTGAATTGACGCGTTGTTGGCCGCTGCCATTTAAAAACCAGATGGTGTCGAGGCTTTTGTAGTTGAGCACCCGCTCCTGAAACGATAGTGTTGGAATGAAACGAAAACGAATGGTGGGGGTGCCAAGTTTAATGGTGGTGAGGATTCCGAGTTGACCACCCGGTTGGGCGTCGTTGGTAAGCGAAAGCAATTGGTACTGGTTGTAGGCATTTGGTTTGGGCATGACGGTGAAGTCGGAACTATTGACGCCAAGCATAAAGCCAAAATGAATAAAGCGTTTGTCGAAATTTTTATAACGCTGCTGTTTTTGTGTTTGCGCCATGGTGGTCAAACTGCATAAAAAACAAAAATAGAGGAGCAAACGCATGTCAGACTAACGATTCTTGAAGTAGTTTATTGTTGAGTGGGTTTTTGACCGATATAAATACTGGCAATGCCGCCACTCAAACGGATTTGTTTGTGGGCTTGGTATCCCACTTTTTGAAGCACGTTCATGAAATCTGCACCTTCCGGAAACGCTGCAACGCTCTCAGGTAAATAGGTGTAAGCGCGCTCATCTTTGGAAATGTATTTGCCAAAAAGTGGAATGAGTACTTTTGAATAAAAACCAAAGAGTTGCTTGATTGGAAAGGCTTTTGGCTTGGAAAACTCTAAAACAATGGCCTGACCTCCTGGTTTGAGTACACGCAGCATTTCGCCCAGACCTTTTTCTAGATTTTCATAGTTGCGCACCCCAAAGCCAACGGTGATGGCATCAAAAGTCGCATCTTCGAATGGCATGTTTTCGGAGTCGCCGAGTTGCATGTCAATGACGTGGTCAAAAGCGCGTTTTTTCATTTTTTGCTTTCCAACTGCTAACATGCCGGAGGAGATGTCCATGCCAATGATTTTGTCAGGATTGAGCTTAAGGCACGCAATGGCGAAGTCGCCGGTACCTGTTGCCAAATCTAGAATGACTTTTGGTTGTTGTGCTTGCAGCTGCTTGACCGCTTTTCTACGCCAAAGGTGGTCTATGCCTAAAGACAAGAAGTGATTTAAGAAATCGTAGTTGGCAGAAATGTTGTTGAACATTTGGGCAACTTCTTCTTTTTTGGATTGGCCTGAGTCGTAAGGCTTGACTACTTTTTGAGACATAGCTTAAGAGATGAGTTGGAGTGCTTCTTCGAGCAATTTTTGTTTGTTGATACTGACAACACCGGGTTGTTCACAGACCAAACCACCGGCTAAATTGGCTACAGCTGCAATGGTGCTGGGTGTGGCACCGCAAATAAGACAAAGGCAGGTAGTTGCAATTACGGTGTCGCCTGCGCCAGATACATCGGCGATATTGCGCAAATGGGCAGGGTGGTGGTGGTGGGCTTCTCCGTCGTAGAGTTGAACGCCGTGTTCTGAAAGGGTAACAAATGTGTAGCGACTTGCTAATTGATCTTGCAAATTTTCCATTGCCGCATTTAAGGCATTCGGATCTTTTTGGTAATCAAATGTAATTTGTAGCCCTTCTTTGAGTTCTTTTAAATTGGGTTTGAAAAGCGTGCAGCCTTTGTAAGCCAAGAAATTTTTCTTTTTAGGATCCACCACAACAGGGATTTGCCGTGCATTTGCTTCAGCAATTAGCCAATGGATGAGGTCTGTGGTGAGCACTCCTTTGTTGTAGTCTTCTAATAAAATACCGTCGATACCTTGATCGAGAAGTTCAAGAATGTGCTGTTGAAGTGCTGAGGTTTCGTTGGCGCTGAGGTCGTGTTGGTCCTCGGAGTCGATGCGCAGCATTTGCTTGCCGTTGGAAAGCACCCTGGTTTTGATGGTTGTTTTTCTCTCGGTCGAAACCACAAGTGCAGCGGTTTGAATGCCGGCGTTTTGTAGCATTTGCAGCAGCTCTTGACCTGCAGGATCTTGTCCGATAACACTAGCAAGAATGGCTTTGGCGCCAAGTGCGATGAGGTTGAGGGCTACGTTGCCAGCGCCGCCAATGCGTTGTTCTTGTGTTTGTAAATCAACAACAGGAACCGGAGCTTCAGGGCTCATGCGGTGAACTTCGCCATGGTAGTAGGCGTCGGTCATGACGTCGCCGACGACCAATACACGCTTGCCGTTGAAGGCGTCAAATAGTGCCTGTAGTTGCATCTCTTATTGAAGTTGTGCCAATGCGTTGGAGATGCGCTCGACTGCTTTTTGCAGGATTTCTTCTGAGGCAGCGTAGCTGATGCGAAAGCAGTTGGGGTCTCCGAATGCGGCTCCACCAACACACGCCACCAAAGCCACCTCTAGTAGATACATACAGAGGTCATCGGAATTATGGATGATTTGTCCGTTGTAATTTTTGCCGAAATATGCAGAACAGTCTGGGAATACATAAAAAGCGCCACCCGGGTTGTTGACCTTAAGCCCTGGAATGTTACGCAGGCCACCCAAAACCAAATTGCGGCGGCTTTCAAATGCAGCGATCATGTCTTTGAGCACACTTGGGTCTGCGTTCATGGCAGCGATAGTTGCGCGTTGTGTGATGGAGCAAGTAGCTGAAGTAAACTGACCTTGTACTTTATCGCAGGCGGCGGCAATTTCTTTTGGCGCACCGATATAACCCAAGCGCCAACCGGTCATGGCCCATGCTTTGGACACACCATTGACGGTGACAACTTGGTTGTAGATTTCTGGAAACTGTGCGAGGCTTTCGTGCTTGCCTACAAAATTGATGTGCTCGTAGATTTCGTCTGACATCGCAACCACTTGTGGGTACTTAGCCAAAACGCGAGCGAGGTCTTGGAGTTCTTCTTTGCTGTACACCGAACCTGTGGGGTTGCAAGGTGTAGAGAACATGAGTAATTTGGTTTTAGGTGTGATGGCCGCTTCGAGGTCAGCTCCTGTGATTTTGAAATCTTTGTCGATGCCGGCAGCAATAACGACAGGAACACCTTCTGCAACTTTTACAATTTCTAAGTAAGAAACCCAATAAGGCGCAGGAATGATGACTTCGTCTCCGGGGTTGATCAGACTCAAAACCAAATTGGCAATACTTTGCTTTGCACCTGTTGACACGACGATTTGATCCTTGGTGTAAGTAAGGTTGTTGTCGCGGAGAAATTTGTGCGCGATGCTTTCGCGGAGGTCGTCGTAGCCGGGTACGGGCGTGTAAGTGGTGTAGTTTTGTTCCAATGCCTCTACAGCAGCAGCTTTGATGAAGTCTGGTGTATGGAAATCTGGCTCTCCTAAAGATAAAGAAATGACGTCTTTTCCTTGAGACTTGAGTTCGCGGCTTTTTTTAGCCATTGCAATGGTTGCAGACTCCTCCATTGCCAGTAAACGTTCAGATAATTGGATCATGAAATAGGGTTTGTGCAAAGGTAGTAATTTGTGCTGAATTGACTTACCTTTGCAGTATGCGTATTGATATTCTTACTGTGCTTCCGGAGTTACTCACGAGCCCTTTTGCCGCTTCTATTATGCAACGTGCCCAAACCAAAGGACATGTCGAAATCCATGTGCACAATTTGCGCGATTACGCAGACAACAAACACCGCAACATAGACGACTACCAATACGGTGGTGGAGCGGGCATGGTGATGAGCGTTGTGCCTATTTCAAAAGCAATCGAAGCCTTGCAAGCAGAGCGCCAATACGACGAAATTATCTACATGACGCCAGACGGCGCTTTGCTCGAACAAACCACTTGTAACCAGCTTTCTTTGGCAGAAAACTTATTGATTTTGTGCGGGCATTACAAAGGGGTAGACCAGCGCGTGCGCGATTTGTATGTCACTAAGGAAATTTCAATCGGTTCTTATGTGTTGAGTGGGGGAGAACTCGCTGCGGCAATTGTTGTAGATGCGGTAGTTCGACTTATACCGGGTGTGCTCAACGACGAAACTTCAGCGCTCACCGATTCTTTTCAAGATGGCCTCTTGGCGCCACCGGTTTACACGCGCCCACCTGAGTTTAAGGGTTTAGCTGTACCGGAGGTCTTGCTTGGCGGCAATCCAAAAGAGGTAGACGCTTGGCGTGAGGCGGCAGCGTATGCCAGAACCAAAGAAAGACGCCCTGATCTTTTAGAAGAATAAGAAATTATACAGTAAGTTCTGATTCAATTTCTTATTTAATTGAATGAATCTAGAATACTAATCTTCAAGTATTTGGATATTCGCAAACCTCAATAAAACGGTTTTTGATCCGTGCTGCGGAAAAAAGATCGTTGCTTTTTTGTCGGCACCCTGACCCTCTAATTTCAGTACTTTTCCTTTGCCGAAGCGATCGTGCATAATATTGTGGCCAACCATTATGGCAAGCGTATTTTCTGAATTAGCAGGAGCCTTACTTTGACTTACTTCTTTTAAGGAACGCAGTTGAGGAGCATTGGGCATTGGTTTGTTGAGCCCGCCGGTAAAGCCGCGGTCAAAACCGCCAGAGCCCATTAAGGAGCGGCTATTTGCGGCCCGACTTACGGATTCAAATTGTAAATATTGCGGGTCAATTTCGTCGATGAAGCGCGAGGGTTCACACATAATGGATTGGCCCCAAGTAAAGCGGCTGGTAGCATACGAGAGCATGCAGCTGCGCATGCCGCGGGTGAGCGCCACGTAAAACAACCTGCGTTCTTCTTCGAGTTCGGTTCGCGAGTTGAGTGCCATTTGTGAAGGAAATAAATTCTCCTCGAGGCCCACAATATAGATGTTCGGAAATTCAAGCCCTTTACTCGAGTGAATGGTCATGAGGCTGACGTGGTTGCGGTCTTCGGGTTTGTCTTGGTCGGCGTCTGTGAGTAGTGCGACGTCCATCATGAAGTCGGCGAGCGTACGGGGTACATCGGCTTCAGCTGCGCGCACAAATTCTTGAATACCAGCCAAGAGTTCTTCGATGTTCTGAAAGCGCTCCACCTCTTCAGGGCCTTTGTCTTTTTCAGCTAAGAGTTCTCGAATGATTCCGGAAGATTTGGCAATGCGCTCGGCAAGCGTAAAGGCATCGGTTTTGTCGAGTTCGGCGCCAAAACTTTCGATCATGGTAACAAACTCATAAATTTTAGTGCGTGCGGCACCCCCGACATCGGCAGGAAAGCGCTGAAAGTCTTTGATGACCTCCCACATACTGGTGTTGTAGCGGGTGGCTGCAATGATGATGTTTTCGATGGTGGTTTTGCCAATTCCTCGTTTTGGGTAATTGATGACGCGTTTGAGCGCTTCTTCATCGTGTGGATTGGCGCTGAGTCTAAAATAGGCGAGGAGGTCTTTGATCTCTTTGCGTTGGTAAAAAGACAGCCCCCCGTAAATTTTGTAAGGTAAATTGAGTTTGCGCAGCGCTTCCTCAAAAGCACGCGATTGTTTGTTGGTTCGATACAGGATGGCGAAATCTTGATAGCGCGCGCCCTCTGTGGTTTTGCGTTCAAAGATGGCTTGTGCAATTGTGCGGCCTTCTTCGTTATCGGTTAAAGAGCGCTGCACCTTTATTTTAGCGCCCTCGTTGTTGTCGGTCCAGACGGTTTTGGTGATTTGATCTTTGTTTTTTTTGATGATGCTATTGGCGGCCTCGACTATGTTTTTGGTGCTGCGGTAGTTTTGTTCGAGTTTGTAGAGCACAAAATCGGGGTAGTCTTTTCTGAAGTTGAGGATGTTTTCAATATTGGCTCCGCGAAAAGAATAAATACTTTGGGCGTCGTCGCCGACCACACAGATGTTTTGATACGCAGCAGCGAGTTTTTTGACGATGAGGTACTGCGCGTAATTGGTATCTTGGTACTCATCTACCAAAATGTATTGGAACTTTTGTTGGTAGTAGTGGAGTACGTCCGGAAAATCGCGTAGCAAAACATTGGTAAAGTAGAGGAGGTCATCGAAGTCCATGGCGCCAGCTTTCAGGCAGCGATTGGCGTAAGTCTGAAAAATGAGACCGAGTTCTGGCCTGCGCGATTGTTTGTCTTCGAGTTGGATTTCGGTATTGGCTGCATAAGCCTCAGGTGAAATCAGATTGTTTTTGGCTGCGGAAATGCGGCCAAAAACCATGCTGGGTTTGTAGGTTTTGTCGTCGAGGTTGAGCTCTTTAATAATGGCCTTAATGAGGCTTTTGGAATCTTGGGTATCGTAGATGGTAAAGTTGTTGGGAAAACCAATGCGTTCGGCGTTGAAGCGCAAAATCTTTGAGAAGACCGAGTGAAAGGTTCCCATAGAGATATTCTTGGCCTCGCCCGACCCAACAATATGACCAATCCTTTCGGTCATTTCTTTGGCGGCTTTGTTGGTAAAAGTAAGCGCAAGAATATTGAAGGGGTCAATGCCTTGCTCCATCATGTGGGCGATGCGGTAGGTGAGTACGCGCGTTTTGCCAGAGCCGGCACCGGCAATGACCATAATTGGGCCAAAAATGTGTTCAACGGCAACCCGCTGACTTTCGTTTAATTCGTCTAAATAGGACATGGAAAAAATGCTGTTTTCAAAAGTACTATTTTAAGTTGCTGTTCATCCATTCAAATTGCAGTATTTTTGCACAAATTTTAGCCTCAAACCGAAACTTAGACGAGCCATTCACGTATAAACCCCTTTTTGAATCTGACGCATGAGAACAAAATACATAGACCTGATTGAACAAACGTTTGACTTTCCTCAAAATGAATTCTTCCTCCGAGAAGACCGCTTGTTTTTTCACGGCATTGACCTCATGCGCTTGGTGCACGAGCACGGCACCCCACTCAAGTTCCATTATTTACCACAAATCTCCAACAATATCCAGCGCGCCAAAGGCTGGTTTAGAGAAGCGATCATGAACCTTGGTTACCAAGGCAATTACTACTATTCTTACTGTACTAAAAGTTCCCACTTTGCTTTTGTTTTAGACGAAGTCCTCAAAAACAATGTGCATATCGAAACATCTTCTGCTTTCGATATCGATATTGTCAAAAGTTTACAAGCAGCGGGAAAGTTACAGCCAAAAAGTTATGTCATTTGCAATGGCTACAAACCCACGCATTACATCCAAAAAATTGCCGATCTCATCGAAGAAGACGACTTGCGTGTTGTGCCTGTTGTAGACAACATCGACGAGCTCAAACAACTCATCAATCTCACCACAAAAGAACTCAATATCGGCATCCGAATTGCCTCTGAAGAGGAGCCCAAGTTTGAGTTCTATACGTCGCGTTTAGGTATCCGCTACCGCGAAATCGTACCGTTTTACAAAGCGATTCTCAAAGAAAATCCAAGGGTGCGCGTTAAAATGCTGCACTTCTTTATCAATACGGGCATCAATGATACGGCCTACTACTGGAACGAACTCACTAAATGTTTAAGGGTTTATTCCGACCTTAAAAAGTTGTGCCCAGAATTAGACTCACTCAATATTGGCGGTGGTTTCCCAATTAAAAAATCCTTGGCTTTTGACTTTGATTACGCCTATATGGTGCGTGAAATCCTGACGCAAATCAAGCGTTTGTGCCAAGACAACGACATTCCTGAACCCAATATCTTTACTGAATTTGGTTCTTTTACTGTGGGGGAAAGCGGCGGCGCCATTTTTAGCGTCTTGCATCAAAAGCAGCAAAACGACCGCGAAAAGTGGAACATGATCGATTCTTCTTTCATGACCAACCTGCCAGACACCTGGGCCATTAACCAACGTTTCATTATGCTCCCCATCAATAGATGGAATGATGATTACGAACGCGTCTTGCTGGGGGGCTTAACCTGTGACTCCGACGACTACTACAACTCTGAGCAGCACTCCAATGCCATTTACTTACCTAAATTTGATAAAAACAATACGCTTTATATTGGTTTTTTCAATACAGGTGCGTATCAAGAAACCATTGGTGGCTATGGCGGTCTAAAGCATTGCCTCATTCCTGAGCCTAAACATATCTTGATTACACGAGATGAAAGCGGAAAAATTCAGACCGAAGTATTTAGCAATGAGCAAACTGCACAAGACTATTTAAAAATATTAGGCTACGACAAGTAAGTGTGGCGTTATTCATGCTATATTTGCGGACAATTTTAACACAGAATGAAAGTAACGTCGATCTCTTTATTGGCTTCAAACAAATTTTCTTCAAAGGTGCAATCTTGGGCAACCAGCATGGCTACCGAAGTACATTCTGTCAACGATAAAACGTCCGATTTCTTTGAGAGCACTGATAGCCTCCTGATTTTCAATCAGAACCAAGAGTTGGGACCTGAAATTTTAGAGCTAAAAGCCCGCTATGACAAACAGCAAAAGCCTGTGCACAAAATTGACATCAACGGAACTTTGCAAGTAGGTATTACCAATTTTGCACTTTGGCTCGATAGCACAAAAGCTAAAAATTTGTTGGTAATTGGCGCAGAAGAACTCGCCGACAACCCAAATCTTGAGCGTTACCTAGACGCCGTCTAGTTTCATTGCGAACTCTTTGGAAGCGGTTTAGTTTCTAAGCTGCGCTTCACAATCTTTTTCTAAGGCTTTCAAGATGCGCTGCATCGCTTTTTCTATTTGCGTTTCACTGAGCGTTTGGTGACCATCTTGTAAATAGAAGGCCAAAGCATAAGATTTTTTACCTTGTGGTAAGTTCTTCCCTTCATACACATCGAAAAGTTGTACGTCTTGCAAGAGTTTGGTTTCTGCTTTTTGAGCACAGAGCTGCAATGCTTCGTAACTTGTTTGCTGATCTACAAGTAAAGAGAGGTCTCTTCTTACCGCGAAAGATTTTGGTACTTCTTGGTAGCGAATTTTTCTTTTAGCGGCGAGTTCAGTCAGTTTATTCCAGTCAAACTGCGCGTAATAAACAGGCTGTTTGAGGTCTAGAGCTTGTTGCAATTGTGTGTTGACTTCGCCGAGTTCAACGAGTATTTGACGGTCACAGCTAATGCGCAGCCCTTGTTTAAACAAAACGTGCGCAGCGCTCTCTTCTTTGCAGGCATGTGCAATTCCGAAACGTTCTAGGAGGGCAAACACCTCTTTTTTGAGGCTAAAGAAGGAGTGGTTTTCTACACTTGTATGATTCCAGTTTGCTTGCGCCTGCTTGCCGATCAGGGCAAGGGCCAAACGCGGCGTTTCTATATGTTTGTCTTGGTGGGTTTGGTAATCTTGTCCAAACTCAAATATTTGCAAGTCTGACTGCTGTCTGTTCTGGTTGTAGGCTAAATTTTCTAAGAGACCGAAGAGCAATGTTTGTCTGAGATGCGCGAGGTCTTGGCTCAAGGGGTTGAGCATGCCGATGGCTGTTCCAAAGGAGGCATCAAGTAAATCGCTGTAAAGTTTTTTGGAGAGGGAATTGTTCATGACCTCATAAAAACCACGCCCCACTAGAAATTCGGCAGCTGTTTCTTTTTGTGCATCCGAAGATTTTTCATTAGGTGCACTGAGGCTGTAATTCCATTTGGTAGGTAGCGCAATGCTGTTGAGGCCGTAGATGCGCAAGATTTCTTCTATGACGTCGATAGGTCTTGTGACGTCGATGCGGTAGGTCGGTACACAAAGCGTCCAGTGCTCGGACTTGAAATCTTTGATTTGGAAGTCTAGGTCTGTTAAAATTTGCTCAATTTGGTTATTTGGAATGTCATTTCCAATAAGATTGGTAATCTCTTGTTTGCTAAGGTTCAATTCAATAGAGCTTGCTACTTCACCTAAGAATTCAAATGTTTTGCTCTTCACTTGTGCACCGGTGAGCTCTTGTAACAAGCCAACACAACGCAACAGCGCGGTTTCAGTAAGTGCTGGGTCTACGCCGCGTTCGAAACGAAACGAAGCATCGGTATTCAGGCCGTGTTGACGCGCAGCCTTTCGAATATGAACCGCGTCGAATAACGCAGATTCTATTAAGATACGTGTTGTTTGTTCTGAAACACCGCTTTCGAGACCTCCTAAAACACCTGCCAAGCAAAGCACGCCGTCTTGATTGGCAATCACGAGCTCGTGGCCTGCCAATTTGTAATTGGTGTTGTCGAGGCCAAGAAAGGCTTCGTTTGCTTCAGCGCTGCGAACCTCTAGGTTTGTTCCGGTCTTGGCTGCATCAAATATATGAAGTGGTGTCCCGAGTTCGCGTTGCACAAAATTACTGATGTCTACGACGTTATTAATGGGCTTGAGACCAACTGCTTTGAGTCGGTTTTGTAGCCATTTGGGTGAAGGCCCAACCTGAACGCTGTCTAGTTCTATTGCGAGGTAGCGCTTGCATGCAGCGCTGTTTGTTACGTCGATATTTAAGCTTGGGTACGTTTCATTTTGAAGTGCAGCAACAGCAGGCCACTGCAGCTCAATATGCGCTGCATGATCGAGGTTGTGTTTGGCTTTGATGTCTCGGGCTACACCGATATGGCCCATCGCATCGGCGCGGTTGGGGGTGAGGCCGATTTCTAGTTGGATGTCGCGCTCTAAATTGAAGTAGTCGGCAGCAGCTTGCCCAACAGTTGCGCTTGCTGGAAGCACCAAAATGCCGTCGTGGCTTGTGCCCATGCCGAGTTCGTCTTCGGCGCAGAGCATGCCTTCCGAAGCTACGCCTCTGATTTTTGCCTTCTTGATCTCAAAGGGTTGGTCTGGTTGTGGGTAAAGTGTGCAGCCAACCGTAGCCACAATTACTTTTTGACCTGCCGCCACATTGGGTGCGCCACAAACAATTTGGAGCGGCTCAGCTGCGCCAATATGCACGGTAGTTACTTTGAGTTTGTCTGCGTCTGGATGTTTTTCGCAGGTGAGTACCTCTCCAATCACAACACCTTCAAGGCCGCCTTGAATTTCGTTAATGGCTTCCAAGCCTTCCACTTCTAAACCTGTTTGCGTAAGGATATCGCTGAGTTCATCAGCAGAATAAGGAAAGTTGAGATAAGATTTGAGCCAGTTATAGGATACTTTCATGGGAAGGGATGATATTGACTTCGCGTTCGAGTGTGACGCCGAATTGTGCTTGAATCGTTTGAATAATATGCGTAGATAGATCGAAAATTTGCTGCCCTATGCTGCCGCCGTAATTGACCAACACGAGCGCTTGTTTTTCATGCACGCCGCAGCTGCCTTGTCGGTAACCTTTGAGCCCAGCTTTTTCAATGAGCCAACCTGCGGCTAATTTGACTTCAGTTGCTGAAAGCACGTAGTGGGATACATCTGGATACTTTGCTTGAATGGGGCCGAATGCTTCTAGCGTGATGACGGGATTTTTGAAAAAACTTCCTGCATTTCCCAATACTTTGGGATCTGGTAATTTAGATTGGCGAATGGCAATTACAGCTTCGGATATATCGCGTATAGTCGGATCTGAAATGCCTTTTGCATCGAGCTCTTGCTGAATGGCGCCATAACCTGTTTGAAGGGAGGGTTGTTTGTCTAGGGCAAATGTAACGTCGGTGATGATGTATTGATTTTTTAGTGCCCTTTTAAAGACACTTTCTCGGTAGCCAAATTGGCATTGTGCTTTATTAAAAGTGTGGATTTCACCACTCTCTATATGAAATGCACTGAGTTCGTGAAACACATCTTTGATCTCTACTCCGTAAGCACCGATATTTTGCATTGGGCTAGCGCCCACAGAACCAGGAATAAGGGAGAGGTTTTCAAGACCGCACCAATTATTGGCAATGCAATGCAGTACGAATTCATGCCAGACCTCACCAGCACCTGCTTTGACATACACTTTGTGGTCGTCTTCGTTTACAACGGTAATTCCTTTGATTGCATTGCGCAAAACCAAACCCGTAAAATCTTGGGTAAACAGCATGTTGCTGCCACCGCCAAGAATCAATAAGTGTTCATTTGGAAAAGCATTCAGGCAAGTTTGCAATTCATTGATATTGGAAAAAGCGCCAAAGTGTTTGGCTTTGACATCGATTCCAAAGGTGTTGAATGGTTGTAGGCTGTAGTTGTGCTCCATTTGTAGCCCAAAGTTAGAAATATTGTACAAATGGGCGCCAAGCGTTAGTATAATTCAACAGGAATTTCAATGTGCTCAATCAAATTTGAATTGGACTCAATGTGCTTTAAAATTTGCTCAGCTGCTTGTGCACCTACAACTTTGCCATCGTGGAAAATATAACGCAGCTCGCGGTGTAAGAACGGCATCGTTAGCCCATCTGAAAAGCCCACAACTAGTGCTTGTTTGGATAGGTTGTGTTCTTTGACCGCAGTAACAATTCCAAGTAAAACTTCATCTGAAATTCCAAAAAATGCTTTCGTCTGGTGCTTTCTAATTTGTTCGTCGGCAAACACAAATGCAGCTTGCGCATCATTTGCGTAACAAGTAGCGACATCAATGTCCTTATTTAATGTAGCAAACAAGCCAACTTTTCGGTTCTGAGAAATTTGGAGTTCTTCTGGGCCAAAAACTGCTGCAACACGGGTAACGTGTTTGTGATTGAATAAATCGGCACATAGGCCTGCGGCTATTTGATCGTTGATGTGCACACTCGCAAAGAAGTCGCTTTGGAGTGTGTTGTCGAAAAGTACGAGCGGAATACCCATTGTTTTGCAGCGCTCTAAATGTTGGAGGTCTTTGGTTTGATTGCTCAAAGAAAGCAAGATGCCATCGACGCGCATATCGCAACATTGTTTGATGGCTTCAGCTTCGCTCGTAAATTGGTCTTCTGTAATCAATACAAGCGTTTGAAATTGATGTGCGCTCAGTTTTTTAGTGATGCCTTCAATCACATCAGGGATAAAGGATCTGTAAATTTTAGGGAGTACTACGGCAATTAATTTGGATTGTTTTTTGCGAAAATTGGCGGCAAAACTATTGGGCTTGAATTGCAATTCTTCGGCGAGTTGTTGTACGCGTTGGCGCACTTCTAAGCTGATGTCAGGGTGGTTATTGAGTGCGCGCGAAACCGTAGATGGGCTCACCTTCAGAAAACTCGCCAAATCTTTAATTGTCATCGGTTTCACAGCCGCAATATTGGTAATTTTTAAAGATAATGCAAATAAATTGTAAAAAGAAATCAACTGCAATCGTTTGCGCAATCGTTTGCACAATCGTTTGCGCGGAAATGCGCTTTATTTTGGTGTCAAGTCAAAGTTAAAATCGGCTAATTTGGTCGAACCAAAACTAAAACTATGGAAACAAAAAATTACTTTAATGTCAAAACCCTTGCAGGGCTTTTGATGCTGCAACTTGGGGTGGCGCACAATGCGCAGGCTCAAGTCGGCGTACAAAAAGACACCATTAAAAGTGTGAATGAGGTAGTGGTAACAGGTGTAACCAATCCAAAGGCTGCGCTCAGTTCATCTATTTCTATTTCTACGTTGCGTCCAGATCAAATTGAGCGTGCAGCACCAAGAACTACTGCCGAAATCTTTCGTCAGATTCCGGGTATCCGTACAGAGTCTTCTGCCGGAGATGGTAACACCAATCTTTCTGTTCGTGGTGTTCCACTCGCAACGGGTGGTTCCAAATATCTATTGATCCAAGAAGATGGTTTACCAGTATTGCAATTTGGTGATATCGCTTTCGGAACACAAGATCAATTTGTGCGCGCCGACGCAACGGTTGGCCGTGTTGAATCTGTTCGCGGTGGTTCTGCTTCTACATTAGCATCAAACTCACCTGCCGGTATCATCAACTTTATTTCAAAAGATGGTCGTAGAGAGGGTGGTTCCATTGCATCATCTATAGGTGTCGATTACCGTAACTTACGTTCTGATTTTGAATACGGAACAAAAGTAGGCGAGGGCTTGTACATGCACGTAGGTGGTTTTTACCGTCAAGGTGTTGGGCCAAGAGATATTGGCTTCAATGGCAACGATGGTGGTCAAATCAAGGCCAATCTATTGAAAGAATTTGACAACGGTTATGTAAAAGTTTATGTAAAAGCTTTGCGCGATCATACAGCAGCGTACATGCCAATGCCAATGACTGTCAGTGGTAGTAACGAGGCGCCAGTTTGGGGTTCTGTTACTGGCTACAATGCACTGACCGGAGGAATGCAAACTCCTTTTATGTCAAACGTGATTGCTTTAAATGAAGCGAATCAGCCTGAAATGGTGAACGTACACAATGGCATGACCTCTAATTATACTGCGGTAGGAACAGAGTTTAAATTTGACCTTGGCAATGACTGGACACTCACAGGTCGTTCGCGTTATGCTGGTGTAAATGGTCGTTTTGTTGCACCTTTCCCTGCTTCTTTTGGCTCAACAGAAGCCATTGCAAGTGGTTTGGCAGGTGCAGGAAATACCTACACTTTGAGCAACCAAGACGGCAGTGCTTACGAGGGGCAAACATTGATGTTGATGCATTTATTCAATACGAAATTGAACAATTTCAACAATTTCACCAACGACTACAATATCAATAAGAAAACCTCATTTGGTAACCTCAACTTTGGTTTATACCAAGCGAGTCAACAACTCAACATGTCGTGGTTGTGGAATTCTTACTTGATGTCTGCAGCTGACGCAGAGAATGGATATAGTCAACTCATCGATATCAACCGCGTGGACTCTACAGGAGCCTCTACAGCGCTTACTGAGAACGGATTATTGGCATATGGTGTTCCAGCGTGGGGCAATTGCTGTCAACGCAATTACAATGTTGCTTATAATATCTTAGCGCCTTATTTGAATGGCGATATCGAAGTAACTGAAGCCTTGACACTTTCTGTCGGCGCGCGCTATGACATGGGTACGGCAAATGGTACTTATGCAGGTGCTATTCAAAGTCCAATGAACGACATCAATGGTAACGGCAGTATTTCAGCAGTTGAAAACAGCGTATCCATGATCGACAACAACAATCCAAGTGTGGTGAATTACAACTGGAACTATTTATCTTACTCTGTTGGTGCGAATTACCAATTGGACAAATCAAGTGCTATTTTTGGACGCTATTCAAAAGGTGGTCGTGCAGGTGCAGATCGCGTATTGTTCGGTACTTACCTCAACCCACAAGGAGGCTTGACAGCTGCAAATAATGTTGTAGATTTTACTTCACAAGCTGAACTTGGTTACAAAATGCGCAAAAATGGAGTGCTCTTCAATGCTACTGCTTTCTTTGCACAAACAGATGAAAAGAACTTTGAGGCAACAACTCAAAAATTCTTTGACCGCACGTACAATGCAGTTGGTTTAGAGTTAGAGGCAGGCTACACAGTTAAAAACTTCCAAGTATACGGAAACCTCACTTACACAAAAGCTACAATCGCAGCTGATGAAGTAACGCCAAGCAACGTCGGTAAAACACCACGTCGTCAGGCACCAGTGATTTACACTGTTACACCAGTTTACAACATCAACAAAACGTTGCAAGTAGGTGCCAACCTCATCGGTACAGCGCGTTCTTTTGCACAAGACAACAACGAATTAGTGATGAGTGGATACTTCTATTTGAATCCATATATCAGCTGGTCTCCAATTGAAAACTTGAGCGTAACGTTACAATCTAACAACGTCTTGAATCAAATGGGAGTAACTGAATCTGAAGAAGGTGCAATTACGGCCGGACAAACCAACTACGTGCGTGCACGTTCAATTGCGGGTCGTTCAACGGCAATTAGCATCCGCTACCGTTTTTAAGTAAAATTGTTTTAGAGTGAAAGAGATGGGGTGTAACTTTGCACCTCATTTCTTTTTTTATAGAGGGTAGAGATGTATCAAAAAAAAGCAATTCAGGTATTGGCTCATAGTACTTGCGAGCTGGGTTTTTTAGCCACGGCTTCAGGGAATGAGAACTACAACAGAGTTTGGTCTCGCGATAGCGCAATTAGTGCCCTTGCCGTATTTTTGCACCAAGAAGTAGCGCTGTACCCGGTTGTTAGGCAGAGTATCCTTACGCTGGCCAATCAGCAAAAAGAAAATGGCCTGATCCCATCCAATGTGGGTTTGGACTCCGCTGGCGATCAGATCGTAAGTTACGGAACGCTTGTTGGACGTGTTGACGCGCAAACTTGGTGGCTTATTCAGAGTTGTTTGTATCTCAAAGTCTGTCAGGATGCTGAATTAAAAGAGGAACTATTTCCAAAAATTGAGCGCACGCTTGCACTATTAGAGGCTTGGGAATTCAATGCCCGGCACTTGGTCTACACACCGCTTGGTGGCAACTGGGCCGATGAATATATTCTCTCCGGTTATACACTCTATGACAACATGTTGCGTTATTTGTCTTTGCACCTTTGCGCGCAAGTGTGGCCAGAGCAGCTGAAATACCAGCAAAAAGCAGCGCAGGTAAAAACGGCGCTTTTGGTCAATTTCACCAATAAAGAACAGCCTTCTACGCACATGCTGCATCCCCGCAGTAAAGCAGAGTTTGAGGCAGCAAAGTTGCCGTATTTTCCAGCGGCATTTGATGCGGCTCAGTATTTAACACAATTTGATGCTGCAGGTAATGGTTTGGCGCTATTACTTGGTTTTGAAAACAGCAATTTAAGCGCCTATTTATCTGATTTTTTAAGTCATCCTGAAATTGGTTTTGTGCCTGCTTTTTGGCCTGTCATTACACCCCAAATGGCTGCTTGGCAACTCTTGCGCAATCAATACAATTACAATTTCAAGAATGCGCCATACCAATTTCATAACGGCGGTTCTTGGCCGGTAATGTCAGGTATTTTGGGGCTTGGCTTGACACTGCGTTCAGAAGGTGAAATGACTGCCCGCATGAAACAGCAGTATGCGCAGTTTTTAAGTGAGGTGGATCAATTTAACTTTTCGGAGTTTATTTCCGTTGACGATCAACAGCCAGGCGGCAAGAAAGACATGTGCTTTTCGGCAGCTGGTTATTTGTTCATGTGTGCAGAATATCAACAAATCAAATCACTTTTGGCATTATGATAGGCGAGGTTATTGACAATGGTAAAATCAATATGCGTGCGGCAAAGGAGTTGCTCGCTAATTTTCCGTCCCTCAACAGAAAAGAAAAGACCGTTATCTCAATTGCCGGTGAATCCGGTAGCGGCAAAACACATATGGCTTTGGCAATGCAAGCTGCTTATGCTGAAAAAGGAATAAAAGCTTTTATTCTCCATATGGATGATTTTTATATCCTTCCACCAGCAGACAATCACCAGCACCGGCTCATTAGCATGCAACATGTAGGGCCGCAAGAAGTTGATTTGCAGCGTTTACAGGCCTTGCTCTCGTCATTTAAAAATGGCGTTGAAACATTAGTTGCGCCCGTTGTGCATTACCACGAAAATAAAATTGAAGAAATTAGCTATCCTGTTGCACAGATCGATGTGTTGATCGTCGAAGGCACCTATGCATTTTATGTGGAGCAAACAGATTTCAATTTATTGATGTCCAGAGATTTTATTCAAACAAGATCCTTGCGTGCGGACAGAAATCGAGGTAATGAGGTCAATGATCCATTTATAGAAAAAGTACTTGAAAAAGAACATGAGCTTGTAGCGGCTAAGAAAGAGCAAGCAGATGCTTGGATTGATTATGACTTTAATTTAAAATACGATGCGCAATAAACATATGTCAATTAGCTTCTGGCAGCTCTGGAACATGAACTTCGGTTTCTTGGGAATTCAGTATAGCTTTGGTTTGCAACAAACTGCTGTCAATCCCATTTATATGTTACTCGGAGCTAACCCCGACGAATTGCCTTTGCTTAATTTAGCGGGGCCAATGACCGGGTTATTGGTGCAACCCCTTATAGGCGCCTTGAGTGACCGCACCTGGCATCCGCGTTTGGGACGCCGCAAACCCTATTTTTTGATTGGGGCCATATTGTGTTCTTTGGCGCTATTTGCCTTTCCTTTTAGTTCGAGCATTTGGATGGCGGCCGGTCTGCTCTGGATTCTCGATGCCGGAAATAACACGGCAATGGAGCCCTATCGGGCTTTTGTTGCGGATGTATTACCTGAGGCAGAACAACGTCGGGGCTTCTTGATTCAAAGTTTTTTTACTGGTTTTGGCATCACACTCGCCAACTTGTGTCTGTATTTTTTACAGAAAAATAATTTTTTAAGTCAAACGACAGCGAATGGCTTGCCCTATTGGGTCTATGTGGCGTTTATTGTAGGCGCAATTGCCTCCATTACCACCATTATATGGGCGATGCATAAAACCAAAGAAAACCCACCAACAGAAGAGGAGTTGGTACTGCTACACAAAGAAAAGAAGACGCTGTTTTCGCCAATTGTAGATGTCGTTAGCGCCATCAAGGACATGCCTAAAGTATTGTGGAAATTAGCTTTACTTTATTTATTTCAGTGGTATGCCTTGTTTGTTTATTGGCAATTTTCATCTTTGTCTGTGGCCCAAACTATATACAAGATACCAGTCGGCGCCGCGATGAATCAGCATGCCGATTTTTCTAAAGCAGTGAGTTTCACAGGGCTTTTAAACGCAACCTATAACATTGTTACTTTTGTGGTTGCTTTGTTACTGATGCGCGTATTATCAAGATTTTCAGCCTACAAAGTACATGCTTTTGCTTTAGGAATTGCCGCCATTGGGCTATTTCAATTCTCACAAACCGAAAGTCAGGCTTTGCAGCTAGTCAATATTATTGGTTTGGGAATCGCTTGGGCAAGTATCATGGGGGTGCCATATTTGATGGTCGTGAAAGAATTGCCGAGAGAAAAGTACGGCGTTTATATGGGGATCATCAACATGATGATTGTCATCCCAATGTTGATAGAAACCATTTCATTTGGTGCTATTTACAACACCTTTTTGGGCGCTGTTCCTTCTCATGCTATTGCCTTTGCATCCTTTTTGTTCCTGATGGCAGCTGTGCTTAGTTTTGTGCTTTTCAGACCTCAGCAAAATACTACGGCCTAAAATATCCCTCGTCTGTAGGTCTAATCCAATGAAACCAATCGTAATAGGCGAGGTGGTGGCTTTTGATGAAGCCTAGTTTTCTTTTGGGGTAGGTAGTTGGAATGTACACACGGCCTCCTTTGGTGGTGGAGGGGAGTTGCTCAATTCCGACAACTGGTTCTTGTGGTGCAATGCCATCTTGAAGAAATATTGGGTCTGCAGCGGCGTCATTGGCTCTTGCGCCATATTGCCAAACTTCTTCAAATAGTGCCCAGTCGCTGCCTGCCGTATTTGCGCCCTCTGGCGACAAGATGAGAGCTTTTCCAAAATCAACGTAGCCTATGAGCTCATCGATCATGCCCAACATGTAAGCGTAACCCATACTATGGCAGACAAAATGTACTTTGCAGGGTCCTTTTCCTTGGAGTTCATTTTTAAGCGCAATGCCCGCCAATCGGCCATTTTCAACGCGCTGCCGAAACCCGCTTTCGTTGATCGTTTTGTTGAGTACCCAACGGCTGTCCTTTCTCAGCCAGCAAAATCTTGAAAATAAATAAGAGCGAACTGCTTTAGACATTTTGCGGTGGGTGGAGGTGTATATGGGGTGGTGTGCATCAAAGTAGATAGCTTGGCAATCTGCAAAGCGCTTTTGAATGGTGTCGTCGAGTTTGTACCAATAACCAGTCGGGTCTTTTAAATGGATTTTGTTGTCTGGAAGTTCATGGTCGTGTTTTGGTCCGCGATAGCCGTTGATAAAAACAATGTAATCTTGACTCATGGCCAGTGTGGTGATGAAAGTGAAAACAACGAAGAAAAGTGTCTTATTTGCCATATTGATAAAAGATACCTCCGGCAAAGGCTGTCCAGTAACAGGACTTTTGCTGACACGCTTGTAAACCAGCATTTACCCATGAGTTACAAGTGAAAAATAGGCTGTAGCGACCTTTTGCCGCATAGTAAGCATCGTTGCCAGTAACCACTCCTGGCATGCTTGCTTTGATGTATTTTGTAGTGCCGTTTTTTTGGTGCTCCAAGGTTTTTTCGATGTAGTGAACCAGTTTGCGGTATTGTTTTTCGGTAAGGTGCAGGCGAATGTTGGGGCGGTCGTCTAGGAGCTGTTGGTAGTAAGTGGCGTGAATAGCCGACGGACCGAGTCCGAACGGAACGGTGAGCGCTGTTTTGACGGTGAGGTCTGCCCAAGTGGGCGTATTCATGTAAAACGTTTGGTCGCCCCAACCAATGGAGACAAGCTTGCTGCTGCTGTCTTGAAACGCGGTGTTGGCCAGCGGGAATTCAGTGCGCCAGTCTTTGATGTCGTTGCAAACGGGTAGGATGAAATCGGTGTGAACGCCGGATTTCATGAGAAAGATTTGTATGTTGGCCCCTTTGTTATTTTGACCTTCAACGGGAATTCTTGACAAAATAAAGGTGGCAACAACGTATAAAAGAATTGCAGAACCAACGAAAGTAAAGAAATAGCCACTTATTTTCTTGACGCGCTTGATGACATTGCGTGCTTTGCGTGTTTGATACCAGTGGAGTTTGCGTTTTTTTTCTTTCATATGTGTATAACAAAGTTAAACTTTCTGAGCAATTTGCCTAGCGTTGCTTATTTTTGTAATTCGTAAAATTTACTGACATGCGCTATACTTTTCTTTTGCTTACTACTTTTCTTGGGGCAGCTCTTTGGGCCCAAGATGCAAATAAAGCGGCAGCATCTGCACAAAAATACGCCGAGGTGCTCTACAACATCGAGCGCTTTTATGTAGATGCGCCAGATGCACCCCAACTGACCGAAACCGCAATTGTGGCCATGCTCGAGGCACTCGACCCGCATTCTACTTATATTCCAAAAGAAGAACTCGACGACGCTCAAATGCAAATCAATGGCAGTTTTGTAGGTATCGGTGTGCGTTTTCAACTCATGAAAGATACCATCAGTGTGGTGGCTACCATTCCAGGTGGTCCGTCTGAAAAACTAGGTATTTTACCAGGTGATCAAATTGTGCAGGTAGATGGCCAAAATGTAGCCGGCATCAGTATCAAAAACGACCAAGTGCGTCAAAAGCTCATGGGTGACCTCGGTACCAAGGTAAAAGTAACCGTGAACCGCAAAGGCAAACTCTTAGATTTCAACATCACCCGTGACAAAATTCCTGTCTTCTCCGTAGACGCCGCCTACATGATCGACAAAGAAATTGGCTACATCAAGCTCAATAGTTTTTCCAAAACCACCGTTCAAGAAGTTCAGAATGCTTTACTTAGCCTCAAAGAACAAGGCATGAAAAGCCTCATTTTTGATTTGCAAGGCAACGGCGGAGGTTTGCTAGACGCTGCACATAAGCTCGGCGACGAATTTTTGTCAGGCGATAAACTTGTGGTGTATTCGGAAGGCCGTGCCCAACCGCGCTACGACCTCAAAGCCGGTAAAAAAGGTCTTTTTGAAGACGGACAACTCATTATTCTTACCGATGAATACAGCGCGAGTGCAAGTGAAATATTATCGGGCGCCATCCAAGATTGGGACCGCGGCTTAATTGTTGGTCGTCGCACCTATGGTAAAGGGCTTGTACAACGCCCAATGCCTTTGAGCGATGGCTCCGAAATGCGCCTCACCATTGCGCGCTACTACACGCCAACAGGTCGTCATATTCAAAAACCATATCAAGATACTGAAACGTATCGCAAAGACCTGAACCAGCGCTACCTCAACGGCGAATTTTTCTTGAAAGATTCCATCAAAATGCCAGATTCCCTCATGTACAAAACCCTCAAAACCAAGCGTACGGTATACGGTGGAGGTGGCATCATGCCAGATGTATTTGTTGCTCTAGACACCACCGAAAACAGCACCTATTTTTCAAAGCTGATCCAAGGAGGTCACGTCAATAACTTTGCATTCAAATACATCAATGCCAACAGAGCAGCTTTGAAAGCGCAATATCCAGATATTACAGCCTTTAAGCAGAATTTTACCTGTGACCAAGCCTTTATGGCTGCGTTTTTTGCCCATGTTGCGCAAGAAGACCCCACCTTACTGTTTGACGAAAAGGAATATGCCATAAGCGAAAAACTCATTAAGTTGCGCTTGAAAGCCGTTTTGGCTCAAGACCTCTGGAGCACCAACGAAATGTTTCAAATCTATAACGAAACCAACGAAATTCTTCAAGAGGCCATTCAAGTCTTGCAAAGCAAACAATACAGCAAATACGAACTCGATAAATAAGCAATATGTCAGACGACAAAAAGATCATTTTCTCCATGGTAGGGGTGTCAAAAGTGACTCCTCAAGGCAAACAAATTATTAAAAACATTTATCTATCCTTCTTCTATGGTGCCAAAATTGGCATCATTGGTCTGAACGGATCTGGTAAGTCAACCGTCATGAAAATCATTGCGGGGCTAGATAAAGCCTTTCAAGGCGAGGTTGTGTTTTCTCAGGGCTATTCTGTGGGTTACTTGCCGCAAGAGCCCGAGCTCGACCCAAATAAAACCGTTCGCGATATCGTACTTGAAGGTGCACAAGAAATAGTCGATGTGCTTGCCGAATACGAAGAGATCAACAATTCCTTCATGGACGAAGAAATCATGTCTGACCCAGACAAAATGGACAAACTTATTGCGCGTCAGGGCGAAGTTCAAGACAAAATTGACGCTCTAGACGCCTGGGAGCTCGATACCAAAATTGAGCGCGCCATGGATGCCCTGCGCTGTCCGCCAGACGACCAACTGATTGGAACGCTTTCCGGTGGTGAGCGCCGCCGTGTTGCGCTTTGCCGTTTGCTTTTGCAAAACCCAGATGTACTCCTTCTAGATGAACCTACCAACCACCTAGATGCCGAATCCATCGACTGGCTTGAGCAACATCTTCAGCAATACAAAGGCACCGTTATTGCTGTTACCCACGACCGCTACTTCCTAGACAACGTTGCGGGCTGGATCCTCGAGCTAGACCGAGGCGAAGGTATTCCTTGGAAAGGCAATTACACCTCTTGGCTCGAGCAGAAAGGAAAGCGTTTGCAAGAAGAAGAAAAAACGGAATCCAAGCGTCAAAAAATGTTGGCCCGAGAGCTCGAGTGGGTACGAATGAATCCCAAAGCGCGTCAGGCCAAGAGCAAAGCGCGTTTGCAGAACTACGACAAAATGTTGTCTGCCGATGCCCGTGAAAAAGAAGCCAAGCTCGAAATGCCTATTCCGAATGGCCCACGCTTAGGTAACAACGTCATTGACGCACTTCATGTCGGCAAGGCTTTTGGCGACAAACTCCTTTATGACGACCTCAATTTCAAATTGCCACCAGCCGGAATCGTTGGTATCATCGGTCCAAATGGTGCTGGTAAAACTACTATCTTCAAAATGATCATGGCCGAGCTCGCGCCAGACCAGGGTGAGTTTACCGTTGGCGAAACCGTTAAAATTGGCTACGTTGACCAAAGTCACAAGGATATTCATCCAGACAAAACTGTTTTTGATGTCGTTTCTAATGGCCTAGAATACGTAGAAGTGGGCAACGATAAAATCAACGCACGCGCCTACTTATCGAAGTTCAATTTCAATGGTTCCGATCAAAACAAAAAGGTCGGAATCCTTTCTGGAGGAGAGCGCAACCGTTTGCACCTCGCCATGACCCTCAAGACCGAAGCCAACGTGCTGCTACTCGATGAGCCAACCAACGACATCGACGTCAATACGCTTCGCGCCTTAGAAGAGGGTATCGAAAACTTTGCGGGCTGTGCGGTTGTGATTTCCCACGACCGCTGGTTTTTAGACCGCATCTGTACGCACATCCTTGCATTTGAAGGCGATTCACAAGTATATTGGTTCGAAGGATCTTACTCGGAGTACGAAGAAAACCGCAAAAAACGCCTTGGCGATGCCGGACCTAAACGCATCCGCTATAGAAGTTTGAGTTAATTTTTTTTATAAAATAGTGTAAAGAAATAGATGTTATTCGTTAATTTTATCTAAATCAACACCTTAGCGTTATGAAAACTCTTCTTTCTTTACTAGCGATTTCTTGTTTGTTTCTTTCTTCATGTAACAACAATCCACCTGTATCTATTAGCTATTATGCACCAGGTAATTATTATCACGTTACCGATTCTTTAGAGACTGTTCAATATAGTCAGTACACGTGGTGTAAGGTACCTCACCCTGAAAATGCTGAAATAAGCTATTCCTTAGATGTAGATCAGAATGGCACAGCAGAAACAAAATTAATCTTGCGCAATAATTATTTTGGTAGCCAAATGCCTTGTGAATCTTATACCCAATATTGGTCCTTTGAAGCTACCGACACCTCACAGTCAAGAGCCATCGAATTTGCCATTTTAGCCGATATTCCTTTCCCAATTTTACAAAAAGTTAGCGGGGTTGATACACTTCAGCAAGTCGGATTTACATGGTCTGCAAGTGGTCAGTTGAAAAATTTTCATCCACAAAACAATTTTCTTGCACAAATGCCTGATTTGGATAACCCGCTGCATATCGGTTTTAGGGTGCGCAGTTCAAATACAGCAGGGTGGAAGTACGGCTGGATGCTTATAGAGCCTGATGAAATAGGCTTTAAGGTAGTGGAAATGGCCTTCAACAACACGCCAGGTCAGGCTATTATTGTTGGGCAACATTAGCCTGAACCACTTAATGACAACTCCGTTGTTTCCAACGGGAACTTGTTTTTTGAAGGGAATCTTCTGAAGCGCTTTCTGTTTTTGGATCATGTTCCAATTTCAACTGACTTAAATCGGGTTGCCCTGCATCTACCCAAGCAGTGTACCACACACTACTTACCATTAAGATCGCTGCGCGCAAGCGGCGTTCTACCATGCCATTGAGGCTTTTGTGGTAAGCAGCACAAAATTTTCTTGAATAGACTTTAGTCAGGACGCTCCCGCGTTGTTCGTAGCTGTATTTTTCGGCACTACCAATTTGCGCGCTTACCTGCCTTTCAAAGATTAGAACCGAGTCTAGTGCGGCATGAGAAGCGCGCACCGCTGCCCAGATTTCTTTTTGAACTGAGGGTAGGTAATGAGCTTTGCCTATCCAATAGTTGTAGTGTGCGGCCTGTAGTTCAATCAAGCGGCTCTCCCAGAGGCCGTGAATGCCATATTGATTGGTGAGCTGCCCATTGTAGTTTTCTGTGGTGTGCAGCGGTACATGTGCATCGGCAATGTAATGCCCAATTTCTGCAGCGTATTTCAGAATGCGTGTCAGGTCTTGTGTTTCGAAAGCTTTTTGCAAGCGGTATTTCATGCGCACCACATGCCAAGGTACAATACCATAAGCCTGCAGGGTGTCTTCGGAATGGCAATCAATGGCCTCTTGCCAATTTTGAGGGAGATTCCAAAAGGGGTCTTGACTTTTTGAATAGTAATGATCTAGGTCGATGTAGTGGCGCGCAGCTTCGGCTTCAACTGCATAGCGGCGTTGGTCCGGCGCAACAGCTTGACTAATGAGGTAGGGCAGGTGCTGGATAAAAACAGCCTGCAATTCTGGCGCCAAGAGATAGACTGCAAATTCATTGATGCGCTCGTGTCCTGCAAAACCCCACTGGGTATTTTGTTTGGTCTGACTGCGTGTAAAGAGTAGCCCGATCAGAAAGAGGGCTGCAAAGCGTTTAAGCTTCTTGTAGTTTGATAAGTTTACCATCTTTAAGTATTGGAATGACCTCCGTTTGATTTGGAGTCAGACAATACTTGATATCTTCATTGAGATTCAGGTTTTTGAGCCTGCGGCGATGTGAACTCGATTTGAGGTAACCAAGAAAATTGTCCTTGGCCGAAAGGTATAAATACTTGGCAGCAATAGAGGAGTCTTCGTCGGAAATGTAGTTGCCCGTTCCGATTAAATACTGACAAATTGCTCCTGCACAGATGGTGTCTTCAAGGTTGAATTTGTCTTGCCAGCCTGAACACAAGCAGAGCACATTTTTATCTTGTTTTTCAAGCCACTTGCAAAGAAAATCTAAGTTTAAGAAAGAACCAACCACCACAATTTCGGCATCTTTGGCAACATCTAAGGATTTGGTGCCGTTGGTAGTGGTGAGCACAACGTCTTTTCCTTTGAAATCTTCACGCATATAAGAAAAGGGTGAGTTGCCGAAATCAAAACCCTCTACAATCTGACCTTTGCGCTCTGCACCTGCTAAAAATCCTTTTTGCTTATAGGCCCAGGCTTCTTCTACTGTAGGTACGGGAATGATCGATTGAATGCCATTGTCAAAAGCTGCGCAAATGGCGGAAGTGGCGCGCAAAACGTCAATAACAACAACAATTTCGAACTCATCTTTGTAATAGGTGTATTCTCCGGGTGTAAAACAAACCTCTACGTGCTTTCTAGTATCCATGCTGCAAATTTACGATTTTTCAAAAGAACAATAAAAAAGGGGGCCGAAGCCCCCTTTCAAAATCATGTTGTAAAGTCAAATTAGAATCTCCAACCGATACGTACTGAACCATGAGCTGCACCGATATTGGTGTAAGTCATTTTGTTTTCTGGTTCAAAACCTGCAGGGTTACCCATGACTGTAACAGTTGTTGCTTCGTTGTTTACAGAAGTACTTGTCAGGTTCATTTCAAGACCTAGGTAAAGGTTGTCTGCTACATAATAGTCAAAACCAGCACCGATACCCCAGCCGAAAGTTCCGTAACCGCCTTCAATTTTAGCGTCGGTTATGACAGCGCTGTAGGCCGTGCCGTCAGAGTTTTTCCAAGTTTCTGTGTAAGAACCTTTTCCGAAGCTGATGCCTGCAGAAAAATAAGGAGACATGCGGTCTGTGCCTGTTAAGTGGTATTCAGCACCTAAACCTAAATTCCATTGGCTACGCGCGATATCAACTGTACCTGTTGCACCTGTTCCGTCTGGATTGGCGTAATACGTGTAAGATTCAGTACTTGGTGTATTGACAACAGAAGAACCGTCGCCGCCAAAGCCGAATTGTACACGACCTGCGATATTGTCCGTAGCAAAATAACGCAAGCGAATAGTTGGTGCTGCAAAACTCATCCCGTCAGTGGTGTTGAGGTTAGCTAAGCCTTCCAATGAATAACGCGCGTCATCACTAGCAGGTTTTTGAGCGAACAATGACCCAGTCAATGTTAATGCTCCTACAAAAATCATTAATTTTTTCATAGTTGTTTGTTTTAATTGGTTTAGCCGAATGTACGCAATCGATTGCATTCGGGTTTCAAAAAAAGACAAACAAAGTGTAGTTGATAACTGTTGATTATCAGTCGTTTTTCGCTTTGAGCTCTTGTTCCAACTGGAATTGATACATGTCAAAATAAGCTCCTTTTTGGGCTAATAAAGTTTCGTGGGTACCTGCTTCTATCACACTTCCTTCTTCTAACACAATAATTTTTGTGGCATTTCGAATGGAAGAAATGCGGTGCGATACAATAATAGTGGCTCTATTTTGGGCATCTTTTTGCAGCTCTTCGAGGATGATTTCTTCGGTTTCGGTATCTACAGCGCTGAGGCAATCGTCTAAAATTAACAGTTGGGGATTGCGCAGCAGTGCGCGTGCAATAGAGATGCGTTGTTTTTGACCACCACTTAAATTTACGCCTCTTTCGCCGAGAACAGTTTCAAAACCATCTTGAAACTCAAGAATATTGTGCAATACGTGTGCTTTTTTACAAGCAGCTTCAAGGTTAGCTATGCTGAGGTCTTGTTGTTCGACGCCAAATTTGAGGTTGTTGGCGATAGTGTCTGAAAAGAGGAAAACGTCTTGGGGTACAAGTGCGATTTGATGGCGGTAGGCATTTAAGCTGTAATGCGGCAAGGCTTTTTCAGCAATGCTGATTTGTCCGGCGCTTGGGTCGAAATGGCGGGCCAGCAAGGCACATATTGTAGATTTCCCGGAACCGGTTGGCCCGATAATAGCGAGTGTTTCGCCTTTTTGTACGGAGAAAGAAATGTTGTTGAGAACCGTGGTCTCGCTATCGGGATAACTGAACTGAACGTGTTCAAAAGCTAAGCCAGTTTCTAGTGGACAAGCTAAATTGCTGTCGTTTTTGATCTTGGGTTTGCGCAGTAAAAATTCGTTGAGCCGCTGCTGGGAAGCAGCTGCACGCTGAATAATTGAGGATATCCAACCTAAGCTGGCAAAAGGCCAAGTGAGGTTGGTGACGTACATGATAAAAGCGACAATACCGCCGACAGTCATTTTCTTTTCAAATGTAAGTAAGCCGCCATAATAAATAGCGATCATGGAACTGAGTCCAATCAAAAAGATGATAGTAGGGCTGAAAAACGCATTGACCAACACCAAGCGCATACTTTGCTTTTTATAGCGTTCGGCTGACGCACTTACCTTTTCTGTAGTTTGTTCTTCGCGTTGGTAGGCCTTAATGATGCGGATGCCGGCAAAAGACTCTTGGGCTAGGGTGCTCAAAAAAGATTGTTCCTTTTGAACCTCCAAGCTCATCTTATTCATGGTGGATGAAACTTTATAAATGAGTATGCTCATGATGGGCAAGGGCAACAAGACATAAACGGTAAGGCTCGGTGATATCGTAATCATTTTACCGACAATCAAAATGAAGCTCACCACCAAATTGATGGTGTACATCATGCCGGGCCCTGCATACATACGCACCAAACCGACATCTTCGGAAATGCGGTTCATGAGGTCACCAGTAGCATTGCGCTTGTAAAAACTTTGGTCTAGGGCTTGGTATTGATCGTAAATTTCTTTCTTCAGGTCAAATTCGATGTAGCGCGACATCACAATAATGGTTTGTCTCATCAAAAACAAGAAGAAACCTTTGAGCAAGGAAAAGCCCATGTAAATGGCGCCGAGTTCTAGGGCTAGCCACAGGTAATTCGTTGGTTCTTTGCTGGCTAGCTGACTTTGGAATTGGTCAATAGAGTCGCTGAAAAAGGCGGGCATTTGAACGCCAAAGTAATTGCTTACCACGGTAAATAGTATCCCGAGTAAAAAACGCCATTTGTACTTTATAAAGTATTTGTTAATGTATCGGAGGGACTTCATGGTTTTTTTCTACTTTTGCCAAGTTATTTGAGCTTGTAAAGTTAAGCCAAATAAGAATTAGTGAACGAACTCATTTCAAAAACATGTCTGATTTGACAGTCTCTCCATTGGTAGATTCATCTTTGAATCCCATTCTTCAGCCTATGCACGCCATGGGGCATGAACACATCCTATTTTGTAACGACAAAGCAACAGGTCTAAAAGCCATTATTGCGGTGCACAACACCGTTCTTGGGCCAGCGCTCGGCGGAACCCGCATGTGGATGTACCAAAACGAACAAGAAGCACTTACCGACGTCTTGCGTTTGTCTCGCGGCATGACCTACAAAAATGCAATTTCACAGCTCAATTTAGGTGGTGGAAAGGCCGTTATTATCGGCGATGCCAAATCGATGAAATCAGAGGCGCTTTTTAGACGCTTCGGACAATTCGTCAACACGTTAGCGGGTTCTTACATTACCGCCGAAGACGTAGGTATTTCTCCAGAAGACATGGTGCACGTAAGTAAAGAAACCAAGCATGTTGTTGGTTTGCCAGGTAAAAGTGGCGATCCATCACCAGTTACCGCTTTTGGCGTATACATGGGTATGAAAGCAGCGGCCAAACATCAGTTTGGTTCTGATTCACTCGCTGGTAAAAAAGTAGCCGTTCAAGGAATTGGCCACGTGGGGGCTTATTTAGTCGATCATTTAGTAGCTGAAGGCGCAATCGTCACCATCACCGACATCAACGAAGCAGCACTTCAAGCCTTGAGCGCCAAGCATGGTGTAGCGGTTGTGGCTGCAGACAAAATCTACGACGTAGACATGGATATCTACGCACCTTGTGCACTTGGAGCCACTGTAAACGACGACACGCTAGCGCGCCTCAACTGCAGCGTAATTGCCGGAGCCGCCAACAACCAACTCAAAGAAGAAAGCAAGCACGGTCATATCCTGATGGAAAAAGGAATTATTTACGCTCCAGATTTTGCCTTAAATGCAGGTGGTGTCATCAACTGCTTCTCAGAAGTTGAAGGACTTTCTTTGGAGTGGGCGAAGCAAAAAGCTGAAGAAATCTATACTACCATTGACCGCATTTTATTGCGTTCTCAACAAGAAGGTATACCAAGTTATCAAGTCGCTAACCAAATGGCTGAAGAGCGTATTCAAACCAAAGGAAGCCTCAATATTTAATATGCTCAACAGAAGACATCTCCGAATCAAAGTATTGCAAGTACTTTATGCATTTTTTCAAGGTCATGAAAACGATGCTCATAAAGTAGAAAAAGAATTGTTACTCTCCATTGAGCGCATGTACGATATGTACCTGTACTTATTGTTGGCGCTGCCGGAATTGCAGCGTGCAGCCCAAAACAGACAGGCTGAGCTCAAGAAAAAAATGAGACCAACCGCCGAGGATCTCAATCCCAACATGAAGTTCGTAGACAATCAGCTCATCGAGCAATTGGCTGCGCATGCCAGTTTATACAAGTTGGCCGAGCAGCGCAAGGTCAATTGGTTGGGTGCCGAAAATCAAGAAATGTTCAAGAAAATGTACCTGCATTTACTCGACACTGAATTGTATTTTGAGCACATGAACAATGGGTTAACAGGCACAGAAGAAGACTTGGCCTTTGCTTTGCAAATTTTCAAGCAAGAGGTCGCCAATGCATCTTTACTGCAGCACTTTTTCGATGAGAAGTCCATTTACTGGACAGACGACCTCGATCTTTGTGCGTCTATGGCGCTCAAAACCTTGAAGTCTTGGAAGCCGGGGCAGCCAATGGAAATCATGCCGCTTTACAAAACCGACGACGACGAAAAAGAATTTGTGCTCACACTCATGCACAAAACCATTCAGTCAGACGAACAGCACCAAGCAGACATCCTCGCGCTTGCAGACAACTGGGAGCTCGATCGCATCGCTAAAATGGATATGTTACTTTTAAAAATGGGCTTAACCGAACTGCAATTTTGCAGCAGTATTCCTACAAAAGTGACCCTCAACGAATACATCGAGATTTCAAAATTTTACAGCACGCCTAAAAGCAACGTGTTTATCAATGGCATTCTTGACAAAGCCATTTTAAAACTCACCGAAGAAAAACGCATTCAAAAAGTTGGTCGCGGCCTTTTAAACTAATTGTTATGAAATTTATTTCCTTAATCTGTCTGAGCTTCTTTTTGCTCTTTGCTTGCAAAGACGACCAGAGCGTTGAAGTTGGTGCGCAAACGAGCATGGTATTCAAGAGCACCGTATTCAATGCAGGTACTGTTTACAAAGGAGAAGTCATAAGAGCTGTTTTTGAAGTTGAAAATACCGGCGAACACCCTTTGGTTTTCGGTGAAGTAAGACCTTCGTGTTCTTGCACAGTAGCAAATGCGCCTAAAAAACCTTTGCAGCCTGGAAAGCGCACAAAAATTGTCGCTGAAGTCAATACGGATGACTTGCATACCAAAAGAATTCACAAGGCAGTAACCGTCATGACCAATACTTCGCCAAATATTACCGTATTGGAAATCAAGGGAAGGATAAAATAAGTACATTTGTAACCTAAAGAAAATAAAAGACATGGCAGGAGGAGCAAATAATTTGGTAATGATCGTTTTGATGATCGGCGTATTTTACTTTTTTATGGTTCGTCCGCAAATGAAAAAGCAAAAGGAGCTTAAAAAATTCAGAGAAGGTCTTAAAACAGGTGACAAAATTGTTACAATCGGTGGCATTCACGGTAAAATTTTAGAAATTGCCGACACAACGGTGCTTATTCAGTCAGAAGGCACCAAATTGCGCTTAGAAAAATCAGCCGTTTCTTCTGCAATGGAAGACACCCTCCAAGCAAAATAATTCAATGGGGATGTAGCTCAGTTGGCTAGAGCGCTTGACTGGCAGTCAAGAGGTCGTGGGTTCGAATCCCATCTTCTCCACATCAAAAAAAAAGCCTTGCAAATGCGAGGCTTTTTTTTGTTTTTAGCAACTGTCTATGCTTTAGTTGTTGAGGAAGGCCCTAGTTTGAAAACCATGTTCAATAAGCCTAGAATCAATCCTGTTGCGGTTGCAGTAAACAATGCCTTCAATATGAGTTTGGTCAAGGCATCGTTTTGGGTGAAATCTAGGTCAAACAAGCCATAAACTATTGTCCCAACAAAAAGTCCGGCAGAAATAGCTAAAAAAGTCATTTTGAAGTAATGAAAACGATTCATAATAATTCAGTTAATTTATTGATATTTTTGAATTAAATATAACACTATTTCTCTCACATCGATGAATTATAAAATCATTCTATTTATAGGAAAATGATACATCTACTTGTTTTCATTTGACGGACTTAGGATTTATGCTTTTTATCTCTGTTCTTCCGCTAATTTTTTAATTTTACCCAAAGGGATGGTCATGCAATATGAAGAGATAGTTGTTCTTACAGGAGCAAGTAAAGGTTTGGGTTTGGAAATACTCAAGCAAGTTCTGGAAAAGCCAAATACTTTGGTGGTTTCTGTTTCGAGGACCAAACTTAATTTTGAAGTGGCTCATCTTGTTCAGATCAACCTCGACCTCACTGATTTTCGCAATTGTGAAGAATTGATGGCAACGTTGGTTGATATAATTACCGGACAAAATACGTTAAAAAAGATAACGTTAGTTAATAACGCGGCACGCTTGGGAGAGATTAAAACTTGTATCAATGCAAGTTCTTTGGATGTTGCCAAGACCATTTTTTTAAATACAACGGTTCCTATTTTACTTCAAAATAGGGTTCTTCAATATGCAAGTGAGCATACTTTTGTTGAAGTACTCCATATCATTTCAGGAGCTGCAAATAAAGCATATCACGGTTGGGGGGGGTACTGCGCATCAAAAGCAGGTCTGTCAATGGCAACGAAAACGGCAGCCTTGGAAATTACAAATCTTGGCCTCAACGCAAAGGCCTGGGCACTTATTCCGGGAGTGATAGATACCGGAATGCAGGAAGAAATTAGAAATAGCAATACCCGAGATTTTCATGAGCTAGAAAGGTTTGTCAAAATGAAGTCCGAAAACATGTTGATTTCACCGGTGGTAATTGCCAGTTTTATATCAAAAGCAATAACGGACAAAGGTTTTGCCAATGGGGAGGTTTATAATATCAAAGATTATATTTGAACATGCAACTCACCAAACTCAATGCAGACAGCTCCTGGATGTTCCATTTCGATGGGCTTCACGTACTTATCGATCCTTGGTTTACTGAGTCACAAGTAGATTTTCATCCGCTTTTCAGCCGGCAGTTTCACCAGAGTCCGCAACCAACTGTTGGTGAGCTGCAGCAGCCCGATTACATTTTCATCTCACATCCGTTTACGGATCACTGCAATAAAGAAACTCTCTTGCAGTTTTCAAAAGAGATTCCTCTTGTGGCTTTGCCAAGTATTTTGAAAAAGATAGCGAAATGGGGGCATTTTCAAACGCTCTTGCCATTGAGTGCGGCTCCTTTTCATGTGGAGGTATTAAAAACGAAAAATGCACTGGTGCATAAAGCATACTTGATCGAAAGTGCACAAAATAAGATCGTTTATGCGCCGCACGGGGCTGTTCTCAAAAACATTCCGAATGTCAAAATAGATGCCGTCATTTCTACAACCTTGTGTTATCAGTTGCCTTTCTTCTTAGGCGGAACCATTAATTTAGGTAGTGAAAGTGCGGTTCGACTTCAACAACAACTCCATTCAAATGTGTTATTGACAACCCATAATGAGGATAAAAAAGGGGAGGGTTTGGTTTCTCTTTTTGCCAAACGGAAGTTTAGCGAGCGCGCAGCATTTCTGGATTTGAAACCAGGGCAAGTGTTTGATTTAGCAGCGTATAATTAGTGTTGAAGGAGTAGCCAGCTGCCATTTGCTAAACTCACCACAATTTGTTCGCCCGCAAAAGTCATGCTGAGCGCATTTTCGTTTGAGATTTTCTTCCAAGTTTTGCCACCATTTTTGCTTATGTCGATTCCGTTTGTACCACAAGCATAGTAAATCTTTTCAGCGCTGATGACGCAAGAACGATAGCCTGAGGGGCCTTTTTTGGGTGCAATCCAACTTTTGCCGCCATCATTTGAATAGAAGCAGGTGTTTTCGGCTACATGAGGCTTGGTGTAATCGCCACCGACCGTCATGATTTCTTGTTCGTTTGCAATTGCCATGGCGTATGGGCCGCAAGTAGGGCAAGACAGATAAGGAATGGCGCTTGTGTTCCAAGTGGCTCCTTGGTCGGGTGAATGAAAGAACCGAGATGTCAGGCCGCCCGAAACAAAATAAAAATGTCCATTGAGTATTTGATTGGTTTGGCCACTTGCGGCATAGGCGGCTTCTGCTTTATTTGACCTTACTTTTGCTCGAGTAGCTTGCCAATGCAGTCCGTAGTCTGTAGAGTAAAAAGTACTGAAAAAGCCATCAATAGGGTCGCCGAGCAGAAAAACAAAATTTTCTTGCGCGCAAATGCCATCCAAAAAAAGGCCGCTTCTTTTTCCAAATGGGTAAATAATCGTATCAATTTGCAGGGTGTTGTCTAGCAAAACAAGCCCGCTAGAGTCATGACTTTGCATGGCGATGAAGCCGTTTGGCGTTTGAGCGAGGTCTCGGATTTCTTTAAATGGCAACCCTAATTCGCTTTTTTGCAGAACTTGGCCATTTGATGCGTGTAACCTGATGTTGGCCTCGCTTGAGCCACTCAAAATTTGCCCATTGGGAAGGGTTGTAAGCGCGCGTTGGTGTTCTTTTTGAGTGGTTTTTGGAAAGTACACCTGTACTTGTGTCATGCCAAAAAGCGGCAGGCCTAGGCAAAAAATTAATTTAAACATGGCTGCGGAATTTACCTTCAAACTGTGCTTTTAATTGCTGTTGTATTTCGGGCCAATTTGAAGGTTGTTGGTGTTTCCAGCGCTTGTGAGACCAAAGCCAGCGCGCTGGGTTGTCAAGAATTTGTTGTTCGAGTTTCTTGACATGTAATTGTGTTAATTCTTGATAATGAAGGATTTTGGATTCTTCCACTATAAGTTCAAGTTGTATGTTGTAATAACCTCTTTTTGAATTTGATATGTTTGCAAAAACAACTGCACAATCATATTTATTGGCCATATATTCTGGTCCAAATATAACAGGTGTTACGCGACCCAAAAAAGGTAGCCAAAGGCAATTATTGGCAGAACTTGGCGCTTGATCGGCTAAGACAAGTACGACAGGTTGTTTTGCGTCAAAGGCCTTCTGATAATTTTGAGCATGGACAACTTTTAAACCAAAACGTTCCCGTCTTTGTGTTAGTTTTTGATTCCAAAACGGGTGGCTCAGCGGCATGCCGATGCCGTAATTTGGTTGTTTGAACCATAAAGCCTGAGCCGTAATGAGCCATTCCCAGTTGTTGTAATGGCCGGCAACTAGAAGGATTGGTTTGTTCAGCCCTCTGATTTCTTCAAGGATTTCAGGGTTTACTAGTTGCATGCGCTGGAGTAATTCGCGCTTGGAGATACTCAAATTCTTAATGGACTCTACAAGAAGATCTGAGAAATAGCGGTAAAAGTCTTTTCTAAATTTGATGATTTCAGACGCGTCGAGTTTTGGAAAAGCCCGTTTGATATTTTCATCAATGACCTTCTTGCGATAGGGTAAAATACGGGTAAACAAGAAGAATAGTATGTTAGAGAGTGAATACAAAATGCCCATAGGGAAATAGGACAGCGGCAAAACGAGTCCATAGTAGAGCAAGGCGCCGCTTAAAATTTGTATTTGTCTTGCCACCATTTTTTAATTTGTTGGGCGATTTCTTGTTCTTTGGGGCTGCTACCCGGCGCAAAGAAGTTGGTGCCGGCAATCTGCGCTGGCAAGAATTCTTGCTCAAAAAAGTTACCCGGATGATCATGGCTGTATTGGTATCCTTCGCCATACCCAAGTTCTTTCATGAGTTTGCTCGGTGCGTTGCGCAGCGGTAGGGGCACGCCTAGATTGCCTGTTTGCTGAACAATTTGCTGGGCTTTATTAATGGCCATATAGGCTGCATTGCCTTTGGGCGAGCTCGCCAAATAGAGTGTGCATTCGCTGAGAATGATGCGAGACTCAGGCCAACCTACGTTTTCAATGGCTTGAAAACAGGCGTTTGCCAATAGGAGGGCGTTGGGGTTGGCTAGGCCGATGTCTTCGGCTGCTAAGATGACCAAGCGGCGGGCAATGAATTTGGGGTCTTCGCCGCCTTCTACCATTCTTGCCAGCCAATATACAGCGGCATTGGGGTCCGAACCTCGGACGGATTTGATGAACGCAGAAATGATATCGTAATGCTGTTCGCCGTCTTTGTCGTAGCTTGCCAAACTTTGTTGCGCATTTTGCAACACAATTTCGTCGGTGATGTCGATCTTGTTTTGATCTTGAAAAGTACCTACAATGATTTCAAATACGTTGAGTAATTTGCGGGCATCTCCACCAGATATGCGCAGTAAAGCGTTTGTTTCACTGAGTGTGATTTGTTTGCGCTGTAAAATAGGATCAATGAGTAAGGAGCGCTCGAGTAAAGCGAGCAGGTCTTCTTTGCTGTGGTGCATCAATGTATAGACCTGACAACGCGATAACAATGCTGAAATGACTTCAAAGGAAGGGTTTTCTGTGGTGGCGCCAATTAACGTGATGATGCCTCTTTCCACGGCGCCAAGTAAAGAATCTTGCTGCGCCTTTGAAAAGCGATGGATTTCATCGATAAACAAGATGCTTCCTTTTGGGCTAAACATGCCGCCGCCTTGAACTTTAGCAATGACTTCGCGCACATCTTTGACCCCACTTGAAATCGCGGAAAGCGTGTGGATGGGGCGTCCGAGATGCTGGGCAATGAGTTGCGCAAGTGTCGTTTTACCCACACCAGGCGGGCCCCAAAAGATCATGGAAGGAATGACGCCGGCATCTAGCGCCCTGCGCAGCGAGGCGTTGGGAGCCAATAGATGTTGCTGACCAATGTATTGATCGAGCGTCTGTGGACGCATGCGTTCTGCGAGCGGAGCATTCATTACTCAAAGATAAGCAAACTAATTTTAGTATCTTCGTGGCAAAACAGTTTGAATGAACGTCTATCTTGACAACGCCGCCACCACACCTGTAGCGCCAGAGGTGGTAGAAGCCATGATTCCAGTATTGTATCATGCCTTCGGAAATCCTTCTTCTACACACGCTTTTGGTCGCCAGGCGAAAGCGCTCATAGAAAATTCAAGACGCAGTATTGCGCAAACGCTCAATTGTGCGCCAGCTGAGCTGATTTTCACTTCTGGTGGAACAGAAGCCGACAACATGGCATTACACGCTGCCGTTACGCAACTTGGTGTCAAGCGCATTATCACCTCTGCGATTGAACACCACGCTGTCGGGCACACCGCCGAGGCCCTCAAAGCCCATGAGTCAATTGAAGTCGTGAATTTGACTTTAGATGCCAAAGGCAATATCAATATGCAAGAACTCGAGCAGTTATTACAGGATCAAACGCCTACATTGGTTTCCTTGATGCACGCCAATAACGAAATTGCTACCTTGTTGCCCATCACAGAGGTGGCTCTTTTGTGCCGTCGTTACGGTGCGTTCTTTCATTCCGATACCGTTCAAACAATGGGGCACTATCATTTTGATTTAGCGGCACTCGATATCGATTTCATTACTTGTGCAGCGCACAAATTTCACGGTCCAAAAGGTGTGGGCTTTCTTTATGTGAACAAAAAGACACGTGTGAATCCGCTGATTCATGGTGGTGCACAAGAAAGAGGTTTGCGCGGCGGTACTGAAAACATTGCGGGTGTAGTTGGTTTGGCCAAAGCCATCGAATTGGCTTACACTGACCTCGAGGCCCATCAAACACACGTTTGGGGACTTAAAAGCTACATGATCACGCAATTACAAATACTTTTCCCCGATGTACTTTTTCATGGTGAAACCAGCTATGAAAAAGCGCTTTATACTGTGCTGAATGTTTGTTTGCCAGCAACGCCAAAATCGGGTCTACTTTTGTTTACCCTTGACTTGAAAGGGGTTGCAGTAAGCGGCGGGTCGGCCTGTACTTCTGGTGCAGCAAAAGGCTCTCATGTACTAGAAGGAATTGGTGCCGACATGTCAAGACCCAACGCGCGTTTTTCCTTCTCTCGATTTACTACAAAAGAAGAAATCGATTACGCACTCCAACAACTCGAGCAAGTATATCAAAAGAATCTTTAAATTCATCCTATGCAAGCGCGGCCTAAAGTTTTGTTTATTTCGAGTTGGTACCCAACGGTACTCAAGCCAACTGAAGGCAACTTTGTTCAGCAGCACATCCTTGCCGCTCAGCAAATTGCCGATGTGGCGCTCGTGCATGTTGTACTGAGCTCAACGCACCAGGCCTTGACCCACGAGACACCCCAAGCGCCCTATGAAGCGCATGTGATTTACATTCCCAAAAATGAACTTTTCTTAGTGGGCGTTTTGGTCAACTATTTCAAGGTTTTCCTGGCTTATTGGAAGTTTGCAGCCCAAACCAAACTCGCTAAGCCCGACCTCATTCATGCCAACGTACTGTTTCCGATTGGCTTAGTTGGTCTCTTGCTCAAGCTCAAGTGGCGCATTCCGCTGCTTTTCTCCGAACACTGGACCTGCTATCACGAGGCCGCGCAACCTCAGCCTTCGCGTTTTCAGCGCTTCTTTTTGCGCTGGATTGGCAACAAAGCCAATCTAATCATGCCCGTATCGCTAGATTTAGCCGCTGCCATGCAGCGCTTTGGCATCTCAGCACCAATGAAAGTGGTGCCTAATGTAGTTGATCCGCATATTTTTGCAGCGGTAGAAAAGCGCCCTCGAGGGGTATATCGTTTTGTACATATTTCATCTTTAGATCCAGAGCAAAAGAACTTTCATTTATTGCTGCGCGCTTTTCATCAACTCAAAAAACAGCAAGCGAAAGTGGAGCTGCATGTCGTGTCCGATGGCGATTACAGTGCCTATGCAAAGCTGATTAAAGGCTTCGATTTTGCAAAGTCTATCCATTTTCATGGCCGTCAGGACAGCGCGGGCGTGGCAGCCATATTGCAATTTGCCGATGCACTGGTATTGAGTAGTCGTTTTGAAAATTTACCTTGCGTATTATTGGAGGCACTCTCTACAGGCACCCCCATGATTGCCACAAATGTGGGAGGTGTAGCAGAGGTTGTCAATGACAGCAACGGTTTGCTAGTAGCTTCAGAAGACGAACAAGCGCTTTTGACCGCCATGACCAACATACAGCAACAACAATTTTCGGCGCAAGCACTCCATCAAGCAGCGCAGCAAAAATACAGTCCAACAGCCATTGCAGGTTTGTTTTTAGAGGCCTATCAATTGGTGCTCCATAAAGATGTGGCGTAGTATTTTTGGCAATTTTGGCGTTAGGGTGCTTTCGGCACTGCTCAACCTCGGTTTGGTCATCCTTTTTTCTCAGCTAACAGGTGCTGTGGGTAAGGGTGAGCAAAGTCTCCTGCTGACCTCTGTTGCCATCATTACCATCTTTGATTCTTTGGTGGGTGGAGCCGCTTTGGTGTATCTCTCTTCTCGTTATTCGTGGACGCAACTTATCAAAGCTTCATACGCTTGGGTTCTTGTGGTCAGTGCCTTTGCATTTTTAATACTTGAGGCCGTTCATGTTTTTGAAACCAAATACCTCCTGCACATCATATTATTGAGCGCCATTAGTTCTGTAAGTTCGGTTCATGCTTCGTTGTTGTTAGGTCAGCAGCGGCTCAAAGCCTTCAATTTAGTTCAGATTTTAGTGCCGTTGCTTACGTTTTCAACATGTGTAGGGCAGTGGTTGGTCAATCAGCCGTTGGATTACATTGCTGCCTTGTATGTTTCCTATATAGTTGCACTATTGACAAGCTGCATTGCTATTTGGCGTTTCTTTCCGCAGCGCGAGCAAGAAAAGGTGGGCAGAAAAATGATATGGCAGCGCTTGTTTAAATTAGGTTTTTACAATCAGTTAGCCCATGTTTTGCAGCTTTTGAGTTTTAGGGCGAGTTATTATATTTTGGAGCAGTTTCACGGAACTTCAGCGGTTGGCGTGTTTTCCAATGCGAGCTCCATTACCGAATCCATTTGGCTCATTGCAACAAGTATTTCTTTATGGCAATATGCCACTATTTCAAATGCCCAAGACCAGCAATACACCATTCAAATCACAGAAAAGTTGAGCCGTTTTGGCATGTTGGCGGCGTTTTTTGGCGTAGGCTTTTTCTTGCTTTTACCGCCCGATTTTTACCGATATGTGTTTGGCTCAGACTTCGGAGGTTTGCAAGTGCTCATGTGGGCGCTGGCTCCAGGTGTTTGGATCTTTACCTACGCGCTTGTCGTAGGGCATTATTTTTCCGGACACGGTCGCTATTGGGTCAATGCCTTAGCCTCTGGTGTCGGATTGGCCTTTAGTTTATTGGCTTCGTTTGTTTTCATACCGATTTACGGAGCCATGGGGGCAGCACTTGCCGCTAGTATTTCATACACTGCCACCAGTTTGGTTGTACTGCGCTATTTCTTGAAAGATGGCGCTACATTTTCGCTGTTTCCGAGCAAAGTAGAATTCATCCAATTATTTAATCAAATGCGCGTGAGTTGGCGCAAGAACTAACTATGAACAAAGTCAGTAAATTACTCAAAGCAATTGGGCTCATTCTGCAAAGGCCTGCACTTTTGAACTTGATTCTCAAGGATGAAGACGTGTTGCAGCGTGCTTTTGAAAAGGAGTTTCCAAATCTTAAATTGCAGCAAACAGATGTTTTTACGTGGCCAGAAGCTGCTCAGTTGACCATTCGGCCTTATGCCTTTCTCTCTGGCTCATCTATGGTCACGGATTTCGCGTTTTTGCAAATGTTGTGTCGCAGATACAATGTTCAGACGTATTTAGAAATAGGCACCTGGAGAGGCGAGAGCGCGGCTAATGTAGCGCCATTTGTTAAGGAAGTATTCACGCTCAATTTGCCCGATCAAATGCTTTTACAGATGGGCATGAGCCAGGCGTATATCGATGCGCATCGGTTCTTCTCCAAAGATATAGCCAATATTACCCATCTCTTTGGCGACTCCGCAACGTTTGACTGGACGCCTTACCAACAAAAGTGTGACCTCATCTTTATAGACGGCGATCATACGACAGCTGCGGTTGAGCGCGATACCCAAACAGCGTTGCGATTGCGTAAATCGGCGTCTTCCATATTGGTCTGGCACGATGCAAAATCAGACGGAGAATATCCGCGTTACGAAGTGCTATTAGGAATTTACCGCGCTTTACCAAAAGCACTACATCAAAATGTGTATTTGGTGAAGCATGCGTTGTGTGCAGTTTACTTACCAGATGGAGCGCAAGGAGCGCCAATTGTGCTCAATGCCTTGCCGACTCGCGCTTTTGAACTCGAGCTGAAAAGCGTAAACCTTTAGTTAAAGTTGTTGATGTTAAATTGCTCAAGCCAAATTAAATAGCTTGCGTATCTGAATACGAAATTCTGTTCGCTGGCATAGGCAGTGTTTGAAAAAATGCGCGGTAAGGCTTTGCTAAGTTCCGCTTTGTTGATCAGCTGACTTTTATCCAGATGTGCTTTTGCAGCAATTTGGGTGGTCCAATATGCTGATGTTTCCATGAGCCATTGGCTTTCGGGTACTGAAAATCCTTTTTTGTCTCGGCGCCAAGAAATACTTGAAGGCAAGGCTCCATCTAGCGCCTTTCTCAAGCTGTATTTAGACCAACCATTATGGATCAGTTCAGTTGCGTCCAAAGAACGCGCTAGTTTCATTAATTGGGTGTCGTCGGCAAAAGGCGTGCGCGACTCAATGCTGTATTGCATAGAGCAGCGGTCTTCCCAGCGCAACAAACTTTTGAGTTCGTGCGCCTGACAGTAATAAGCAAGGTGGTCTTGTAGTTTCGAAAAACGTGTGCGCTCAAAAGCGTTTGTTTGGGTCAAAAAGGCGCTTAGTGGCTGTTTGGCTCCGGATATTTTCTTTTGAAGACCCGACGGGAGCAGGCTCAGTATGTCTTTAGCCCATTCTTTTAAAATGTATTTTTTTGAACTTGGAGAATTGCCGAGTTGCAGCCATTCTCGAGTAAATCGACCCCAGCGGCCGCTCCAAAAGAGTTCCTTAAAGAACGTAGGGTAAAAGACTTGATAGCCGGCAAAAAGTTCGTCGCCACCTTGGCCATCAATAAGGATTTTAATGCCTTGCTGCGCCGCGCTTTTCATGACACTGCTTTGGGCAAAGGTACTGGTGCTCAAAAGCGGAATATCTTGATGGTAAATGAGTGCAGGCAAGGCCTCAAGCAATTGTGCGCTATCGAGTGTTGAGGTGTGCCAAGTCGCTTTAGTGTGTGCAATCATTTGTGCTGCCCATGCGCGCTCATCTAAAGGAGAGTCGTGCGTGGCTGTGAAGGCGTGTAAGCCGTTGTCGAGTGCGGTAATGCTCGATTTTTGTTGAAGTTGAGCCGCCAAAAACAGGAGTGAAGAGGAGTCTAGACCACCAGAGAGACAAAAACCTAACGGAACATCTGCGCGCAAACGCAGCCCAACAGCATCTTCTAGTGTTGTTTTGAGGTCTTGGTGGCTTTGGTGTGCAGCTACTTTTTCAGGGAAATAATAGCGCTTGATTTGTACATTTTGTGTGCTCAGGTCATAGTGTAGCGCGTGGCCTGGTTGCAATTCTTTGATGCCTTTGAAAAAGCCTTCTTCTTGGCGCTCTATTTTGCCATTGGCAAAGAAGTCAAGGAGTGCTTTTTTGTTTGCCACTGGCTGATAGCTGGGTATTTTTAATAGCGCTTTGATTTCTGAAGCAAAGCCAAAATGAGTGGCGTTATCTAAGTAGTAAAATGGCTTGACGCCATAAGGGTCGCGGGCGCAAAAAAGCGTTTGAAGCGCTGCATCATAAATGGCAAAAGCCCACATGCCGTTGAAGCGCTGCAGGCAGTCTGCTCCCCAATAAATATAAGCTTGAAGCAATACCTCGGCGTCCGATTCACTTTTGAATGTTGCGCCCATTGCCAGTAATTCGGCTTTGATTTCGAGGTAGTTGTAAATTTCACCATTGAAGCTCAGCCAATAACGATCTGTAATTTGCATTGGTTGAGCAGCAGCGAGCGATAAATCGATGATAGAGAGCCTGCGGTGCGCTAAACCAAAGCTTTGTGCTTCAAACCATTGCAAGCCTGCTCCGTCTGGTCCTCTGTGTTTGAGTGCGAGACTCATGGCCTCAAGTACGGTTTGCCCGGCGCTTGAACCTTGCTCTTTTTTACGGTGAAGTCCTGAAATGCCGCACATAAGACGCTGGGCTAGAGTTGCTGATCGATTAAATATACAAAGCTCGCTATGGCAGCGGCGCCGAGTTCGAGTTCGCGTTTGTTCACGGACTCAAAAACATCAGAGGGTGCGTGGTGGTAGTCAAAATAGCGCTGAGAGTCGGGGACAAAACCAAAAAGAGGGATGCCAGGATACTGTTCTTTGAGTGGGCCAATATCTACGCCGCCGTATCCTTTTTCAAAAATATGAAGGTCGTACGAACGCAAAACAGGCTCAAAACTTTGGAGTAAGCTCAAGTATTTATCAGGGCCATCTAGTCCAAAACCGCGAGGTGCAAAACCTCCTCTGTCGCTTTCGAGTGCAGCGATTTGTTTTTCGCCATTTGCCAAGCACCATTTGGCGTATTGCTGCCCGCCTTGATTGCCATTTTCTTCATTCATGAAAAACACGACGCGAATGGTGTGGGTAGGTTGCCAGCCCAGTTCGTTGAGGATGCGCAAGGCCTCCAAACAGTGAATGACCCCCGCGCCGTCGTCGTGGGCTCCTTCGCCGGTATCCCAAGAGTCTAGATGACCGCCAATGGTGATGATTTGATCCGGAAACTTACTGCCTTTCAATTCGGCCATTACGTTGTAAGAGCGGGCGTCTGGAAATGCGCTACAATCCATTTCTAAATAAAAACGCACCTTGCCTTCTTTTAAAGCCAGCGAAAGCGCATCGGCATCTTTGGTAGAAAGTGCTGCAGCTGGTATTTTGGCGATGTCTTTTTCGTAGTGCATAGAGCCAGTGTGCGGATGTTCATCTATGGGTAAGCCCAAAGAGCGGATCACTACAGCTTTCGCTCCTAATTTCGAAGCTTCCACAGCACCGTTGCCACGAATGGCGTAACAAGCACCATAGGCTTTGAAGGTTTGAATTTGCGCGGCGTCCATGGGTTGGTTCAAGAAAACAATTTTGCCTTCAACATCCTTTGGCTTTGCGTTTTTTAAATCTGTCAAGGACTTGAATTCGATGACTTCTGCCTCAAGCAGCCCGTTGGTGCCTATTGAGCCTCCGAGTGCTAACAGATGTAATTTATGGATGGGGGCATATTTGTTTACTGATTTGTACCAGGCCGTTTCGGTGGTGCCGCGCTCCCAATGCGGTACTGTTATTTCTTGCTTGCTGACCTTGTCAAAATTGTAAGACAGCATTTTTTCGTAGCTCCAATCAACGGCCATTTGGGCTTGTGCAGAACCAGAGAGGCGCGGGCCGATATCTTTGCAAAGCTGACGTAGGTTCTCGTAGGCGTGCCCGCGCAAGAGTGCTTCGTCGTAGATGCGTCTGATCCAAATGCTGTCTTGCGCGCTTGCTTGACTTAAAAAGAAGGAAAAAAGAAATAGAATCCCGATGTATTTCATGGTGTGAATTTGCGTAAAAATACCAAAAATCAGCCGAAGCACGCTGCTTTTGGCTATCTTTGCAACTTGATCTAACAAACATAGAAAATGGCTTTAAAATGCGGAATCGTCGGCTTGCCCAACGTCGGAAAATCAACCTTATTTAACTGTTTGTCGAATGCCAAAGCGCAATCTGCAAACTTTCCTTTTTGCACCATCGAACCCAACTTGGGTACCACTTCAGTTCCAGACCCACGTCTAGAGAAACTAGAAGAAATCGTCAATCCAGAGCGCGTTGTCCCAACTACAATGGAAATTGTCGATATCGCTGGTTTGGTCAAAGGCGCCTCAAAAGGCGAGGGGCTCGGCAATCAATTTTTGGCAAATATCCGTGAAACCGACGCTATTTTGCACGTATTGCGTTGCTTTGACGACGGCAATATCATTCACGTAGATGGCAGCGTAGATCCCATCCGCGATAAAGAAATCATCGACATCGAACTCCAACTCAAAGATTTCGAAACCATCGATAAAAAAATCCAAAGTTTGGCGCGTGTCATCAAATCTGGCGACAAAGACGCCGTCAAAGAAAACGAATTGGCTCTGCGCATCAAAACTGGTTTGGAGCAAGGTAAATCTGTAAGAGGTCTGGGCTTTACTCCCGACGAAATGGACATCATCAAGAGTTTCAACCTGATTACATCTAAACCCGTTATGTACGTGTGCAACGTAGACGAGGCGTCCGTGAAGACAGGAAATGCATATGTGGAGCGCGTCAGAGCGGCCGTAGCTGCGGAAAACGCAGAGGTATTGGTGATTGGAGCTAAAATTGAAGCAGATATCACTGAGCTAGAAACCTATGAAGAACGCCAAATGTTTCTCGAAGAACTTGGCTTAGAGGAGCCAGGTGTCAATCGCCTCATTCGCCAAGCCTATCATTTGCTCAACTTGCAAACTTACTTCACAGCAGGTGTGAAGGAAGTTCGTGCCTGGACGATCCACAAAGGCATGACCGCTCCGCAGGCTGCAAGCGTCATTCACTCTGATTTCGAAAAAGGATTTATCCGTGCAGAAGTCATGAAATACCACGACTTTATCCAGTATGGTTCCGAAAGCGCTGTCAAGGAGGCGGGTAAATTCAAAGTCGAAGGCAAAGAGTACATCGTAGAAGATGGCGACATCATGCATTTCCGTTTCAACGTTTAATTCCTCACCATATGCAAATTACTGCCAATAATCCCGCATTGCGCGCCTGGATACAGATCCCAACGGGGTCAGAATTTCCAATTCAAAACCTGCCTTTTGGCATTTTTCATACAGATGGTGCAGCCAAAAGAGTAGGGGTGCGCATCGGCGATTTCGTTTTGGATCTTGCGCAAATGGCGCAATTCGGCTATTTTGACGACCTCGGTTTTACACATACTGACTTCCGTCAAGATTTTCTCAATCCCATGATGCGTCATGGCAAATTAGCCACGCGTGCGCTCCGCAATCGTTTGGCCGAATTGCTTTCAAGCGAAAATCCCAGCTTTCAACACAACAAAGACCAGCACACAGCACTCCTTCCTGTAGAAGCGGTTCAGTTGTCTTTGCCGGTGCAAATTGGCGACTACACCGATTTTTATTCCTCTAAAGAACACGCCACCAATGTGGGTATCATGTTTAGAGATCCAGCCAACGCCCTTTTACCCAACTGGCTCTGGATTCCCGTTGGCTACCACGGCCGTGCCTCATCAGTAATTGCCTCAGGGCAGCCGGTGGTGCGTCCGAAGGGTCAAATCAAGCCAGACGACAACGCCGCACCTATTTTTGCGCCTTCGCGTCAAATTGACTTCGAACTCGAAATGGGCTTCATCACCTTTGATGGCAAACCGCTTGGTCACAGCATCTCAACTGCTGAAGCCGAGGACTACATTTTTGGTTTGTGCTTGTTCAATGATTGGTCTGCGCGCGACATCCAAAAATGGGAGTACGTGCCGCTCGGGCCGTTTCTTGCCAAAAACTTCGCGTCCTCGATGTCTTGCTGGATTGTCACACTAGATGCCCTCGAGCCTTATGCTTGCCCAACGCCCGCTCAAGATCCTGAGGTGCTGTCTTACCTTCAATTTGAAGGCAATAAGTCTTACGATATTCATTTAGAGGTTGCCATTGAAGCACCTGCTTGCCCAGCACAAGTGGTGAGTCGTTCAAATTTCAAATACATGTACTGGAATATGTCTCAACAATTGGCGCACCACACCGTCAATGGTTGCAACATCCGCTGTGGCGACCTCATGGGGTCTGGCACAATCTCCGGTCCAACGCCTGATTCTTACGGCTCCATGTTAGAACTCGCTTGGAAGGGTACCAAACCCATTCCAATGCCAGATGGTACCGAGCGCCGCTTTATCCAAGACCACGATACCGTCATCATGCGCGGTTTTTGTGAGCAAAACGGTGTCAAAATTGGTTTCGGCGAAGTCAAAAGTCTATTGCTACCTGCCAATTAATGCGTTACGACGGTCATACACCCATCGATTTAGAACAAGAGCGCATAGAAATCCTCAATGCGTTCAAGGGCTTGTTGCGTGCCACCAAAGACCGCAGTAGGGACGAAACCAAACTCATTCGAAAAGCCTTTGATATCGCTTTAGAAGCGCACAAAGACATGCGCAGAAAATCAGGTGAGCCCTACATTTACCATCCAATTGCAGTTGCCCGCATCTGTGCCGAAGAAATGGGTTTAGAGCCCACCGCAATTGTCTGCGCTCTGCTGCACGATACTGTAGAAGATACCCACATTACGCTGCAAGACATCGAAGATTTGTTTGGTGTTACGGTGCGCAAGATCATCGACGGCCTCACCAAAATACCGGAGGTCTTTGATGAAAACACCTCCATACAAGCGGAAAACTTTCGCAAAATGATCCTTACCATCTCCGATGATTTTCGGGTGGTGCTCGTGAAGTTGGCAGACCGTCTGCACAACATGCGTACGCTCTCGAGCATGAAACCTGAGAAACAACTCAAAATTGCATCCGAGACCAAATTTTTATATGCGCCACTCGCGCACCGCTTGGGTTTATACCCCGTTAAATCCGAGCTCGAAGACCTCTCCATGAAATACTGTGAACCAGAGGTATATCAACAAATTGAAGGCAAACTGAAGTCTACGCAAGATGTCCGAAATCGTTTTATCCGACGTTTTGTGGCGCCTATTCGTGCCGAACTTCAAACGCAAGGTTATGACTTCGATATCAAGGCGCGCACCAAATCTATTTCTTCCATTTGGCGCAAAATGCAAACCAAAGACGTTCCTTTTGAAGAAGTCTTCGACGTATTTGCGCTGCGCATCATTCTCGACACGCCTCATGAGCGCGAAAAATCCGATTGCTGGCGCGTCTATTCTGTCGTTACAGATTTCTATCAACCAAGCCCTGAACGTTTGCGAGACTGGGTTTCAACGCCCAGAGCAAATGGTTATGAATCTTTGCACACCACCGTTATGTCGCCGCAAGGCCGCTGGGTAGAGGTGCAAATCCGCAGCAAGCGCATGGACGACATCGCCGAACATGGTTTGGCAGCCCATTACCGATACAAAGAATCTCATACCGAGACCAATAAATTTGATCGCTGGATTGCAGAAATCCGCGAATTGTTAGACAATCCCGATTCCAGCGCCCTCGATTTCGTCAATGACTTCAAGCTCAATCTCTTTAACGACGAAATCTATGTGTTCACACCAAAAGGGGAGTTGCGCGTATTGCCTACTGGTTCTACCATTCTTGACTTTGCCTACGATATCCATACCCAAATCGGCAACAAATGTATTGGCGCTAAGGTGAACAACCGTCTGGTGCCGCTCAGTTATGAGTTACAAAATGGCGATCAGTTAGAAATCCTTACCTCGAGCAAGCAAAAACCCAATGACGAATGGTTGCGCTTTGTAGTATCAGCAAAGGCCAAGCAACGCATCAAACAAGCACTCAACGAGGCGCATAAAGTTATAGCGGCCGATGGTAAAGAAATTTTAGAACGCAAATTCAAGCAGCACAATATCCGCAATACGCCTGAAAACATTCGTGCACTAGAAAAGCATTTCCAAGTCGACACCACGACCAATTTTTATTACAAGATTGCCAAAGGCAAAATTGACCTCGCCCAACTGCGTGAATTCAATATTGTAGGCGGTAATATTGTGGTGGAGCGCAAAATCAGGTCCAAAAAAATCAAAGGCTCT
>CALJTX010000025.1 GCA_937975705.1 uncultured Flavobacteriia bacterium | reverse complement strand
CTGAATTGACAAACACCACACCAAGATTGCTAAAGGCGGTAATGGCTTGGCTTAAAATAGAGGTGCCATCGAGGGTGCCAAAATGATAGAGCCCCCAACTCATGTTGATTACTAAGCGTTTGTCGGCGGCAAGGGCTTTTTGATACATCCATTGCCATGCGTCTAGTACGGCGCCTTCATCGACAAGAAAAGTGACAAATAAGAACTGCGCTTCGTAGGCCACCCCACGATAAGGCGTTGCGGCTCCTGCGCCACCTGCAATTCCAGCAACGTGTGTGCCGTGCGTGCCATAGCTGTAAATATTTGCGGTGTCGCCGCCAGCAGCTAAGAGGCTGGGGCTGTCTGGGTATTCTGTTCCGTAATTGAAGCCATTTGGCGCCGGGCCACTGGTTTTAAATTGATCCCAGGCGGCGTAAATGCGGTGCTGTTGTAAGAGGGTGTCGTAAAAAACGGGGTGGGTGTAGTCAAAGCCCCAATCGGTGACGCCAATCAAGACATCTTTGCCTGCATAACCATGTGGCAAGCCAATTCCAGCATGTACGGAATCGGCATGCAGGTCGATAATGGCTTTGTCTAGGTTGGGATTGATGCGCCCCGCTATTTCGAGGTACTCTAGACCTTTTAGGCCAGAGAGCACAGCCAGTTTTTGGAGCGGTACTTTGAGCGAAAGCAAACCAGCAATGGGTTTTTGAAATAAAATGCGCTGCCACTCGAGTTCTTCTGCTTTGAATTCAGCATTGCAGCGGCCGAGCATGGATAAATACCAACGGCCGTCTATGTTGTAGATAGGGTAATTTGCTTGGAGTTGTGCTGAAACAGCTCCTTTTTGACGCAGTAATTCGTTTTGAATTTGTTGGAGTTCGTGTTGGTCTGCTTGGCTCATTTTTGGAGCAGCCCACGCATTTGAGCTCATAAAGCAAAGAGTGAGGGCAAAAAACAGTACAATTCGAGACATCCTCAAATATAAGGAAAATCCTTTGTCTAACGGGTGCTAAATAAGGAATTTTTTGGTCTTCTTACCTTTTTAAGTTGTTGGTAATGGTCGTCTGCAGCGCGCTTGCCAATAGTGCAAATGAGTACGCTGTGCAGGCCTTTTTCTTTGAGTTCGAGTAAGTCGTCAAGGGCAGCGGGGTCAAAGCCTTCCATTGGTGTGGCGTCGAGTTGCAGCAGCGCGCAAGCGGTGAGCAGCTGACCCAGTGCAATGTAAGCTTGCTTGCCGTTCCAACTTTTGATATCAGCGGCTGATTTTTGCCCAATAGCACTGTGCAGATGACTTCTGAAGCCTTTGATTTGTTCTTCTTGCATGCTGCGCGTGTCGCGCATGTTGTCGGCGTGTTGGTCTAAAAAGGACGGCGTTAGATCGTTTTGCGCACAGAGCACAAGTACGGCTCCGGCATCAACAATTTGAGACTGATTCCAGGCGAGTGTTTTGGTTTTTTCGCGAAGTGTTTTGTCTTCAATCCAGATGTAATGTAAGGGCTGAAGGCCATAACTACTCGGTGTGAGTTGGAGCACCTGTTCAATGGTTTCCTTTACATTTGGCGCTAGGCGAAATGAGGAGTCGTATTTTTTGGTGGCATAGCGCCATTCGAGGGCTTGGAGGAGTTGGTCTTTCATGAGTTAGTGCATTGGTACTTCTATGACAAGTATTTTGCTGTTTTGTTCCACTTGGATAGCTATTTGTGCTATTTCTGAAATGCCAATGGCATCTCTGCGCTGCAGTTTTTGCGCTCCAATTTGAATTTCACCTTCAATTAACATGAGGTAAATGCCATTGTTAGCACCTTTCAGGACATAATTTACTGTTGTTTTGGCACTGAATTCACCCATTGAAATCCAGGCATCTTGGTGGATCCAGGTGTCTATCCCGCTGTTTTGTGGCCCAACGAGTTCGCTAAAAGCACCTTCCTTTAGTTCGAATTTTCTTTGCGCATAACGCGGTGTGACTTGCTTTTGATTGGGGAAAATCCAAATTTGAAAAAGGTTCAGTTCTTCACTTGGGCTCGGATTGTATTCGCTGTGGTAAATACCGGTTCCTGCCGACATAACTTGTACTTCTCCGGCTTGAATGACTTCACTAAAGCCCATGCTGTCTTCGTGTTGGATCGCTCCCGCTAACGGAATGGTGATGATTTCCATGTTGTCGTGCGGATGCTTGCCAAAGCCCATGCCTCCAGCCACAATGTCATCGTTAAGCACGCGCAGCATTCCAAAGTGAATGCGCTCTGGGTTGTACCAAGAGGCAAAACTAAAAGAATGCTTGGCGTTGAGCCAACCGTGGTCGGCATGGCCACGTGATGTTGCAGAATGGAAAACGGTTTTCATGGTGTTATTTTGGTGCAAAGTAAAGTATAGAAAGCGGCTTAATTCAATAACACATGTTAATTCTTTTTGTTGGGAGTTGTTGGTCATTGGTAGAAATTGTGCAATTTCGTTATATGGTATTGAGTCGTTTTTGGCTGGTCATCTTCATCAGCTCCATTTTATTTGTCCTATTTGCTGTTTTCTCAGGGCAGTTTTACAGTATTGATTATGTCCTGAATGGCAAAAAAGACGATCCTATTCTGATCAAAGAAACCTACAAATGGAAATTGCCATCCGCGGTAAAAATTGGCCTCAATGCAGCTCCTGACGGAACTTTTATCGTGAATAAAAATACGACTGACGCCGACACAACCTACGTCATGAAAGAAAAGACGGTTGTGGTTTATTCTGGTTTGCAGAAGTCTGATGGTTTATTGGTGACGGCTAAAAACAGTTTGTTTGAGCTCATTTTGCCCCTGATGGCCTATTTGGCATTCTTTGCGGGCATCATGCAGCTGCTCATCGATTCAGGAGCCACCGAACGCCTGGCCAAGCGCCTGAGTCCGTTCTTCACAAAGGTGTTTCCGCAGGTGCCGGCAGGGCATCCGTCAATTACCTACATGACCATGAACTTTTCAGCTAATTTCCTAGGTCTAGACTCAGCAGCCACACCATTTGGACTCAAGGCCATGGAGAGTTTGCAAGAGCTCAATACCGAAAAAGAGAAGGCCTCAGATGCGCAAATTATGTTTTTGTGCTTGCATGCTGCTGGCCTAACGCTCATTCCAACGTCTATTATTGGTTACCGTGCAGCAGCCAATGCGGCCAATCCTGCCGATGTCATGTTGCCCTGTATCATTACTTCATTCATAGGTACACTCGCCGCCTTTTTCATCGTGGGCTTGCGCCAACGTATTTCCTTCAAGAGCGGTTTGCTTTTGGGTGTCATTATGGGCATTATCGGGGCTATTTTTGGTTTGCTTTTTTATGTGGGATCTTTGAATTTGGTCGAAAAGAATTATTTCACCGGTAACTTTTCAGGAATTTTACTCTTTGCCATCATTTTATTGACCTTAGTGTTTGCCTTCAGAAACGAAGCCAAGTTCAAAGCCAATGACACTACAGTTTTTGACGCATTTGTAGTTGGCGCGCGTTCTGGCTTAGATACAGGTGTTAAAATTTTCCCTTATGTGCTCGGAATGCTCGTTGCTATTTCTGTCTTCAGGAATTCAGGTTTATTTGAGCTCATTGCGAGTGGTATTTCTGAAGTGTTCCGTTATGTTGGCGTGAGCAAAGAAATTACAGATTCTTTACCAGTAGCTTTGCTTAGACCTTTCAGTAGTTCGGGCTCGCGTGGCTTTATGCTCGATGCCATGAATCAGTTTGGGCCGGATAGTTTAGCGGGTCGTTTGTCTTCTATTTTTCAGTGCTCTGCTGAAACTACTTTTTATGTTATCGCCGTCTATTTTGGTTCTATTCAGGTGCGCAATACGCGCTATACCTTAGGTACCATGCTTTTGGTAGACCTCATTTGTGTACTGACCGCTATTGGCGTAGCACTTTGGTTTTTTTAAGATGAAAGAAAATTCGCTTTCTTATCCTTCGCTCGTTATTCTTGCTTGGGCAAAAGCCGTGGACGGACACACTACCTTGCACAATTGGCTACAGGAAAATGGCTACCCAGAACTCTGGATGGCGACACAAGCCATTCGGTTACACGATCCAGCACGACAATGGTTGCTCAAAAATGGTTTCCCGGAACTCATGGCCATGATCAGTGCGGCAGAGGGCAATGAAAAAGCCCAAAAATGGCTACAGCAATTTGGTTACGACGTGTTGTATCATATTGCAATGGCGGTAGAGCACGAACAAGAGAGTTGGTTTTGGCTCAGAAAACACACGAATCCTGAATTGATTATTTTAGCCAAATCCATTCAGGTCATCAAGGACCGCATTGAGGAAAACCACAATGACGTCCATGCGATTCACAAAGATTTATAACCAAAAAAAAATACGTGCATTTGTGGATGCACGTACCTTTAGTATTTCAAGAAGTTCTTGTTTTCAAAGAGTGAACACCGAAAACGGCTTACAACAACATGGCAGCTGGTTGCTCCATATATGTTTTAAAGGTTTGCAAGAAGGCTGCTCCGGAAGCACCATCTACAGCGCGGTGGTCACAAGAAAGGGTTACTTTCATGACGTTTCCAGGTACAACTTGTCCGTTCTTCACAACTGGCACAGCTTTGATACCGCCAATAGCTAAAATACACGCATCTGGTGGGTTTACAATTGCTGTAAACGATTCAATGCCGAACATACCGAGGTTAGAGATGGTAAAGGTGTTGCCTTCCCAATCTGCAGGTTGGAGTTTTTTGTCTTTTGCTTTTTGAGCAAATTCTCTTACTTCAGCAGAAATTTGTGTGAGGCCTTTGCCATCAGCAAAACGCACAACAGGCACTAAAAGACCATCTTCTACAGCTACGGCAACGCCGATATTGACGTGCTCGTTGCGGCGAATGAAGTCGCCCATCCAGGCGCTGTTCACGGCTGGGTGCTTGCGCAAAGCCATGGCCACAGCTTTAATAACCATGTCGTTGAAAGAAACTTTCACGCCGTCTAGGCTATTCAATCCTTTGCGGATCGCCATAGCGGCATCCATATCGATGTCAAGCGTCAGGTAGAAATGGGGCGCAGTGAATTTGCTTTCAGCCAAACGGCGTGCAATTGTTTTGCGCATTTGCGAAACGGGCTCATCTGTATAAGAAACCGTTCCGGCAGGTGCAGCTGTGTAGGCAGGTGTATTGGCTGCTGGTGTATAAGGTACATAATGATCGACATCGCGCTTGACGATGCGTCCGTTTTCACCGGTACCACCAACTGCTTGGATGTCAATACCGCGTTCAGCTGCCAATTTTTTAGCGAGCGGCGAGGCAAAAACACGATCTGAATTATTGGCCACGGCAACAGGCGCTGAGACAACCGCCGCAACTGGTGCAGGGCTTGGCGCAGGCGCGCTTGCTGCAACAGGCGCTGGGCTTGGTGCTGCAGGTGCTGGCTCAGCAGCGGCTGCAGCAGCACCAGGGGCACCGGCAGCAGCGTTGGCTAAAACACTAGAAATGTCTTCGCCTGCTTCACCAATAATGGCTAAAATACTGTTTACTGGCGCCGCTTTACCGGTTTCTACGCCAATGTGTAACAAAACACCATCGTAAAAAGACTCAAATTCCATGGTGGCTTTGTCTGTTTCAATCTCGGCAAGTACTTCGCCAGATTTAACTGCATCACCAACGTTTTTTGTCCAGGCGGCAACAACACCTTCTGTCATGGTGTCGCTTAATTTGGGCATGTATACTACTTCAGCCATGTCTTTTATTTTGGGTTTTAGTATTCTTTGATATAAGGATAATCTGCTTGCGTGTAAACGTCTTCGTAGAGTTCGTGCGCTTCTGGGTAAGGTGAGTTTTCTGCAAAAGCTACAGATTCTTCTACCTCTTTTTTCACCCAAGCATCGATGTCGGCTAGTTCTTTTTCAGATAACCATTTTTGAGCGTTGATCACGCGAAGGCAGTGCTCGATTGGATCTTGCTCCATCCATTCGGCAACTTCGTCTTTGGTACGGTATTTTTGTGGATCGGACATTGAATGCCCTTTGTAGCGATACGTGCGGATGTCCAGAAGGGTAGGGCCTTCGCCGTTGCGAGCGCGGGTAGCTGCTTCTTCGATGGCTTCGTGCACAGATTCTGGGCGCATGCCGTTGACGATTTTGGAAGGCATTCCGTAAGAAAGGCCGATTTGAGAAAGGTCGGTAACGTTGGTGGTGCGCTCTACAGAGGTACCCATCGCGTAGTTGTTGTTTTCAATGATGAAAATGACTGGGATTTTCCAGTTCATGGCCATATTGAATGTTTCGTGGAGCATACCTTGACGCACAGCGCCATCGCCCATAGAAACAAAAGCTACATTTTTAGTGCCTTTGTACATTTCTGCAAATGCAACGCCAGCACCCATTCCAATTTGAGCACCAACAATACCGTGGCCACCCATGAAGTTCACTTTTTTGTCAAAGAAGTGCATAGAGCCTCCTTTTCCTTTGGAGCAACCAGTGGTACGGCCATAAAGTTCGGCCATGAGTACGCGTGGGTCTGTACCGAGTGCAATAGGATGTGCGTGGTCGCGGTAGGCGGTCATGTGTTTGTCGTCGGGTTGGCACGCACTGGCAGTTCCTACTACAATTGCTTCTTGTCCGATGTATAGGTGACAAAAACCACCAAATTTTTGTTGAATGTAAAGTTGACCTGTTTTGTCTTCAAATTTGCGGATCAAGAGCATGTCTTTGTACCACTTGACATAGGTTTCTTTCGAAAATTTAGGCTTCTCTGAACTTTTAACGGCTTTTGCGCACATAACTTCTTTTTTTATCGGTCACAAATATACAAATGATTCACAAACAATGTTCAAAATGTCAATTTTACACTAAGTGTTCCTTTTTTTAAATTTCTCGTTTTAAATAGGGCTTGATTTGACGCAATGGCATACTGAATGTAATGACACCATTTGCATAATTACTCACTTCGTAAGGATTGTAAATAAAAGTGATTTTTCCTTGACTGATTTCGAAGTTGTCCGGTAAAACAAATCCCTTTTCAAACCAATAATCAGTTTCCGAGAAAGGTTTAGTAGGACTGATCCCCACTGATCGGCGAAAAGCGGCTTCCGCCAATTTTAGGAATTTCGCGTCTTTGCGAATGAAATCAGAAAGGTTCAGCGTTTTTGCACTTTTTTTATCAAAATGCGTAACACCGACGCCATACATCCCATGTGCACCTCCTGTGTATAAACTCGATTCATTTTTTATACTTGCAAAACCAGCATGTGACGCATCGATTTCATAGGAATCTTCGATATTCCATACCATACCCATTTCATCTTCATAGCGTCGGGCTTCTTTTTTAAACGAAAGAAGCGATTGATGGATGAGTTCGCCGCTTAAAAGAGCAGTGTAAGGCGCTTGTTCTTCTGGTTTATAAAGACCCTTGCGAATGAAGTTATTAATTGCGACCTGCCAATTAGCTAAGGGTAAAGCCGGGTTGTAAAATTGATATGAAACCTTGGACCATTGTTTGTCCCATTCTTCGACAACTTTTCTTTTGGAAATGAGCACGCTGTCTGCACCTTTAATGAGCAATGCACCTTTAATGAGCAAGCTGGTATCTTTTGGATTGACTTCTTTGGCTTGAACCTCTGTTTCTTTGGGTGCGACCCCTTCTTTTACTTTTCGAACTTCTTTTTTGCCTTGAGGTTCTGTCTGGCAGGCGAAAACCACTAAAAGTGCGAACGCAAATAGAGAAATGATATTAAGCTTCATGTGTTGATTTTTTAGTAGCCTTCATTATTAGGTAAATTCCGGCTATAACGAGTGGAATGCTGAGGAGTTGACCGGTGTTGAGGGGTAAGGTGTAGTCACGTGCAGTTTGGCCTAATTTGAAAAATTCGCAAATAATGCGCGAACCAAATATGAGGATCAGGAAACTGCCAAACACAAAGCCTGGTTGCTGCCACTTTTTGAGTTTCCAATAGAGGTAAAGCAAGAGGCCAAAAGAAATGAAATAACAGATGGCCTCATAAAGCTGCGCTGGGTGACGCGGAGAAGGGTCGTAGTTGCCAATGGCTTCGTTGTAGAAATATTGGAATTCAAAAGCCCAAGGCACATCGGTCACATAACCTACCATTTCGTGATTGACCAAATTGCCTAAACGGATAAAGGTGGCCGCAATGGCAATTGGCGCGGCAATGCGGTCGAGGATCCAGATGTAAGGGCGCTTGGATACTTTTTTGGTGAAAATAAACAGCGCAATTAAAATTGCAATAGCTGCGCCATGGCTGGCCAAACCGCCCTCCCAGATTTTGATGATGTCACCAGGGTGCGAAAAGTAGCCGCGTTCAATAATTTGCCCGTGGTCTATTTTGTCCCAGTAAGGGCCATAAAAAAGCACATGACCAAGGCGTGCGCCGAGAATGGTGGCCAGTACCATGTAGGTAACGAGTGTGTCGAGCAGTTTGTCTTCAACTTGCTCAGCTCTGAACATTTTGCGGATCACAAAATAACCCATGACAATGCCCGATACAAAGAGCAGACCATACAGATTTGGGGTGCGCCAACCGTCGATAAGTTGTGAATCAACGGCCCAATGAATAAAGAGTATCATGTGTTATGGTTTTTGAGCGCTTGATCAATAAGCGCTTGGGGTTTATCTTGATGGCCTTGAAAGGGCAGCGCAGCAGAGCGTCCTTTTTTGAAGATGAGGTTGCTTTTGTCTTGGCCTTTGCGCAATTCTTTTTGAACTTCTAAAGGCAGGTGGATGGTTTCCAAACAAGCCGTGCTGCAACAGTTTTCCATTTTTTCTTTGCAGGCTTCACACTGAATAAATAACAAGTGACACGCGTCGTTGACACAGTTGGTATGGGTATCGGCAGGGCTTCCGCATTGGTGACAAACCGCGATGATGTCAGGGGTAATGCGCTCGCCGCGGCGTTCGTCAAAAACAAAGTTTTTTCCGATGAATTTGTTTTCGATCCCTTGTTCTTTGCAGTCGTTGGCATATTTGATGATGCCGCCTTCGAGTTGGTGCACGTTGGCAAAACCACGGTGCTTGAACCAAGCCGATGCTTTTTCGCAGCGCACGCCACCGGTGCAGTACATGACGATATTTTTGTCTTCATTGCCTTTGAGCACGGTTTCTTCAATAAATGGCAAAGATTCTCTGAATGTGTCTACGTCGGGCAGCACAGCCCCTTTGAAATGACCAACTTCCCATTCGTAGTGGTTGCGAAAATCAATCAAAAGTGTGTTGGGGTCATCGGTGAGGGCGTTAAATGCCGCTGCATCTAGATGAACGCCTTTATTGGTGACATCAAAAGTGGTGTCGTTGAGGCCATCGGCCAAAATTTTAGACCGGACTTTGATTTTGAGCTTTAAAAATGGAAATTCAGCTTCGGTGTCGTCTACGGCAAAGTTGAGGCGAATGCCGTTTAAAAAATCAATTTGGTAAAGCTCTTCGCGAAAACGACCCAAATTGGCTGTCGGGACTGCAATTTGCGCATTGATGCCTTCTTTGGCCACATACGTACGCCCGACGATATCGAGCTCAGACCATTCCAAATAGAGTTTGTTTCTGAACGCTTGTGGGTCTAGAATATGTGCGTATTGGTAAAACGAGATCGTGATATACTCGTGCCCAATGGCAAGTAATTGTTTTTCTAAAGAGGCTCTGTCAAGTGTGTTCCAGAGTTGCATTTTTTGATCCATTAGACAGCTACGTTGTGTTCGCGCAAGGCGTCGTTGAGGGAAGTTTTTAAATCGGTAGATGCTTTGCGCTTGCCAATAATCAGGGCGCAAGGAACTTGAAAGTCACCGGCGGGGAAGCTTTTGGTGTAAGAACCCGGGATCACCACAGATCTTTCGGGAACATAACCGCTGAATTCAATGGGTTCGGGCCCGGTTACATCGATGATTTTCGTCGATTTAGTGAGCACTACATTGGCACCAAGTACGGCCTCTTTGCCCACGCGCACGCCTTCTACGACAATGCAACGCGAGCCAATAAAGGCGCCGTCTTCAATGACGACCGGTGCGGCCTGGAGCGGTTCTAATACGCCGCCAATTCCTACGCCGCCACTCAAATGAACGTCTTTGCCAATTTGCGCACAGCTGCCAACAGTTGCCCAGGTGTCTACCATGGTATTGCTGTCTACGTAAGCGCCAATATTGATGTAAGACGGCATCATGATGACGCCAGGGGCGACATACGCACCATAGCGTGCAATGGCATGTGGTACCACGCGTACACCCAATTCTTTGTAGTTGCGCTTGAGCGCCATTTTGTCGTGGAATTCAAAAGGGCCTACTTCAATGGTTTCCATTTGGCGGATCGGAAAATAAAGCACAACTGCTTTTTTCACCCATTCATTGACCTGCCATGTGCCGTCGTCTAGCGGTTCGGCAACGCGTAAAAGGCCTTTGTCTAGGTCTTCGATAACGTGTTCGATGGCAGCAATGGTAGATTTTTCACTTAAAAGTGCGTGGTTTTCCCACGCGGCTTCAATGGCTTGTCTCATGCGCTTGTTGTTCTGGTTTGGGGATACGGATCAATAAAATCAGGCCTAGTGCAAAAAATACGACTAAAGCGAGAATGGAGGTTCTGATGTCTAATAAGCCTTCGATGAGTCCGAAAGTGAGGGTGCCAAGTGCCAAGCCCAACTTTTCAGCTAAATCGTAAAAACTAAAATAGGAGGTAAGGTCTTGGGTTTCTGGTAGCAATTTTGAATAGGTAGATCTAGACAAAGATTGGATGCCGCCCATTACCAAGCCCACGCCGGCAGCAGCAATAAAGAATTGCCAAGGATACCACACAAATTGATACACATAAATGCACAGCGCTATCCAAATGACAATAGCGCCGCCTAGGGCTTTGAAGTTGCCAATTTTCTTTGATATGAAAGACATGAAGTAGGCACCACCAATTCCTATAAACTGAATGATAAGGATCGAAATGATGAGGTCTTGCTGTTTGATGCCGATGACTTCTTTGTTGGCAAAAGCCACTGCCATTACCATGATGGTTTGCACGGCCATGTTGAACATGAAATATGACCCTAAGTATCCTTTGAGTGTTTTGTTCTGCCTGATTTGCTTCCAGACACCGTAAACCTCCGAATAACCTTTTCGAATGAGGTTTTTGCTGTCTTTTTGCGTGGCGCTCGTCTTGGGGAGTCTCGAAAAAGAGAAGGTTGCAAAGGCAATCCACCAAAGGCTCACTAAAGGAAAAGCCCAGCGAATAGGGAGCACTTTTGTAAACACAGTCAGTATCAAAATGATGATCAGTAGGGTTGAGCTCCCTAAATAACCCATTGAGAAGCCGCGCGCAGAAACGCGGTCGTGGTCTTTGGCTTCGGCGATATCGGGCAAATATGCGTTGTAGTAAACCAAACTGGCCCAAAAGCCGATAGAACCAAAAAACAAGGGCAAGATGCTCCAGTTGATCATAAACGGGCTGTCCTCGGCCGGAGGTGCATGAAAAAAGTAGAGCAGTCCGCTAGAAATGGCACCCATATAGCAAAAAAACTGCATGAAAAGTTTGCGCTTTCCACCCGCATCGGCAATGCCTGATAAAAGCGGGGTCATGAGCGCAACTAAAATATAGGACAAGCAAATGACATAGGCGTAGAATTCGGTGTTGTGGAATTCGCGTCCTAGGAAGCTAACGGTGTCATAGACCGTACGGCCAGCCTCATTTTTGAGGCTTGTTTGGGTCTCGTAAAGTATCGGAAAAATAGCCGAGCTAATGATCAGCGGATAAACCGAGTTGGCCCAGTCGTAGAAGACCCATCCGGTGATGGTGCGTTTGTTCCCTTTTTGCTGCATGATTCAAAATTAGGGAAATATCTTTAGTGTTGGATGTTGAGCCCGTATTTCACTAATAAACCGGGAAGTTGGGCAAACTGAATTTTTGCGCCTTTCATGGAATTGAATTCGGGATCTAAGGTCAATTCAGTTACACCAGTTAAATCAGCTCTGCTGAGGTCACTTCTTTCAAAGTGGGCGCTCAGTAAGTGAGAGCCTTCAAAGGAAACGCCCATTGCTTTTACTTCTGTGAATTCGACGCCTTCTAAATCGCAGTTCAAAAACTTGCAGTTTTGAAGGTTCATCTGGTAAAAGCTCGCGTGTTTGAGCAGGCAATTTTCAAAATGACATGCAAAACCAAACGCATTGGCGTATTCAAAGTGCAGCCCTAATAATTTGCAGTTGTTGAAGGCCACACCATTGAAAACTGCATCTACCAAGCTGCAATTGGATAAATTGCATTCTTCAAAAGTGCAATCTAAAAATTTGGAGTAGGCCACTTTGACTGCAGTAAAGTCAATACCAACAAAACGACAAGATTCATAACTGGATTTTTCTTGAAAGTCTTTAATGTCAGTCAGTTCTATATCGTAAAAATCTTGTCTCATTCGAGGCCTGCCAGATATGGTTTTAAATAGGTAAAGGGTTCGTTGAGCTGCCCTTCCAAGGTGGTTTGGGTGCCCCGGTATATGATTTGATCAGGGTCTGGGCCAAATAAAACAGGAAAGACGTTCTTGAGCAATTCCGAGCCAAAATCTTCGGCGGCATCTTTGGAGAGTTCGCACGGCAGGTTGTCTACGGCCATAACGGCAATAGCTCCCGGCTGCAGCATGTCTACTTCTGTACCCGTTTTTGGGTCATAGCCGTACATTGAAGCACCAATTTTACTCGGGCGAATGGTACAGGCGATGGGGCCGTCGATGTCACAAGAAACGTCGGCAACTACTTGTAGTGCATTGGTTGGGGCTTGCAGCATTTGTTGGGTCAGGATAAACGGAGACTTCGAAGACCAAAAATGACAAGGAATATACACCTTACTCTGTTGGGCAAAGGCCCCAAAATTGCTTTGATACAATTCGGGTTGGGTGTAAAATTCTTTTTTGTCAAAACCTGCATCGGACTTTCTGCAGAAGTATTGATGGGTATCTAAGTGTGTAAAAACAGCTTCCTGGTGTTGTTCGTGAAGGTAGGCGGCTGGATCAACTTCTTTGATGGGGAGCAGTTTGACAATTTCTCTGGCGCCATTGCCAACACGGCCGTAGCCGGTAAGAACCAATTTGAAATCAGCTGGCAAAACAACCTTTTTCAATTCTTCTTCTACCTCTTTGCGGTCTGCACATAGGTGTGCGGGTTTGATGTTGTAAGCGCCCGTTTTGAGGCCATAGGTGAGAAAGGCGTTGTAGGCACCCACCACGCCGGCATAACGACCAAACCCAATAATGCGTTTGTTGTTGGCGTCTTTGAGTACTTCGTAGTCAATGAGGCGAATTTTCTTGTCTAAGATTTCTTGCAAAAGCGCTCTGTTGTAGGGTTGCTTTTTGAAGGTGTGCGAAAAGAATAAATACGTTTTATGCGGAATCAATTGCGCTGTTGGCACTTCTTTCACGCCGAGTAGGATGTCGCAATGGCTGAGGTCTTCTTGAACGCTAAGGCCAAGTTCGGTGTATTGTGCATCTGTAAAACAGCGAATTGGGCTGGTTTGAACCGTCACCTTCACTTTCGGATATTGCTTTTCTAATTGTTGGCATTGCGCGGGGCTCAACGGCACCCGAAAATCAGGTGGGGTTTTGCCTTCGCGGATAATACCAATATGAAGAGTAGACATGTTGTTGCTGTTGAGATTGATGGAAATAAAAAATTAGCTCAGGTAATTGTCAATGAACTCGCGTACGCAAGCCTCGCCACCTTTGCGGCTCAAGACAATATCTGAAATGCTTTTGATGGAGGCTACCGCAGACGCTGGGCAAACTGCCAAGCCAACGGCTTTCATTACTTCGGTGTCGTTGCGGTCGTCGCCGATGAAGGCTACCTCTTTGGGAGAGATGTTCATTTCTTTACACCAATTTTCGAGGATGCTCAGTTTGGGTTCGCGGCCCACGTAAACGCGCTCGATACCTAAAAGGGCGGCGCGGTCTTGCACCATGTGTTCGGTAAAACCAGAAGAAATGATGCCAAGCTCAAGTTTCTTGCTTTTGCTGAGTTCGAGCAATGCAAGGCCGTCGTGGGTGTTGTAGCGCTTCATTTGATCGCCTTTTTCACTGACGTACATGCCGCCATCGGTTAAAACGCCATCGACGTCTAAGATGAGCATTTTGAGCCCTTTGATTTTTTTGTCGAGGCTGGCTTGAGAAAACAAGGGTTTGAACAACAAAGCCTGGAGGTCGATTTCGTATTCTTCGCAAATGGCCTCTAAATCGAAGACGGAAAGTTCAAAAACGTTGTCGGCGTCGAGGTCTGCTAAGAAATCGTCGAATTCGATGCCGTTTGCCTTGCAAAGACCTTTGATGTTGAGTTCAAGTAACATAGTTATACAATTTGATAGCCAACGCTTTGGGCTACTTTCTGAATATCTGAATGGAGCTTGCGGAATTCGTCGTAATTGAGTTGTTGTGAGGCATCAGATTTGGCCACTTTCGGGTTCGGGTGCGCCTCGATGAGCAAGCCGTCGATGCCCATGGCCACACAAGCGCGCGCCAAAGGATTGACACCGTAGGCGTAGCCCATGGCATGTGATGGATCGAGAATGATGGGCAAGTTGCTGTGTTCTTGCAACCACGCTACACCACACAAGTCTAGTGTGAAGCGCGTGCCTGTTTCAAAAGTGCGGATACCGCGCTCGCAGAGCACTACGTTTTCGTTTCCGCCAGAAAGCACAAACTCTGCCGCTTGTACAAATTCTTGAAGGGTAGTGCCAAAACCGCGCTTGATGAGCACAGGTTTTTTGATTTTGGCACAAGCGCGCAATATGCCTTGGTCGTACATGGCTTTGGCGCCTACCTGAATGATATCGGTGTGCTCGATGATTTCATCGATGTGGGTAGCGTCTCTAGCTTCAGTGATGACGTTTAAGCCGTAGTCTTGGCGCATTTTGGCCAAAAGTTGCAAGCCTTCTAAACCCATACCTTGAAAAGAGTAGGGGCTGGTGCGCGGTTTGTAGGCGCCACCTCTGAGGGTGCTGAGGCCCATACTCACGAGCAATTCGGCTGAGCCACGCAATTGTTCTTCAGATTCAACAGAGCAAGGCCCGCCAATCAAGATGGTGTTGTTGGTTTGGCCGCCAATAGTGACATTTCCAAACTTCACTTCGCGTTTTTGGTCTTGGAACTTGCGCGATGCAAGTTGGATGTCGTTGGCAAAAACCCAATGGTTTTGGGTGTGAGCTTGTAAAGCTTCTGGGACTTCTTTGACACCGCTTCCGGTGATGAGGTAGTCTTTTCCTAGATATAGGATGTGAAAAGCGTGGTGTGCGGCAGCAAGTGCAGCTGCGTTGGTGTTGTTTTTGAGTTCGATGATCATATTTCTGCTTTGATCAGGTTGGAGAATTGAACGATACCCTTGAGTTTTTGCGCGTCGTCAATGACGGGCAAGTAAAGTACTGCAAAGGGGCTGTTTTTGATGAGTTGTAAGAGTTCAACTACGCTTGCATCTTCATTGATACAAATAGGTTGGCGGTTGATGAGGTTCTTTGCATCGAGTGTATTTAAATCTAAACCGTTTGAAAGTTGTTTTAACAATGATTTTCGGATGTCTGCACTAGAAACCAAACCGATGAATGTGTTGTGGGCATCTATGGCCATAGCCACACCCATTTGGCCGTCTTCTACTGTTTGCAGGACATTTTTTAAATCTAAATTTTCAATGCTGAACTTCGGTGTTTCATGGAGTGGCGTCATGAAATCGGCTACTTTGAAGGCTGACCCAATGCTGCGTTTGGTGAGATTCATCAGTGCATTGCCCACGCTGGCTTCTTTGAAGAGGTAAGACCCTGAAACCGCTGTGCTCACGCCCATTTGTCTTAAAATGAAGGAAACTTCTGGATTTACGCCGCCGTCGACATGAATAGATTTGTTGGGATAGCGCTTTCTGAAGTTTCTGATTTTATCAAAATTAAGCCGGTCAAAAACGCCGCCAGACTGACCTGGAATGGTCGCCATGATGAGGATAAAATCGAAGTGTGCGTAGGCCTCAAAAGCTGAAATAGGCGTAGGGGTGATGAGGGCTAAACCTTTTTTACCTTGGATTTCTTTTGGAATTTGTAATTCTCCTTGTAAATCTTCTACTTGAAAGGTGAGGTATTCTACAGGGTTTTCAAGCAGGTAAGGGAAATATTTTGATGGGTCTGCGGTAATAATGTGTAAGTCGAGTGGAATAGTGCACCATTCCCGAATTTGTTTGATGTCGTCGAAAACGCGGAGGTCGTCGTTGCAGTCGATGTGGAGGAGGTCTACCTGATGGGCTACCAGGTCAGCAATGACAGCTTGCAGAGGGCGGGCTGCGTCGGAATAAATTGATGCTGAAATTTTCATGGTAGACACAAAAAAAGATGGGGTAAGCTACTTTTATCGCACCGCTACAACCTCTTACCTTTGCTACATTCCTGTCCTGGAGGATTCAGAGGGAGCTGGTCGTAAAAGACTTACCCCATGCAAAAATACGAAATTCTTGTGATTCTATGCAATAATTGCGCGGTTCAATAAAGAAATCATGGCCAAACTCACAATAAAGAGCTGTGTGGCAGTTTCTTCTGATAATTCGGAACCATCATCATCTTCTTCAGAAACTTCCATGGCCATAAATTGTGCCAAGTAAGGTTGGTCGCAAAAAGACTCAATAATTTCTTCGTCTTCAGATTCAAAGTATTGGTCGAGCATGTCAAAGAATGGTTCTTCTATTGCATCGATGTCTTCTTCAACGATGGTGCGCAGCTCAATACCTTCTTGTTTGAACGCCTCAAGTACCAAGCAGAAATAATAAATCAGTAAACCTTCGAGGTCTTCGTTTTTGTACTCCTCTGGTGCGGTCATGACATACCCTAAAAGGGCTTCTTGGGCATCGGCATAACGCTCTGTGATGTTTTCGAGTTGTTCGTCGGTGAGGTTGTCTACGACCTCTATGGCCTTTTCGATGGCCGCTAAAGAAACTTGTTTCATAAAATAATTTTGACAAAGGTAGTTTATTTCTCGCTCTTCATTCTGTGTAACTTGCGCTACAAATCAAAATGTAACAAGTGCTTAATTTTGTCTTCGAAATGAAAAAGATACTTTATTCCGAAAAATACTTTACAGCCATTGGCTACCTAATTGGTGCCGTTCTTGGTTATGTATATTTTATAAAGTTTCCTTGTACCACAGGTTGTGCTTTAAGAAGTACGCCATATGCAACAATTTTATTAGGATTATTGTTAGGAGGTACTATTTTTCAGTTCATATTTGAAATTATCAACCCAAAAAATAAATAAGATGTCAAAAACAATCATTGATGTGCGCACGCACGCCGAATTTGCCGGAGGCCATGTAGCCGGATCTATCAATATTCCACTTCAAGAAATCACTGCACACATTGACGATATCAAAGCGATGGCGCAACCCATAATTTTTTGTTGTGCTTCGGGCAACCGCTCGGGTCAAGCTACGCATTATTTCCAATCTATTGGTGTTGACTGTGAAAACGGCGGCTCTTGGCTAGATGTGAATTACTTAGTTTCTCAACAATAAGCGATGTCTTTATTCAAGAAATTATTTGGCGGAACAAGTGTAGATTTCGCTACACTCGTGAAGCAAGGCGCCATGATCATTGACGTGCGTTCGCCTGCAGAATTCAAAGGAGGTCATATCAAAGGTTCAGTAAACATTCCTTTACAATCTTTACAGGCAAGCCTTTCAAAGGTTCCTAAAAACAAAGCCATTATTACTTGTTGCGCATCTGGAATGCGCAGCGGCAGTGCCAAAAGCTTGCTCAAAGCAGCTGGCTACGACGTTCACAACGGCGGTGGCTGGATGAGCCTCAAAAGCAAACTCTAAGTTTTATAATAATAGCAAAAAAGGCGACTAATTGGTCGCCTTTTTTGTTGGTTACAAATGGAACTATTTGTTGTTATCAATGATGTACATTAATACCTTTTCCATTAAATGTGCGCGGTCTTTTCCGCTCACATTGTGTGGGTGCATTGGGTACACAAAGTAATCAGCTTGTACGCCGTTGTCGATAAAAGACATTAATAAAGCTTCGTTGTGTTGCATTACCACGACGTCGTCTACCGTACCATGAATTAAGAGCAATTTACCTTTCAAATTCTCGGTGTGGTTCAGTAGTGAATTGGCCGCATAGCCCTCAGGGTTTTGTTCTGGGCGGTCCATGTAGCGCTCACCATACATGATTTCATAGAATTTCCAGTCGGTAACCGGCCCGCCAGCTACACCAACGTTAAATACACCTGCTTGGCGCAGCATTAAACTTGTGGTCATGAAGCCACCAAAAGACCACCCATGGACCGCCATGCGCTGGCCATCGATGTAAGGCAATGACTTGAGGTAGTCAACACCTGTGAGCTGATCTTCCATCTCTACGGTTCCGAGTTGGCGGTGAATTTGGCTCTCGAAAGCAAAGCCACGCTCGCCCGAGCCGCGGTTGTCTAGGGTAAAAACAATATAGCCTTGATTGGCCAGCCAGTGCATCCAAAGGTTGGCACCCGCCAACCAGCTGTTGGTCACCATTTGGGCATGTGGCCCGCCATAGACATACACCAACACCGGGTATTTTTTATTTGGGTCAAAGTCAGCAGGCTTGATCATGCGGTAGTAAAGCGCCGATCCGTCTTTTCCTTTGATGTTGCCAATTTCGGTGCTGCCAATGTTGTACTCGGCTAATTTATCAGGAGAATCTTGGAGGAGTTTGGCCATTTTTCCATTTAGGGTCATGACGTATTCTTTGTTGGCAACTTCAACACTGCTGTAGCCATCGTAATAATAAGCGCCTTTTGGAGCCAAAGCAAAGCGGTGCGTGCCTTCTGCTTGCGTCAGTTGGCGTTGGTTGCCTTGTAAATCAACCTCGTAAACAAGCGTGTTGCAAGGATTGGCGCCCGTTGCAGAAAAATAAATTTTGCTACCGTCTTCATTCGCCTCTAGGATATCTTTTATTACAAATTTGTTAGAGGTTACCGTCTTGATGATTTGTCCGTTGATGTCTACGTAGTAGAGGTTATTGAAACCATTCTTTTCTGAAATCCAGATGAAATTATCTGAAGTTTTGGACGGGAAAAATGCCGGATGCTCGGGTTCTACCCATTTGTCGTTTTGCTCTTCCCATAAAGTGCGCACTAACTTTCCTTTGAGATCATATAGGTACAGCCACATGTGGTTTTGATCGCGGTTGACTTCTGCAACCAAAAGATACTTTTCGCTCGGAGTAAATGCCACATTGGTGAGGTAAGAATCGGCACCAGAACGCGGGTTAATGAACACCGTTTTCTTTGTTTTGAGATTGTAAATGCCCACTCGTGGCTTTTCCGACGCCTGGCCAGCCATTGGGTATTTGATGAATTGAACTGCCCCAGGCGTCTTGCTGATGTCGAGTAGAGGGTAGTTGTGCACTGCGCTCTCGTCTTTTTGATAGAAAGCCAGTAAAGCACCAGAGTTGGACCAGAAGATGCCTTCTGTAATACCGAACTCACTGCGCGCATAGGTTTGGCCAGAAACGATGTTTTTGTCTTGGTTTTTGGTGATGGCACGGCCATCTACATACAAATTGTTTTCAATGGTGTAGGCCAGGTGCTTACTCGCTGAATGAAAATGCGCGTTTTCTCCGCCTTCTTTCACTTGATGAACGCTACCTGTTTTGGTTGCTGTGTTGTAAAGCGCATAAACGCTTCCACCGTCAGAAACCTCAAGTACATCTTTGCTCACCCATTTTGCATAGGCAAGGTGGGTAAAGGATGTGCCTAGTTTTTCATTGATTTCTTTGGTACTAGTTAACTCAAACGCTTTATCTGACGCCACAGCACTTTGTTGCAGGCTTCCCCAATCTGCACTGCAGAACGTATAGGAATCGGTTTCTGGAATCCATTGAAAATTATTGAGGCGCACCGGCGAGAGTGCTCTTTGCTTCAACACAGACTCCTTGAGGTCGAAGGTTTTCTTTTGACCAAAACTCACAAAGGTGAGTCCGATGAATAGCAATTGGAAGAAGAATTTCATGAACGTTGTATAAATTGATTGAAAAATAATTCGATGGGGCGCCCCACTTTGTAGCAATCCAACAGGAGTTGATCTAGGGTAGGGCTGAGCACGGTCTCTGGCTCAAAGTGTGCGAAAAAATAAAACTGTTTATTGAAAAGCAGCGGTTCTTGCGCAGCGGCCTCTTGAAAAGCTTTGTCGAGTTTTTTGTTTTTTTCTCCGCGGATTTGGCCAAATAAATTGCTGAAATCTTTGTGTTTGTATAGCTTTTGAAAAGCGGCTACGTTACTAGCAATACCTTCTCTGAGTGCATATAAATCGTCTTTTTCGATTTCGTACACACCGCCATAGGCACGAACATGTTCAGGGCCTAACTCAAAATAAATCCCGTGAATAGAACTGCTTTTCTTCCCCTGCGGAGAAATAACGGCCGAACACATTGTTTTGTATGGCGTCTTGTCTTTGGAAAAGCGGATGTCTCTATTGATTCTAAAAATGCAGTCGCTCGCCCGAAGCTCCTTAAATGCAGGTTCTTTCTTGGAAATTTCTGCAATTAAGTGTTCAGTAAACGCCTTAAAGGGCTCTTTCACACTTTTTTCATAGCGCTTGCGATTGGCATCAAACCACTCTTTGTGGTTGTTGGCAGCAAGCTCCTGAAAAAACAATAAATAATCTTCGGTGAAAAATGACATGGTGTAAAAATACAAAAAGCCATCTGAAGATGGCTTAAACTTGCTCAATTCGTTGCGCTTAGTACTTCACAAAAGGCAGACAGCGGTGCGTTCCTATTCTTACCCAGTACGTTCCAGGGGTTAAAAAGGAAAGGTCAATTTGCATCTGGAGATCCGTACTCTCAAAATGTTGAATGCTACGCATGTTCAAATCCAAAACGTCTATAGACTGATAGAGTTCCGCTTCTGGAATTTCTATTGTCAAAAAACGCGCTGTTGGGTTTGGATAAATACGCGGCTCAACATCAGAAACGCTTTGACATGTTTTTGGTGCACTTGTTTCTGGCGACAATACATTGACGATTGTCAGGTAGGGCGAATATCCGACACAACCATAAGCATTGGTTGCGCGAACACGATAACTCGCACCAACGTTCGTAGTGTAATTTGCTGAGGTCGCTCCGGGAATTGAAAAAGGGAATAGGTTTGTTTGTTTTTGCCATTGGTAACTTTGGTTGGCAATCAATGGGGTTGAAAGTGTAGCTGTATTTCCTGGAGAAATGGTTAAAGAAGAGGCACTGATACTCGGGCTCGGACTAGGATTTACAGTAATGGTAATCGAATTGGATGTAACCCAATTGCTTGGGCAAGCAGCATTACTTATACTCAATGAATAAATACCTGCTTGGGTGACGGTTAAATTAGAACTTGTGGCACCAACAATGACTTGCGTGTTTTTCTTCCATTGGTAATTGAGTCCGTTGCCTGTGGTGCTGCAAATAAGTGTAACACTGCTCCCGCTGCAAATTGTACTCGATCCAGCAGCAATAATGGATGCCGTTGGGCTAGGCAGTACTTGTACTTGAATGCTGTTGCTACTTAACAGACAGCCGCTAGGCGTTAAAATATTGACGCTGTAAATACCACTGCTAATGGCCGAGTAGCCAGCATTATTGTTGAAGTTTATTGCGGCATTTCCATTTTTTACCCATTGGTACGTGTAGCCTGTTCCTATAGTTGCTTGCAAAACCACATAAGATCCTGGGCAGATCGTCGTAGGACCTGTTGCACTCAGTGTAGCTTGTAAAAAACTGATGGTGATGCTGTTCGATGTGCTGATGCAACCAGATGCGGTGGTTCCGGTTAAGGTGTAGGTTCCGGGTTGCGTAACGGTGAAGCTCGCGCTTGTTGCATTACTGATTGGAATGCCGTTTTTCTTCCAACTGTAGCTTAGACCAGCAGTTGTTGTACTCAGTACAACACTAGCGCCTGGGCAAATGGTGGTGCTTCCGTTAGCCACAATAGCAATGGATGGCGGGGTTGTGTTTACGCTGACCACCACCTGATCCGTAGCTGTGCAGCCACTATCATTGGTTGCGGTAAGTGTATAAGTGGTGGTTACTGTCGGTTGCGCAATAGGATTCGCGCTATTTGAGTTGCTCAAGCCGGTTGTTGGGCTCCAAGAGTAGGTGCTGCCTGCAACAGCGGCTGAGCCAATCTGAGCACCAGAGGTATTTTGCGTACATGAAATGGTCGCATCGGGCCCTGCATTGGCAATTGGTAGAACTGCCGAGTTGATAACGATGTAAGCAGTGTTAGACCAGCAACCATTGAACGAATAGGTACTTAGGCAATATGTTCCGGGGTTTGTAACGGTGATGCAAGCGGTGGTCTCGCCTGTACACCAAGAATAACCCCAGGTATTTCCTGGAGGTCCACAAAGTGTGACGCTTTGTCCAGGGCATAAACTAGTTGATCCAGCGGCGGTGATGCTAACAGGGGGTAATGGATTCACAAGAACTACCATGTTGTCAGTTGCGACACAACCATTGTTGCCCGTCACACTTGCGGTATAGGTCGTGCTTCCGGGTGTATTGGCAATAAAAGGAATGTTATTTTGAACACCGTTATTCCAAGTGATGGGGCTTGCATTGCTAGTGGCGTTTAACGTTACGTTGCTGCCCAGACACACCGTTTGGTCGGGCCCCGCGTTGAGGGTAGGTGGCGTTGTGTTTACGTTGACCACAACTTGATCTGTGGCCGTACAGCCAATGGCATTGGTTGCTGTAAGCGTATAAGTAGTGGTAGTGGTAGGTTGCGCAATAGGATTCGGGCTATTTGGGTTGCTTAAACCAGTTGCTGGGCTCCAAGAATAGGTGTTGCCTGCAACAGCGGCTGAGCCAATTTGAGCTCCAGAGGTATTTTGCGTGCATGAAATGGTCGCATCGGGCCCTGCATTTGTGCTATTAAAGATGTTCACAGGAATGCATGCCATGTTAGAGCAGCCCGTCAAATAGTCCGTGATGAATACACAATACGTGCCTGGATAGGAAACCGTGATGCAATTCGTTATGGATGCGTTACTCCAGGCATAGGTCCAAGGGTATTGATACGGAACGCAAAGCGTAACACTTTGTCCTGAGCATAACGTGGTTGGCCCTGAGGCAGTGATGCTAAACTGCGGTTGAGGATTCACGAGAACTACCATGTTGTCAGTAGCGACACAACCGTTGGTGCCCGTCACACTTGCTGTATAGGTTGTGCTTCCGGGTGTATTTGCAACGAATGGGATATTATTTTGAACACCATTATTCCAGGTGATGGGGCTCGCATTGCTCGTGGCGTTTAACGTCACGTTACTGCCCTGACACACCGTTTGGTCGGGCCCAGCATTAATGGTAGGCGGCGTAGTGTTTACCGTTATGGTTACCTGATCGACAACAGTATTTCCATTGGCGTCAAAATCAGTCAGCGTGTAGGTTGTTGTAACCGTTGGATTCGCAATTGGGTTGGCAATATTCGGGTTGCTTAAGCCGCTGGTTGGGCTCCAAGAATAGGTGTGCCCCGCTATGGGCGCAGTTCCTAATTGGTAGCCATTGGTATTTTGATTGCAATTTATAGTAGCGTCTTGACCCGCAATTGAATAGTTAAGTGTAGGATTGATATAATTTACACAAATAGAATTGCTACAGCCTGATAAATTAGTAAGCCAACAGCAAATTTGACCAGTCTGAAAAGCAGTAGTACTTTGAGTGGTTGTACCATTTGGCCACAAAAAGGTGAGAGGGCCGCTTGCATTGATACTCAAAGTTAAGCCATTGACGACCATAGTTGCGGTGGGTATTGCATTGACCGTAACCGTACTACTCGACGAATTGCTGAAGGCACCGCTCGTAACCGTACAGGTATATGTTGTATTCGTGCTGGGGCTTACCGCAATACTTGGTGTTGTAGCTCCCCCGGGCATCCAAAGAAAAGTTGCGCCGGGTGCCGCATTGGTACTTGCCGTTAGCGTTATGGTATTTCCACTACAAACACTCGGATTGAGTGGCGAAATAACAACACTTGGAACTTGTGCGAAGAGTGCGAAGTGAAGGAAGCAGGAAAGACAAATTAGTAAGTTTCTCAGCATTTGTTCTGGCGTTGGTTATCAATGAATTACATCTAAAAGAATAAAACTACACTTTTTAGATCAATTCGTCAAATAGAGACGTATCGAACGCATCAGAAGGGTGGTTGCTTACCTAATCAAATTCACATAGCGTAATTCAATGGATACCAAAGAAGTTTATGCACAACTTTCGACATTTATGTGAAAATTTTACAACGAATTTAGTAACAGAAATTGGGTAGCTCTAGTGACTTTTGTAGAATGGAGCAACTAAATGGAGCCACTAATTTATGCACTACCTATGTGCAAACCTCCACTGAAATCCAGATGCTCCGCGACTACAATTTGCTACTCCGAAAAGAGCATTAGGCTTTTGGAGCAAATTCGTCTTCTAAAAATAAGCTGGATACTTGTTTATTCGCTTATTCTCACTATCTTTGCACCCCAAATAGTATATTAATTAAAGTTTAACCTTATGAATTCTTACGAAACTGTTTTCATTTTAACTCCCGTTTTGTCTGATGAGCAGGCAAAGGAAGCAGTACAGAAATTCGAAGGCGAGATCACCTCTAAAGGAGGTAAAATCAAGCATTCGGAGAGCTGGGGTTTGCGCAAATTGGCGTACCCAATCCAGAAAAAATCAACAGGATTTTATTTCCTTGTTGAATTTGAAGCTGAAGGCAACGTTGTTGCAGATTACGAATTGATGATGAAACGCGACGAGCGTGTTCTCCGATTCTTAACTGTAAAAATGGACACCGATCACCTTGCCTACGCTGACAAGCGTCGTGCAAAAGCTGGAGCTACTGCCTAATTATTGTCAAACCCATTAAACAACGAGACATGTCAAACGATATCCGTTACCTTACTCCGATCAACATCGATATTAAAAAGGAGAAGTATTGCCGCTTCAAGAAAAGTGGTATCAAATTCATCGACTACAAAGACGCTAGTTTCTTATTGAAATTGGTCAACGAACAAGGTAAAATCTTACCACGTCGCATCACCGGTACTTCTCAAAAGTACCAAAAACGTGTCAACAAAGCCATCAAGCGTGCACGCCACCTTGCTATCTTGCCATACGTTGGCGACATGTTGAAATAAGTCATTGTTGAACGATATAACTGAGAAATCATGGAAGTCATTCTAAAGAAAAATGTAGATAAACTCGGTTACGCCAATGAGGTGGTAACTGTTAAGCCAGGATACGGACGTAATTTCCTTATCCCGCAAGGGTATGCTGTATTAGCTACCGCAAGTGCCAAAAAAGCACACGAAGAAATCATGCGTCAGAAGTCGCACAAAGAATCTAAAATGTTGGCTGAAGCGCAAGCAATTGCTGCTAAATTAGCTGACGTTACTTTAAACATCGCTACCAAAGCTGGTGAAAATGGCAAAATCTTCGGATCTGTCAACACTGTTCAGCTTGCCGATGCGCTTCGTGTTTTAGGTTTCGATATCGATCGCAAATCTTTGAAAATCAAAGACGAGCCTATCCGCGACCTCGGATCATTTGAAGCAGAAGCGAACCTTTACAAAGGTGTGAAGCAAACCTTCAAATTTGACGTCGTTAGCGAATAAGCTGATTCAAACGTATAAAAAAAAGCCCCGCAATTTGCGGGGCTTTTTTTATGTCTATTATTTTTTGATGGAGGTCTGTTTAGTGTCTGACTTCATTGATGAGGTGTGCTTTCACGTAGTTGGCGACGCCTTCTTCTAGCGTATGAAAGCCTCCGGTGTAGCCAGCTGCCAAAAGTTTGGACATATCGGCTTGGGTAAAATATTGGTATTTATCCCGGATATCGATTGGTGTATCGATAAAGGTGATCGCTGGTTCAAGGTTGAGGGCTTCAAAGGTGAGGCGTGCTAAATCGTAAAAGGTGCGCGCTAGTCCAGAGCCTAAGTTGTAGATCCCGCTTTGCGGTTGTGCTGCTTGCAAGAATTGACACACTTTTGCGACGTCCTTGACATAAACGAAATCGCGCAGTTGTTCGCCGTCTTTGTAGAGCGGGTTGTGCGAGCGAAAGAGTTGCATTTGTCCTTTATCTTGGATCTGTTTGTAGGTGTGTAGCACTACACTTGCCATGCGGCCTTTGTGGTATTCTTTTGGACCGTAGACATTAAAGAATTTGAGGCCGTACCAATGTGGAGGGGTGTTGGCTTGTTGCAGCGCCCAGATATCAAAATCATTTTTTGATTTTCCATATAAATTGAGGGGTTGCAACTGACTACTCAGGGCGTGGTCGTCTTTGTAGCCGAATTCACCAAGGCCGTAGGTAGCAGCCGAACTGGCGTATACCAATGGGATTTGTTTTGCTGCGCAAATATGCCAAATTGTTTGGCTGTAGTGCAGATTGAGGTGATCCAATACCTCTTGACTTTTTTCGGTGGTGTCTGTGCGGGCGCCCAAATGAAATACGAACTCAATGCCGGCGGCATTTTCTTCGAACCAGGGCAAAAAGGCCTCGCGGTCAATGCATTGTTCAAATGCAAGGTTGATCCAGTTGGGTTTTTTGGCTGCTGAAGAGAAGTCGTCTACTAAAATGAGGTTGTGCTGCCCTGCAGCATTGAGGGCTTCTGCTAAATAGCTGGCAATAAAGCCGGCTGCTCCGGTAACGACAATCATGTTAGAATAATCCGTTGATTTCGGCGTCTATCGCATTGATGATTTTACCGAGGTCTTCTTGGTTCTCGGGAAAACGGTTGTTGTCGACGTCTATGATGAGTAATTGTCCTTTGTCATAGGTAGAAATCCAGGCTTCGTAGCGCTCGTTGAGGCGCTTGAGGTAGTCTAGGCGGATGCTTTCTTCGTAGTCGCGGCCGCGCTGCTGAATTTGCGAAACCAATGTCGGCACACTTGCACGCAAATAAATGAGCAAGTCTGGCGCAGAGACGAATGAGTCCATGAGGTTGAACAACGAAAAGTAGTTTTCGAAGTCGCGGGTAGTCATGAGGCCCATAGAGTGGAGGTTGGGCGCAAAAATAAAGGCGTCCTCGTAGATGGTGCGGTCTTGGATGACGGTGTGCGTCGATTCTTTGATTTCTTGAATTTGCGTAAAACGACTATTGAGGTAGTAGATCTGCAAGTTAAAAGACCAACGCTGCATGTCGTGGTAGAAATCGTTGAGATATGGGTTTTGGTCGACGTCTTCGAAATGGGTGTCCCAGTTGTAATGTTTGGAGAGTAAGTTGGTTAGGGTGGTTTTTCCAGAGCCAATATTTCCGGCGATCGCGACGTGCATAAACTTGAATTTTAGAGAGCTAAAATACGACAATTAGACTGAATCGTCAAAAGTTAGCCCCTACAAAATCAAGCGAAATACCTTGATTTTTGCCCCTTGTTGAAAATAAAAGCGGTCTTCTAAAACTTGAAGCTGTTGATAGGTTGGAATGGGTAGTTCAATTCGACCTGAATGGATGCTCGGCTTTAATTTTTCAATATAATTTTGATCCTGTAGCCAGATTTCATTTTGATAGCCAAAAACCGTGAGGGCTGGTGTTAAAGTTAGTTTTTTGACCAAGGTGAGGTTGCGGTCAAACTCGAAATAGCTTCCGTCGCTGAGCAGGCAGATCAGGTTTTGTTGGTATTCAAAAAATAGCTTGATTTGTACCTCTTTTAGACCGCCAAAACAGTTGTCTACAATCTGAATCACTTCGGCTTGCTTGAAATTATACAAAATTAGCCGCTCGCGGTATTGGTCAAAAATCCAAATAAAATCTGGCCTGGAACTCGCAGCGATTTTTGAAACTGCAGAAAAATCAAGCTCAAAAAATGCGATTATTCCTTCTTGTAGTTGTAAAGTATTGTCTACAAGCCCAAGCATTTGTTGGTTTTCTGAAAACAACAAGCCACGCAAACCATTAATGGGTTGGATGTTGCTGATGTCTCCGAGGGTTTTGTACGTCTCTTGAAAAGGTTGTTGATTTTGCTCATTTTGCAACCAAACGGTATTGCCTTTCCATTGATAGAGTTGTCCCCATTCATCGCTTGTCCAGTGGTAAGTGCTGTCCTTGAGCGTGAGTTCTTTTTCCAAAACCCATGTTTGACTCATCGCAAGATTGGTGAAGAGCAGTCCGAGAAGTAGGAGGATGTGTTTCATTGACAACTCAAAATTTCTTGAAGTAGCTTGGGCGTGTTTTGCAAGCGCGGTATTTTGTGCTGCCCGCCAAGTTTGCCTTTTTGCTTGAGCCAACAGTGAAAGGTTCCGTTGCTGGCCAAGGTAAGTAACGGAAAACCTATATTGATATTGCCTTTTCTTTTGGCATCGTAGTCGGCATTGGCTTTTTTGAGCGCAAGGTCCAGCGTTTGGCAAAACGCTTCGCTGTCTGCTGGGTTTTGTTCAAATTCAATGAGCCAATGGTGCCGACCAACTTGCGCCTCCTCAGAAAAATCAGGTGCTACTGTGTAGTCTCGGACTTGTACGTGGTGCGCACGGCATGCCTCGCTCAAGGCTTGTTCGGCGTGCTCAATAATGAGTTTTTCTCCAAAGGCATTGATGTAATGTGCTGTTCTGCCGCTGACCACAAAGCGAAAGGGCTTGGTTTGGGTGAAGCGCACGGTGTCGCCAATGATATAGCGCCACAAACCTGCAGAGGTTGAAATGACCAATGCGTAATCGGTGCCGACCTCAACGGCTTCCAAAGGAATGACCGTTTTGGACGCTAGTCCCTCGAAGGCATCCATCGGGATAAATTCATAGAAAACCTCCGAATTCGTTAACAAGAGCAGGTCTTTGCTGTCTTTTTGATCTTGCAAACCAAAATAACCTTCTGAGGCGTTGTAGTTCTCGACATAATTCATGTCTGACTTCCCAATGATGTTTTCAAAGGCTTGTTTGTACGGCACAAAAGAAACCCCACCATGGATGTACAATTCTAAATTGGGCCAAACTTCGGCAATTGTTTGTTTTTGACTCTTTTCTAGTACTTTTTGAAGCAGTAGGAGGGTCCAGCTGGGCACGCCCGCAATGATGCAAATGTTTTGATCAATAACCGACTCCGCCATGCGGTCTAGCTTTTCTTCCCAGTTTTCTAAGAGTGCGATTTCTTTTTTGGGTGTGCGGCGTAGTTCGGTCCAGATGGGCAGGTTGTTGATGATGATCGCAGAGAGGTCGCCAATGAAAACGCCGTGGCTGTGTTGCTCTATTTTGCCCGTGCCACCTACAATGAGGTGCTTGGCGTTGTAGAGCTTGCGGCCTTCAAAATTGTGGTAATATTGCGCGAGTAAATCTTTGCCTCCCGCATAGTGGTTTTCCAAGAGCGAACTTTCGGTGATGGGCAAAATTTTGATGCGGTCTGCGGTGGTGCCCGATGATTTGGCAAACCATTTGGTTGCGCCCGGCCAAAGCAAATCGGTTTCACCTTCTATGGCGCGGTCAATCAAGGGCTTGAGAGTACCGTAGTCTGAAAGTGGAATGTTGTTATTGAAATCGGTGTAGTGGGCTACCTCGGCAAAACGAAATTGTTTGCCATATTGCGTTTGTGCGCCTTCGAGTAAAAGAAACTCGAGTGTGCGCGCTTGGTTTGCAAGTGCTTGCTCGCGGTAGTCGTGAATGCGATCCATACGCCGGCCAATCCACCAAGAAAATAAGGTGTTAAACGGCATATGCTAACGGTCTAGCTCTAGCCCCAGATGAGGATAGAAACTAAAATACTGATGAGGGCTACCGTGATGATAGTGCCGATTGCTGCAGTAGATCCTTCGAAAAAATTATCTGACATAAGGTTGTTTTTTTGAGTGTCAAAAATAGCAAATCTTTTAATCTCGACTGCCCAAAAGGCGCAATAAAGACAAGAATAAATTGACAAAAGTCAAATACAGCTGAAAACCAGCAAACAAAGCCAACTTCTGACGCAGTGTGCCATCCATTTGTGCTTGGTGTGCCATGTTTTTGATCATTTGCATTTCGTAGGCTACCAGGCCTGTAAAGATGAATACAGAAACCAAAGAAATGATGTAGTCAAAACCGCTGCTGCCTAAAAACATATTGACAACACTCGAAATAATGACGCCAAACAAGAGCATGTACAACAAGCTACCGAATTTAGTAAGGTCGGTTTTGGTAGTGTAGCCCAAGAAAGCCATAAAGCCAAAAGAACCAGCAGTAAGCAAGAAGGTAGTGGCGAGGGTGCCGGTGGAGTAACTCATAAAGAGTATTGACAAACTCATGCCGAGTAAGACAGAATAAATGACGAAAAGCGCCATGAGCGTTCCAAACGAAAATTTATTGAAGCCACCTGCCATGACAAAAGAAATGAGGATAGGCGAAAACAACACTACATAAAAGAACATGGAAACACCACCCGTTGCGGTCATGAACAATGAAGCCATCAACTCGGTGTTGGTGCCGATGATGTAGGAAATGACCCCAGTGATGGTAAGGGCTGCAAACATGTAGTTGTAAACGCTTTTGATGAAATTGCGGGCGTAGTCTTGGCTAAGGGAGCCTGAATTTTGATAGTTGTAATCTTCCATGGTTAATGAATTTTTGCTTGTACTAAATTAATAAATTCTTTGCGCGTAGCGTCGTTGGTCATAAAAATTCCGGTAAACGCACTCGTGGTGGTGACAGAATTTTGTTTTTGTACGCCGCGCATTTGCATGCACATGTGCGCGCACTCAATGACAACCGCTACACCCAAGGGGGCGAGGGTGCGCTGAATGCAGTCGCGGATTTCAATAGTGAGGCGTTCTTGCACTTGTAACCTTCTAGAATACGCATCCACGACGCGTGGAATTTTACTCAGACCAACGATTTTACCATCTGGGATATAAGCGATATGTGCTTTGCCGAAAAATGGTAGCATGTGGTGTTCGCACATGGAGTAAACTTCGATGTCCTTGACGAGCACCATTTCTGAATAGGCTTCGTGAAAAATAGCTGACGCAATGATGCTATCGGGCTCCTGTGTGTAGCCACTTGTCAAAAATTGCATGGCTTTGGCCACGCGTTCGGGTGTTTTGAGCAAGCCCTCGCGGTTGGGGTCTTCGCCAAGTTGTTCGATGACGCCTTTGTAGAGGTCTTGCAGGTGCTTATTTTCCAAGTGAAATGTTTTAGTTTGTGAGGATAAAAGAACTAAAAAGGTTCTTTTCCGCCGTAGTATTCTACGTAATTGTTTTCGGTCTCGACCAACTTGATTTTGGCGAGTTCACCGCCGTTTTCTAGCACAAGCGGCGCGAGGATGTCCCAGATGGCAATTGCCATGATTTCGGTAGAGGCCATTTGCCCAGCCAAAAACGGAACATCTAGATTCAAGTTTTTGTGATCGAGGGCCTCTATAATGTGCGTTTTCACTAATTGGCTCAAGAGCTTGAGGTTCATGATAAAGCCGGTGTCGGCGTCAGGAATACCTTTTACGGTTACCCAGAGTTCGAAGTTGTGGCCATGCCAGTTGTGATTGGCGCATTTGCCAAATACTTCCCAGTTTTTTTCGTCGGACCATTCAGGGCGCCACAGTTTGTGGGCTGCGTTAAAGGTTTCTCGGCGGGTGATGTATGTTGTTTTCATGAACGAAGCCTAATTACGATACAAAGTTAGTAAGAATGTGGCATTTCATGAGGCCATCGCGGTCAATTTCTGTCAATTCGACACCAACAATTTGATTGACAAGCGCTGCGTTAAACGGCGTCTTGACTTTTACGTAATTTTCGGTGAAGCCGTACAGCATACCTTCGTTTTCTTCTTGCTCAAACAAGACAGATTTTTTCTTTCCAACCTGCGTTTGATAAAAAGCATTTTTTTTGCGATCAGACAATAAATGAAGCATCTTGCTGCGCTCGCGACGCGTCTCCATCGGGACTTTCGTGCCCAATTTAGGTGCCCCAGTGTTGGCTCTTTCAGAATACGTGAATACGTGTAAATAAGAGATGTCGAGGTCTTTTAAGAAGTGCATGGTGGCCAGGAAATCTTCGTCGGTTTCACCTGGAAAGCCCACAATGACATCTACACCAATGCAAGCGTCTGGGTTGGTTGCTTTGATGCGCGCTACTCTTTGCGCATACAAGCTAGTTTGGTATTTGCGCCGCATTTTTTCGAGAATGCTGTCTGAACCACTTTGCAGCGGAACATGAAAATGCGGCGCAAATCTTTTGGAAGCCGTTAAACAAAAATCGATGATGTCGTCTGAGAGCAAGTTGGGCTCAATGGAAGAAATGCGAAAGCGTTCAATACCTTCAACTTCATCGAGCGCTTGCACCAAACCAAAGAAGTTTTCATCGCCTCCTTGACCGAAATCACCGATATTGACACCGGTGAGCACCACTTCTTTGACTTCAGTTTGGGCAATTTTTTGAGCTTCGTGTAGGGTTTGGGCAATGCTTGCGTTGCGGCTTTTGCCACGGGCAAGTGGAATGGTGCAAAAGGTGCAAAAATAATCGCAGCCATCTTGTACTTTTAAAAAAGAACGCGTGCGGTCTCCGTAGGAATGCGATGGAATGAAGTCGTGGGTGTGCTTGATGTTGTCATGTACCACTTTTACTTCGCTTTTCTTTTCGAGATGATCCAGTACATTGAATTTTTCATTGGCGCCCAAAACGAGGTCCACACCAGGTATTTGACTGATTTCTTCTGGCTTGAGCTGCGCATAGCAACCCAAAATGATCACCATAGACTCGGGTGATATTTTTTTGGCGCGCTTCACGAGCTGCTTGCATTTTTTGTCGGCGTTTTCCGTAACGGAGCAAGTATTGATGACAAAAATATCTGGGTTGTCTTCGAAATCGACCTTGGCAAAGCCGCCGTCTTCAAAGAGCCGCGCTATGGTAGAGGTCTCTGAAAAGTTGAGTTTACAACCAAGTGTATAAAATGCGACACGTTCGAACTGATTCATCGCTGCAAAAGTACAAAATCCTTAACTTTGCGTCAAACTAAAGTTATGAAGTACGATATCGCTATTATAGGAGGAGGAATCGTTGGCGCTGCCACTTTTTACAAGCTTCAAAAAAAATTCCCGAATCTCAGCATCGTGCTTTTTGAAAAAGAGAAAGTACTCGCCGATCACCAAACCGGCAACAACTCTGGCGTTATTCACTCTGGCCTCTATTACAAGCCGGGTTCACTCAAAGCGCGCAACTGTATCCAAGGCCGCAAAGAACTCGTTCAATTTGCCAAAGATTACAATATTGCCCACGACGTCTGCGGAAAGGTAGTTGTCGCTACCGACCCAAGCGAATTGCCCAACATGGACAAAATTTTCAATACCGGTCTAGAAAACGGCATTGAAGGCATCGAAAAAATTACGGCTGCACAAGTCAGTGAAATAGAACCACATGTCAAAAGCATTGGCGGTATTTGGGTACCCGTTACCGGCATCATCGATTTTCGTGGCGCCACCCAAAAAATGGCCGAGCTCGCTCTAGCGGCCAACCCACAAAGCGCCATGCATTTGGAGTGCGAAGTACAAGGCATTGAAAAAGGAGACGCTACCAGCACAATTTTCACCAACAAAGGAAAATTTGAAGCGCGCTACCTCGTCTTCTGTGCAGGATTACAAGCAGACCGCCTTGCGCGCAAAGACGGCGTGGACCTCAAAGAACAAGTCGTTGGTTTCCGCGGCGACTACTACGAACTCACGCCAGAAGCCAAGCACAAAGTCAAAAACCTCATTTACCCGGTCCCGAACCCAGACTTCCCGTTCCTTGGCGTGCACTTCACCCGCATGACCGACGGCGAAATCGAATGCGGCCCCAACGCCGTTTTCACCTTCAAGCGCGAAGGCTACGGCAAGACCGACTTCTCGCTGCGCGACACCTACGACGCGCTCACCTACAAAGGCACCTGGAAACTCTTCTTTAACAATATGTCTTTCGGTATCAATGAATACCGCCGCGCATTTTCAAAGAAACTTTTCTTAAAGACCCTGCAGCGCATGATTCCGTCGCTCACCATGGAAGACATCCATCCGGGCCGCTCCGGCGTTCGCGCACTCTTACTCGCCGAAGACGGCGACACCCGCGACGACTTCCGCATCGAGTACCACGGCAACTCCATTCACGTGCTCAACGCCCCATCTCCCGCCGCAACGGCATCCTTAGCCATTGGCGAATACATCGCTTTGGAGGCGGAGAAGCATTTTAGTTTGTAGGGGAATTTCTTGATTTACTGCCGACTCAAATTCCCAGCCTTCCAATCTTGGATCAGCTTAGACCATGCATACGGATTGAGTAAGTTGTTTTGAGGCAATTGGCCGTTGGTGTAGATTTTGGTGTTTTGCTGTTTGGTGAGGGCACCGTATGCTAAGGAGGCGTCGGCGTCTAGGCGGGCGGCAACAAAAGCGAGTGATTCGCCGCTGAGTTCGCGTTGGGCTCTTCTGATGTCGTCTTCGTAAGGATTCATGTTGACAAAATGCTGGGCAAAGGCTTCTTTGTTGGGCCAAGGATAAACGCGCACTTCGGGTGTGGTGAGGGTGTCGCGCGTGAGCATGTGGATAATGCTATAGCGGTTGTCGTTTAAGGTGTCAGGAACCCAAAATGGGCTGGTGCTGTAGCCTTTTCTCGAGAAATATAAGGTGTCGCCTGGTTGGCAGACAATTGAAAAGAAACCGTAGCTATCCGAAATGACGCCTTTACCCAGGGTTTTGTTGTAGACAGTGGTGTAGGGGAGTTCAAAAGCTTCTTCGGTGACAACTACACCAGACAGCTGAATGAGCGTTTTTTCAGTACCTTGTGCAAACAAAGATGTAGCAGAAAAAATGAGAGAAAAAATAAAGATTGCTTGTTTCACAGTATAAATTTACGAATAACATGACGAATCAAAGCTACTTAGGTAACCGAATGGCAAATTTTATTGTTAAATTTGCAGGAATTTATTAAAAAATAAGTTCATGTCGCTCTCGAATCTATCCCAGATCACTGAAGGTTTAACCTATGACGACGTCCTCTTGGCGCCTGCCTATTCAGAGGTGCTCCCTCGCGACGTCTCCTTAAAAAGCAAGTTTACCAAGCAAATTTCGGTCAATACACCCATTGTATCCGCTGCCATGGACACCGTCACCGAGTCTGCCTTGGCCATTTCTATTGCCCAACAAGGTGGCATTGGCGTTATTCACAAAAACATGAGCATTCAAGCGCAAGCTTTGGAAGTGCGCAAAGTGAAGCGTTCAGAAAGTGGCATGATCATCGATCCGATTACCCTTCCCGAAGACGCAGTGGTGAAAGACGCACTTGCGCTCATGCGTGAAAACAGCATTGGCGGTATTCCTGTAATCGATGCCAACCGCACATTAAAAGGTATCCTCACCAACCGCGACCTCCGTTTTGAAAAAAACCTCGAGCGCCCGGTTCGTGAAATCATGACCTCCGAACACATCATTACCACTGGTGAGAGCACAGACCTCACCACGGCCGAGGTTATCTTACAGCAAAACCGCATCGAAAAACTTCCTGTTGTGGATGCAGACAACCGCCTTATCGGCCTGATCACCTACCGCGACATCATCAAAGTAAAAGAGCATCCAAATTCTTGTAAAGATTCATTAGGACGCTTGCGCGTAGCGGCGGCAGTTGGTGTGACATACGATACCATTGATCGTGTGGCAGCACTTGTAGAAGCGGGTGTAGACGCCATTGTAATCGACACCGCACACGGCCACACCAAAGGTGTTGTGGACCAACTTAAAGCTGTAAAAGCCATTCACCCAGACCTCCAAATTGTCGTCGGCAATATCGCAACTGCCGAAGCTGCTAAATATTTAGCAGATGCAGGAGCCGATGCGGTTAAAGTCGGTATTGGCCCGGGCTCAATTTGTACTACACGTGTCATTGCAGGTGTAGGCGTACCACAACTTACAGCCATTAACGAAGTTGCCAAAGCACTCGAAGGCACAGGCGTACCTGTGATCGCAGATGGCGGTATTCGCTATACCGGCGATATCGTTAAAGCCATTGCAGCTGGTGCCGATGTCGTGATGCTCGGTTCTATGTTTGCGGGCGTTGAAGAATCGCCAGGCGAAACCATCATTTACGAAGGACGTAAATTCAAGTCTTACCGCGGCATGGGCTCTTTAGAAGCCATGCAAAAAGGCAGTAAAGACCGCTACTTCCAAGATGCCGAAGACGACATCAAAAAATTGGTGCCAGAAGGCATTTCCGGACGCGTTCCTTACCGTGGCAAGCTCATCGAAGTAATGTTCCAACTTATTGGTGGCTTGCGCGCAGGCATGGGGTATTGTGGCGCGCCAAACATTGGCAAGCTTAAAGGCGCTCGATTTGTGCGCATTACCTCTGCTGGGGTGCGTGAATCTCATCCGCACGACGTCACCATTACCCGTGAAGCTCCTAACTATAGCATCAAATAATTTCAAATTATAGATTTAACCGCTTTAACCAATACCAATGAAAAAGACCCTTGTATTATTCTTGTTTGGCTTTCTAAGCAACATCGCACTTTCCCAAAAAGAGCCTGTTGTCATGACGATCAACAATAAGCCAGTTACCAAATCAGAATTTTTACAGATTTACACCAAAAACAATCCCAATCCGAGTTTCGATAAAGATTCACTCGATCGGTATATGCAATTGTTTGAGGTCTTCAAATTGAAAGTAGCTGAAGCCGAAGCACTAGGTTACGATACCCTACCGCGCTTGCAAAAAGAGCTCGAAGGCTACAAAAAGCAATTGGCTTTGCCTTATTTGATTGACTCCGTTCAGAATCAAGCTATGGTTCAAGAGGCCTACAACCGCACGGCAACAGAAGTGCGTTGTTCGCATATCTTGATCAAACTCGACCCCAATGCCAGTCCGAAAGATACGCTCGATGCCTACAATCGCTTACTTGGCTTGAAGGCGCGCATTGAAAAAGGCGAAGATTTTGCTTCTGTTGCCAAATCCAAACTCGGTTCAGAAGATCCTTCTGTAGTCAATAATGGCGGTGACCTTGGTTATTTCACTGCTTTTCAGATGGTTTATCCTTTTGAAGAAAAAGCGTACACAACTCCAGTAGGCACCATCAGTGCACCATTCAGAACGCGTTTTGGTTACCACATCTTAAAAGTGACCGACAAGCGTCCAGCACGCGGTACAATTAAAGTGGCACACCTCATGATTTCCACAGGCCGTGAAGCCACAACCGAGACGCGTCAAAATGCCGAAAAGAAAATCAAAGAAATCTATGACAGCCTTGCTGCAGGTGCTTCTTGGGAAAAAATGGTAAGCGCCTATTCAGAAGATGCAAATAGCATCAAAAAAGCGGGTGAACTTCCTGCTTTTGGTTCGGGAACTAGCCAACGTATGGTGTTGGAATTTGAAGACGCCGCATTTGCCCTCAAGCAAGTAGGGGAGTTCTCCAAGCCGGTCAAAACACAATACGGTTACCACATTATCAAACTCATCGAATGGACACCCGTGAAGTCTTTTGACAACATGCGTCGCGAATTACAGGCCAAGGTCAATAAAGATGAGCGTTCGAAAGTAACCCAAGATTCTTTTGTGCAAAAATTACGCACACAATATGCCTACCAAAACAAAAGTGAAAAAGGCTTGGAATGGTTTGTGGCCAACATCGATTCTAGCTTCTTTCTTGGCAAGTGGACTGCCGACAAACTCAAGTCCAACAAAACACTCTTTGTGTTGGATGGCAAAAAGTTCAAGCAGCAAGATTTCGCTAAATATGTCGTGAAAAACTACCGCAGCGTCCGAAAAGATGCACCGGCCGTTGTGGTAAAGCAACTCTACCAACAATGGGAAAAAAGCGAAATTTTAGCTTATGAAGAAGCCCTGTTGCCAGCAAAATACCCTGCTTACAAGGCGCTTGTTCAAGAATACCACGATGGCATTATCCTTTACGAAATCATGCAAGACCAAGTTTGGAACAAAGCGGTCAAAGACACCGCTGGTTTGCGCGCTTTCTTTATGGATAACCGCAGCAAATATGCTTGGTCCAATCGCCTAGACGCCACCGTTTACGAGTGCAAAGACGAGCATATTGCAGTCCAAGTGTACGGCATGCTCGTGCAAGCTGACACCATCAATTCCAAAGCGGTTCTAGACGTGATCAACAAAGACTCAGAGCTCAACTTAAAAGTGCGCATGAATAAATTTGAGGTTTCTCAAACGCCTTATTTACAGCAACGCAACTTTACACCTGGTCTCAATCCTGTCTATTCAATGGATGGCAAATGGTATGTAGTGAAAGTCGCTGCTGTTTTGGCACCTGCACCTAAAGAATACAACGAAGCTAAAGGTTTGGCTACCTCAGATTACCAAGCTTATTTAGAGAAAAAATGGTTAGAGGCGTTACGTTCTAAGCACAAGATCGTCATCAATGAAGATGTGCTTTACCAAATCGGCCAATAATGAACTTCAGAACCCTATTTTTACTCAGTTTTCAATTTTTACTTTTGGGCCAATTACAGGCGCAGAAGTTAGTCAATCAGATCGTTGCCCAAGTTGGTGACAACATCATTCTTTGGTCCGATATCGAGACCCAAAGATTGCAACTCAATGAAAAAGAGCGTGCACTTTACGGAAAAGAATGCCAAATTCTCGAACAGCTGTTGCTCGAGGAACTGCTCGTGAATCAAGCGCTCATCGATAGCCTTGTCATTTCCGACGAGCAGGTCGATGCCGAAATGGAAAACCGTTTGCGCATCATGGAAAACAAAATGGGCGGTCGAGAAAACCTCGAAGAATTCTACGGTAAATCTACCATTGCCATCAAAGAGGAATTCCGCACCATTATCCGCAACAAAATGTTGGCCCAAGAAATGGAGCGTAAAATTACCGGAGACATCACCGTTACGCCCAAAGAAGTTGCTGCATTCTATGCGCAGCTTCCCAAAGACAGCATTCCGTTTATCAACATGAAGCTCAGTTTTCAGCAAATTGTTCAATTTCCTGAGCTCACCGCTGCCGACAAAAAACTCGCCTACGACCAACTTGTCGACATCCGCAAGCAAATTGTTGCAGGGAAGTCTTTTGAGACCATGGCGCGTCTCAAATCCATGGATCCAGGGTCTGCGAGTCAAGGCGGAAAAATTGCCGCTTCCAAAGGCATGATGGTGCCGCAATTTGAGGCCGCAGTATTTGACCTCAAGCCCGGTGAAGTTTCTGATATCGTCGAGACCATGTACGGTTACCACATCATCAAACTCATTTCGCGCAAAGGCGATGACTACACTTGTCAGCACATTCTCATCATGCCTGAATACAGCTCTGCTAGCATCACTATTGCTGCAGCCCGAATGGACACCTGTTATCAATTGCTTACGCGCAACGGCATCACCTGGGACGAAGCAGTTATCCGCTTTTCCAATGACGACGCTACCAAACAAAACAAAGGCGTCCTGACCAATCCATACACCATGGACATCTACTGGGACATGGAGCAACTCAACGAAATTGACCAACAAATTTATTTGCTGACCGATGCACTCGAAAGCGGTGGCGTTTCCCAACCTTCCCTCTACATGGATCTCTTTGAAAGAAAACAAGGTATCCGTATGGTGAGGCTACAGAACCGTGTTCCTGCACACCAAGCCAACCTAGAGCAAGATTACGCCTTGATCAAATTAGCCGCCGAGAACGACAAAAAACAACGCGTGCTCGACGAATGGACACAAGCAAAAATTCCCAATGCCTATATCAGACTCGATCCGCAATTTCAAGATTGCGATTTTCGTGTCAATTGGCTCAAAACACCTTGATTTCCCATGACAGATAAAGATAGAATTGATCAATTAGTTATTGATTATCAAGCCCTCAAAAAAGAAATTCACCAAGTTATTATTGGCCAAGACGACGTCGTTGACCAAGTGTTAATCGCTATTTTCTCGCGCTCCCACTGCTTGCTTGTTGGGGTGCCAGGACTAGCGAAAACCTTATTGGTCAACACCATCGCCAAAACCTTAGGTTTGTCTTTTAACCGCATCCAGTTTACGCCAGACCTCATGCCTTCAGACATCGTCGGTTCGGAAATCCTAGATGAATCCAAACAATTCAAGTTCATCAAAGGGCCAATTTTCTCGAATATGATTTTGGCCGACGAAATCAACCGTACGCCACCAAAAACGCAAGCAGCCTTGTTAGAGGCCATGCAAGAGCGCGCCGTAACAGCCGCAGGTACCACCTACAAACTCGAGGCGCCGTTTTTTGTATTGGCGACGCAAAACCCCATCGAACAAGAAGGTACGTATCCTTTGCCAGAAGCGCAACTCGACCGCTTTATGTTCAATATCTGGGTAGACTACCCTTCGTATCACGAAGAGCTCGCTATTGTCAAATCGAGCACTTCTGACCAAGTAGTTGAGCTTCAGACGGTTCTTAACGCGCAGCAAATCATTGATTACCAAGCACTCATTCGCCGCATCCCTGTGGCAGAAAACGTATTGGAATACGCAGTTACTTTAGTCGCCAAAACGCGCCTCAAAGATCCATTGGCACCTCAAATCACCAAAGACTTCATCACTTGGGGAGCAGGGCCGCGCGCTTCTCAAAACCTCGTGATTGCTGCTAAGTGCCACGCTGCGTTGCACGGAAAGTACTCTCCAGACATCGAAGACGTCAAGGCTGTTGCCAAAGCTATTTTGCGTCACCGCTTGGTGCGCAATTACCGCGCAGAAGCGGAGGGCTACAGCATGGATGCCATCATTGAAGCTTTGTTGTAGTATAAAGAAAATCTATATTCGATCAAATTTAAAAATTGGTATTTTCACCTCGTGAAAGCGTTCAGTATTTCCTTATTGATTTGTTTTACACTTGTGCTTACACCAAAGCAATGGTGGCATCATTGTAACCATTCTGATCATAAAAAAAGCGCACTCAGCCAGAAACAAACCATAGAAGAAGATTGCCCTGTCTGTCATCTCTCTCTTAGCGTTTTTACAAGTCCTACAACGCTTTCTTTTCGCGCTTTCAGGTCAATGCCATTTGTTCATGATCAAACTGCTTGCATAGATCTTTCCGGTACTAAAGTCACTTTTCATCAACTTAGGGCGCCTCCTCATTTCAAGTGCTAGAACACTTTGTTATGAATTTTTAGTCCCTAATTTCACATGAAAAATTTATTTTTCGGGTTGGCTGTACTCTGCAGCTTTCCCTTCCTTGCACAGCAAGGTATCAAAGGTTTGGTGCGCGATGCCCAAACTCAAAAACCAATTCCAAATGTCGTTTTGGCTGTTCCGGCTTTTCAAATACAAGTCCGTACAGATTCCAATGGCGTTTTTATTTTTCCTTTTACGTGGTCTGAACAACAAGTGCTGCGCTTGAGACATCCTGATTATCAAGTACTCGACACCCTCATTTCAGGTGCCGTGTCAAGTTTAAGTTTTGGGTTGCACGTAGGGCACATGACCACCGAAGAGGTTACGGTGAGCGGGCAGCAATTGTCTTTGCGTCACAAAAATACCGTGCCCATAGAAGTGCGTAACCTTAGTGAGCTACAGCTATCCGGAGGCATGCATGTCTCTGAATTGTTGACAAAAATACCAGGAGTTTATATGAGTTCTTTGGGCAATGGGATTGCCAAACCGGTTATTCGGGGCATGCAGGGGATGCGGGTGGTTACGTTGGTCAACGGTTTGCGTTTAGAAGGGCAGCAATGGGGTGGAGACCACGGTTTGGGGATAGGTGAGCTCGCTCTTGGCTCTGTGGAGGTCATTAAAGGACCTGCTTCTGTTTTGTACGGAGCCGATGCCTTGGGCGGTGTGATTTATTTGGCTGACGAACCCTTTGCGCAAATTGGTCGTCAGGAGTTGAGTGTACAACAAAAATGGAATCAAAATACAAATGGAAGCACTTCTAGTCTTTTATACAAAAAGAGTACAGGTAACAAGCGGGTGCTCATCGCGGGTAGCTATGCAAATCATGCCGATTTTCAGTTGCCAAATGGCTTGTTTGCCAAGAATTCGCGCTTTCATGAATGGGTAGGTAAAGCATCTTACTCTTGGTTCAAGCCCAATCAAATTCACGTGCTGCGCTATGCCTATAACAATACAGTAGCAGGCATTCCTGGACATACGGAAGACACGCTCGTATCGCCCCTAAGTTTTCAAGTGCCGACTCAAGGAAGGCGCTATGCCTTGCCTTCGCAATTTTTTACCAATCAGTTACTCAGCTATGAATACAAGCGCTTTTGGAATGGGCAAGATGTACAATTTTTGCTCGGGCAGACCCACAATCGCTTGGTAGAATACGATGAAGTGGTCGACTTTCCGTCAATGGAGATGGATTTATTGAATTCCATTTACCAAGCCAAATGGACCCGCAAATGGAGCAAGCAACAACTGATTATTGGTGCAGCAGGCATGTTTCAAGTGAATCTCAATGCGCCTTCAGCTGAGGAGCAACTCTTGCCAAATGCACTCACCATCGACCAAGGGATCTTTGGTTTGTATAAAATTGAATTGTCCAAAACGCAATTGCTACAAGTTGGCCTCAGACAAGATTGCCGCTGGATCCAAACCCAAACAGATGTCAATCCGCTGGCGAAATTTTATGCAAGTCCGAATGTTTCCTTGGGTTGGAATTGGCAGCCAAATGCGCACTTACAAAACCGCTTCAACCTCTCTAGTGGCTTTCGCGCACCGCATTTGAGTGAGTTACTCGCCGACGGATTTCATCATGGAGCATTGCGCTATGAAATTGGCGACAGCGCTTTGGTGCCAGAACGGAGCTTGCAGCTAGATTGGTCGAGTAGTCTGAACACCGAACACGGCAGTTTTACCTTCAATCCGTATCATGCTTGGGTGCAGGACTATATTTATTTACAACCCAACGGCACAAGTGTAGATGGAATTCCCGTGTTTACCTATACGCAACTTGATCATGGCCGTTTGTATGGCTTGGACTTGAGCGCGCACTACCATCCGCATTGGCTCCATCGTTTGCATTGGGAAGGCAACTTTTCATACCTAAATTTTCAAAGCCCTCAGGATAGCGCTATCACTTTATTGCCGCCAACGCGTTTGCAAAATGAACTGCAGTACCATTGGGATTTTTCAGGCAAAATTCAAAAAATAGAACTCAGCGTAAGCCATATCTGGATTGCGGCGCAAACCCGGGTTGCATTTCAAGAAAGCACAAGTAAAAGTTACCAGCTCTTGCACCTAAATGCGCGATTGCACCTCCAAAAGAATGGAAATTGGATACTGCAAACAGGTGTCCGCAACCTGACAAATAGCATGTATATCGATCATCTATCGCGTCTGAAAAATATTGGAATGCCTGGGCCTGGCAGGCATTTTTATGTAAGTCTGAAGTATCAAATCCAGCGATAACAGTGTGTTTCAATTAGAACTTTTCAACATTTTAGGTATTTGTTGATAAGTGCCAAAAGCATTAGTTGTCATTATGACACAAAGGGCCTAATTTTATAGTTAGAATTGGGCCCTATGTTTGACGACGACGAAGAAGAATACAACGACAGCAGTTTGAGCGAAGACATCGAGCACTTCGAAGCGCATTTGAAAGGTCAAAAGCTCAAGTTCATCGATAGCGACCGTCTCGAAGGCCTCATAGACCACTACCTCATTCAAGGTCAATTCAATAAAGCCAAAATCGCCTCAGAATTCGGCATCTATCAGTTTGCATATAATCCGCTTTTCAAGTTGCGCAAAGCGCAGGCTTTGGGCGGCATGGGCTTGCTACAAGAAGCCATGGATTGCGTTGTTCAGCTCGAAAAACAAGAAATTGACAGCGCAGAACTCTATTTAACCAAAGCGTCTATTCACGCCCAACAGCGCGAGCACAAACAAGCTATTCGCTATTTTAAACTGGCACTCGAGCACTCAGATCCAGCCGAACACGACTACATCTACCTCGATATCGCCATCGAATACGAACGCCTTTCTCAGTACCAAGAGGCCATAGATACTTTGCATCAAGCCCTCAAAGCCAACAAGCAAAACGAGGCTGCCCTTTACGAACTTGGCCGTTGCTACGACGCGCTTGGCGCCACCCAAGCCTCTATTGAAGCCTATCTCAAGTTTATTGACGAGCAACCATATTCCAGCACCGCCTGGTACAACCTCGGCAATGCCTACAGCAAATTAGAAAATTACGACCGCGCGGTTTGGGCTTACGAATACGCTATCCTGATCAATGAAGAATTTGGTCCTGCGCACTTCAATTTAGGCAATGCCTACCTTTCTTTAGAGAAATACCACAAATCCATTGAGCACTTTGAGCTTTGCATGAAGCACGACGGCGACGACGCAATGGCACTATGTTATATCGGAGAAGCCTACGAACAACTCAACGAACTCGAACTTTCCAAGCATTATTATAAGCTGAGCATTGATCTTGAACCCATGCTTCCAGAAGCTTGGCTCGGTTTGGGCATAGTAGAAGACCTCATGGGCTCCACAAAAGAAGGCATTGTCCTGATTCAAAAAGCCCTCGACTACGACCCCGACAACTCCGGTATTCACCACGTGTTGGCAGGGGCTTACCAAAAAATTGACCTGCGCTCAGAAGCGGAGTTTCACTACCTCAAAAGTCTTGCGCTCCTCCCTGAAGACCAAGAAGCGCTTTCAGATTATATTTCGTTTGTCTCTGAGGCTTCTTTAGCCGATGCGCAACAATTTATTTTGCAGTTTTGCCAAGATCACCCCGCGGTTTTTGAAGCCCAACTGCATCTTGTGAATATCAAATGGCAAATGGGGCAGTTTGCCGAGGCAAAACATTTGTATCAAAAATGCCTCACACAAAACGCGAGTGGTGCCAAACTGATCTTTGAGATCAATCCCAAACTACTCGACGACACCGATTTTTTATACTTAGCTGACTAAACATGAACTTTAAACTTTCTTTTATCCCTAAACGCAGTGAAAAACCCCGTAACAAAGGTGTTACCATGATGATGGACAAGGGTTTGGGTCTGCGCGAAACCGAACATTTCATCGAAGCTTCTGCACATCTTACCGATATCGTTAAGTTTGGCTTTGGAACTGCCTTTGTAACGCGTCAGCTCGAAGAAAAAATCAAAATGTACCGTGAAGCCGGTATCCGACCTTACTTTGGCGGCACCCTTTTCGAAGCATTTTATGCCCGCGGCATGTTCAAAGAATATGTCCAAATGCTCGATAAATACGACCTCGACCTCGCCGAAATCTCCGACGGATCAATCATTATTCCGCACGATGAAAAATGCAAGCTCATTCACGAGCTTTCTAAGTCCAGAACGGTACTTTCAGAAGTAGGATCTAAAGATTCTGGTATCCTTATTTCGCCTGCGAAATGGGTGCGCCTTATGAAAGCAGAATTAGAAGCCGGTAGTTGGAAAGTCATCGCCGAAGGGCGTGAGGCAGGTAATGTAGGTGTTTTCAGACCCAACGGCACCGCACACTCTATGCTCATCAACCGCATCATTGCCAATGTCAAACCAGAAGATATCCTCTGGGAAGCGCCACAAAAGAACCAACAGGTTTGGTTCATCAAACTTTTTGGTGCAGAAGTCAATCTAGGTAATATTGCACCCAACGACGTCATTCCATTGGAGTGTTTGCGCCTTGGTTTACGCGGCGATACCTTCTTTGATTTCCTTCCAAAATCGTACGCAGACCGCCTCAAACAAGTCAACGACGATGCAGACGACGATCTAGACGATGAACAAGAATAATTCGCAAGCGCTTTATTCCAAACACCTTCAAATTACAGGGCACCAAGGCCCAATTTACGCACTTTCACAAGATGCGCTTTATATTTATTCGGCCTCTTCGGACAAATTTGTAGCGCGCTGGCACAAAACCACTGGGCAACAAGATCAATTTGCGATCCGCTGTTCGCAGGCTCCGTTCAGTCTTTTGGTTTTGCCCGATCAAAACGAGCTCCTCATTGGCTTATCCGATGGCAGCTTACATTTGATTGACACCCTTCAAAAAGTTGAGCGCAAACACCTGAAGGCACATCAAAGTGCCGTATTTGCTATGGCGAGTAATCCGCAACAAAACCAACGGTATACCGCTGATGCCGATGGCAACGTATTGGTTTGGGACGCCACCTGGAACCTCTTGCTCACGCTGCCCATGGCCTGTGGTAAAATCCGTCAAATTGCAGTGGCGCCAGATGGTAGCTATTTTTTGTTAGCTTGTGCCGATGGTTATTTCAGAAAAGTAGAAACAACCTTTTTCAATGAAACGCAACAGGTCTATGCACACCATGAGGGCTGTACAGCACTGCTGCTCTTGGCCAATGGCGAGGTGCTGAGCGCTGGAAAAGACGCATATATACGCCGTTGGAGTGCAGCCGGTGAGAAGCTAAATGCGTTTCCCGCACATCTTGGGACCATCTACCAACTCGTGCAAGTGTCAATGGAGCACTACGTTTCTGCATCTAGAGATAAAACACTCAAGATTTGGTCGCTGCAAAATGATCAAATTTGCCAGAAGCTCGATTTGCAAATGGCAGCGCATCGCCATTCCATCAATGCGCTTTTGACTTTAGAGACAGGCTTTGTGAGTGCCGGCGACGACAAAAGAATCATCCTGTGGCAGCCAACGAATGCAAAAACGCCGTAATTTTAACTCATGAAGCCTTGGACATTCGTAATTATTTTTTTCACGCTAGCTGTTCATGCGCAGTTTCAATTCAATTTCAATTCCTACATCCCTGTAATTTCAGATGGGCAAAACCTAAGCAAGGCTTGGGATGGAGGGTTCAACACACCTCAGTTTTCCACTCTAGACTATGATTACGATGGAGATGAGGACCTCCTCGTTTTTGACCGCAGTGCGGATCAGCTTCGCGTTTTCAAGCAAGTCAGCACTTCTTCTGGCCCAAGTTATGAAATCGATTTGCGTGCCCACTTGTTTTTCCCTTCGAACCTGCATTACCGCGTTACTACCTATGATTACGACAACGATGGCCGTAAAGACCTCTTTTGCTATGCAGTTGGAGGCATTCAAGCCTTCAGAAATGTAGGAAGTGCTGCAACAGGCCTAGAATGGGAGGCCTATAGTCCTTATTTACTATCCAATTACGCCGGTCCAACCCTGAATTTATACATCAGTGGTGCAGATATTCCTGCATTAGTAGATGTTGAGGGCGATGGAGATATGGACATCCTGACTTACCACATCAGCGGTGAATACCTGCAGTATCACCAAAACCAAAGTCAAGAACTTTACGGACATTCCGATTCATTGGTTTTTATCCTCAAAAATAGGTGTTGGGGTAAGTACCGCGAAGATGTCACGAGCAATACGCTTTTTTTAAATGACACGAGCTCATATTGCACCGATGGTAATGTGAGCAACCCTGAGTTGCCAACCACTGAGCAGGCCAAAGCGCATTCTGGCTCGACGGTGTTGGCCCTCGACCTCGATCAATCTGGGGTTTTAGATTTGGTGCTCGGCGATGTCGCTTTTGGAAACCTCATTCGCCTTCTGAATGGTGGCACAGCACCCAACACCAATTCACCAATGGTGAGTGCCGACTACAATTTTCCGAGCAACACCACACCAGCCGATGTACAGCTTTTTGCCGCAGCTTATTCCCTCGATATTGACTTTGATCAGAAGAAAGATATCTTAGTGGCGCCAAATGCCAATAATGTCTCCGAAAACGAGAATAGCATTTGGTATTACAAGAATCTAGGTAGCAACCAAGCGCCAGTTTTTGTCTACCAAGATAACGATTGGCTACAAGGAGACATGATTGACCACGGTTTGGGTTCAGTGCCACTTTTGACGGACGTCAATCAAGACGGCCTTACCGATTTATTGGTGGCCAATTTCTTTGCTTATAAGCCATTGCTCAATAAAGAAGCGCGCCTTGCCTATTATCAAAATGTAGGCACAAGCACCTCGCCATCTTTTGTATTGGTCGATCAAGATTTTTTAAATCTGTCTGCATCCAATTTAGGCCTGCGCTTGATTCCTGCAATGGGCGATCTCAATGCCGACGGCAAGCCCGATTTGCTTCTCGGCCGCGACAACGGCCAGTTGGCTTATTTTGTCAACACGAGCACTGGTGCAAGTCCTGCGTTTCAATTACAAACAAATGCGCTTTCAGATGCCAATAATGTAGCCATTCAAGTGCCGCTTTATTCCGCACCTCAACTTTTCGATTACAATCAGGACGGCCTACTGGACTTACTCGTTGGTCATAAAGGCGGTACCATTCATTACTATGAGAACACCGGTACACCAAGTGCAGCCATCTTTTCACTTGTCACGACGCAATTGGGCGCAGTGAATGTCCAGAGCAATGGCCCAGATGGCTACGCGGTTCCGCATTTCTTTCGCTTTCAAGACACGTGCTACCTCGTGGTGGGTGCACTAGACGGCCGCCTCCATTTCTACGACAGCATTGCCACCAATCCTAATGTTGCCTTTCACGAAAGAAGCCCAGACTTCTTAGGATTAAGTGTGCAAATTGGTGCTTATGCGGCTGCCTCCATTGGCAATCTAGACAACGATGCCCACCTTGAGCTGCTAGTGGGGCAAGACGCTGGGGGCTTATTTTTACTTGAAAACGAACCGGGTTCTGACCTGAGTCTAGATGCTATCGACCTAGCACCGCTACATATTTATCCGAATCCGAACAAAGGGGCCTTTCTAGTGAAAGGCATTCAAGGAGTTTGTTCTGGCGAACTCATTTCTTTAACAGGGCAGGTCTTGCTTACGTTTTCTGAATGCCAAGATCAAGCGCTGCTGGATATCTCTTCAGTTGCAGAAGGAACGTATGTTTTAAGGCTAGAAAATGGGCAAAGCTGCCTGGTAATGAAGCAATAAGCTTAGGATATACGGAGTTCAAGGAGTTGTTGCTCATTGAGTTCTGCACGCAGTACGTCGCCAATTTGAACAGGGCCAACACCTGCAGGCGTACCTGTAAAAATAAGGTCGCCGGTTTTGAGGGTGACAAATTGCGATACATAGGCAATAACCGTATCAATGCTGAAAATAAAATCTTTGGGGTGGCCAATTTGTTTGAGCTCACCGTTCTGAAATAATTTGAATTCAGCTGTCTGAAGATCAATTTGTGTTTTTTCAATCCAGGTACTGGAAAGAGGCGCGCTGTGGTCAAACCCTTTGGCTTTCTCCCAAGGCAAGCCGTTTTCTTTGCAGCTTTGTTGGATATCGCGGGCAGTGAAATCGATGCCAAGCGTGAAATGCGTATAGTATTTATGCGCAAATTCAGGTGAAATGTGCTTGCCAACCTTTTCAATGCGCACCACGAGTTCACATTCAAAATGCAAGTCTTTGGTAAAAGATGGATAATAAAAGTCACCTTCTCTCAGTAAGGCAGTATCTGGTTTGAGAAAGTAGAGTGGCTCTGTGGGTAGAGCTGCCTTCATTTCTTTGGCATGGTCTGCATAGTTGCGACCAATACAGATGATTTTCATGGCTTTTTGAATTTATTTTTCAATAATTCGAGCTTGTCTTCGATGTGCTGAGAACTGTTACTAGCCTTGATGCGCTCCATTTCTTTGCGCAAAACTTGTTTGGTGTAGAGCGGAAAATCAGCCTCTAGCATCCAGCCGTAGTAGCCAGGTTCAAGTTTGAGCACCTGGGCAACGGTTTTGCCTTTGTGCTTGCCAAAATTGTAGCAAACCTCTTGGTTTTCATCAAAGGCCAAGCGACCGGCAAAATCGGCTTGCTTGTTGCCAACAGTAGAAAATTTGGCGAGGCCAGCAATATCGTTGTCTAGGTCTGGATATTTTTCGGTTTGTGCCTGCAAGACTTCTAGGGTTGCGAGGGTGTCGTAAAGTGCGTTGTGTGCGTTTTCGATTTGTTTGCCACAATAAAACTGATAAGCTGCTGCTAAAGTGCGTTGCTCCATTTTGTGAAAGATGTTTTGTACATCTACAAAGTGGCGTGCACCCAAATCAAAATCGATGCCGCAGCGCAAGAGTTCTTCGGACAAAACCGGAATATCAAATTTATTGGAGTTGTAACCCGCGAGGTCGGCATCGCCAATAAAATCGAGTAGGCCAGGAGCTAAGGCCTTAAAACTTGGTGCGTCGGCAACCATTTCGTTGCTGATGCCGTGTATGGCAGTGATTTCTTCAGGGATGGGCTGGCCAGGGTTGACCAACTCATTAAAGGTTTCGCTGTGCCCGTCCGGGAAAAGTTTGATCACTGCAATTTGTACAATGCGGTCTTTGGTGATTTGGAGGCCGGTTGTTTCGAGGTCAAATACACAAAGCGGACGAACGAGTTGGAGCGCCATGCTTAAATTGTGGTTTCTGGATCAAAACCTTCGAGGTAATCGGCTACGCGGCGCACAAACTGACCTCCGAGCGCTCCGTCTACCACGCGGTGGTCGTAGGAGTGTGACAAGAACATTTTGTGACGAATACCAATGAAGTCTCCTTCTGGTGTTTCGATGACGGCTGGTACTTTTCTGATGGCGCCAAGGGCCAAAATAGCTACCTGTGGCTGATTGATGATGGGTGTGCCCATTACGTTGCCGAAAGTTCCGACGTTGGTAACGGTGTAGGTACCACCTTGGATATCTTCTGGCTTGAGTTTGTTGTTGCGCGCGTTGTTGGCGAGTTCGTTAACAGCTTTGGCCAAACCAACGAGGTTCATGCGGTCTGCGTTTCTGATCACAGGAACGATGAGGTTGCCACTTGGTAGTGCTGCTGCCATCCCGATATTGATGTCTTTGCGCTTGATGATGTTTGTGCCGGAAACAGATACGTTGATCATCGGGAAGTCTTTGATGGCTTTGGCCACCGCTTCCATGAAAATTGGCGTAAAAGTCAGGTTTTCACCTTCGCGTTTTTTGAACTCATTTTTCATGCGCTCGCGCCACTTGACAATAGTAGTGACGTCAGCCTCTACATAAGAAGTAACGTGTGGAGATACATGTACAGACATCACCATGTGCTCTGCGATGAGCTTGCGCATGCGGTCCATTTCGATGATTTCATCGCCGCTATTTGGTACAACAACGGGCGCTTTGATTGCTGGCGTATTGTTGTTTGCCGCTGGCGCACTTGGAGCTGTAGCTGCTGATGTTGCTGCACTTGGCGCTACTGCTGCAGCTGCTGGAGCATTGCCTCTTGTTTCCAAGAAGTTGAGCATGTCTTTTTTGGTGACGCGGCCTTCTTGACCCGTACCTTGGATAGCAGCTAATTCTTGTGCGCTAATATTTTCTTTTTGAGCAATGGTGCGCACTAGAGGAGAATAGAAACGGTCTGCAGTGCCTTTTGACACAGGTGCATTTGAGCTCGGGGTGGAGCTTGTTGTAGCTTCTACAGCTGGAGCTGCAGGCTGAGCAGCTGCAGGTGCTGCAGGCGCAGCTTCAGCAACACCGCTACCATCTGTAGATAAAATGGCAATGACGTCGCCAACTTGTGCAACTTGGTCTTTTTCAAATAGAATTTGAACTAAAGTTCCGGCAGCTTCTGATGGAAGTTCGTTGTCTACTTTGTCGGTGGCAACTTCAACGAGCGGTTCGTCCATGGCAACGGAATCGCCAATGTTTTTAAGCCAATTGGTAATGGTTGCTTCGGTAACGCTTTCTCCCATTTTGGGAAGACGAATTTCTATTTGTGCCATGTGTTGAAAATTGATGTCGTTGATTTGCCTGCAAAATTAAGCAAATTCAGACAATTATTAGTGTGGTTCGGTGTCTAGGTGCCTGAGTTGCTTCCAGACTGAGGTGAGGTCGTGGGTGAGGGTGTAGGTTTTGGTATAAATAAATGCTTGTAATTCAGATGGTTGTTCTGAATTGAGCTGAGGTTGCAAGATGCAAAGTTTGCCTTTTTTTGAGTTGTCTTGCTGTGACCTAACACCTACAAAAGCACAGCGACCAATTAAAACTTGAAAAATATTTGTAAAGAATTGCTTGGGCCTTTTGTAATACCAAAAGACCAGCGGAGAGAGCAGTAGCAAAAATGCAGCTAATATAAGGTCGAAAAGACGTTTGATGCGTTTGTTGGCAGGTAGTTGCAAGGCATCAAAATGCATGTTGTAATAAGCGCCAGCTTGATCAATCGAAGAACTACCAATGAGATAGCTGGTGTCTGGTTGGGCAATTTTGTATTCAAGATGGAGCGTGGCGGTATCTGCCATGTGTTGAATAATCTGGGATACGCCCACATCTTTGGCCGAAAAAATCAGTTCGTTGAGTTGATGCACGCGAATGATGTCTTCTAGTTGCGCGCCAGCATTTGTCGGGAGTTCGCTAATGGCAACTTGATGAATTTGTTCTATTTGGGGGTAGGTCGCTTTCAATAAATCTGTGATGCGATCAAATTCTGCCTGGTTGGCTACAATCCCAAAGCGCTTTTTAGGAAGTTTGCCGAAGTCAATTCGGCCTTTGCTCAAAAGTTCTTTCAAGGAGCGCGTGAGGTAATAGGCAACTAAAAATCCGGCCGCACCTAATAAGATAAATAACCTCGAAAATTGCCATTCTTTTGGAAATAAAGCGTAGGCCACTAAAATAGCAATGGTACCTAAAAACGTGCTCTTCCAGATCTGATGCACCTGCGTACCACGGTCGTAGAGGCCAAAAAGCCAAGAACAGAAAATCCAGATGCCTACATAAAAAGGAATCAGTACATCATAGGCCCAAACGGGAAAGAGAATTTGGTGTTGTTCCCATTGTTGGGCCAATAGATATAAGAAACCAACTGAAATGGTGGCATCAATTGCAGGCCACAAGAGGTTGGTCAGGATTCTTTTGAGGATAGAAGCGCTGGCTCTGAGATAAATAGCCAAATGAATGGCCACGGAAAACAAGCGTGCGTATCTTGCTGAGAAATGCTTCTTGGCAAAGATGATCATGGCGTTATAGAACACAAAAACATAGTTCAAAGACCCTTTTTTCGTGCTTTCGCCTTTGTAATGAATGATTTTGGTCTCGGGAAAATAAATATTTCTGTAGCCTCCGAGCTGTATGCGGTAAGACAAATCGATGTCTTCGCCGTACATAAAAAAAGCTTCGTCGAGCAGGCCAACTTGATCAAGCGTTTCGGCGCGCATCAGCATAAAAGCACCGCTCAAGACGTCCACATCGTGTGTCTGGTGTTCGTCGAGAAAGCCCAGATGGTAGGTGCCAAATTTTTTGCTTTTTGGAAATAATTTAGAGAGCCCAAATATTTTATAAAACGATACCGCAGGGGTAGGGAGCCCACGCTTGGATTCGGGCAAAAAACGACCTTTGCCGTCGAGCATGCGCACGCCCATGCCTCCGGCTTCTGGGTGCGCATCCATGTAGGCCACGCATTTGTCAAAGGTGTCTTGCTCTACAACGGTGTCGGGGTTGAGCAGCAAGACATAACGCCCCTTGCTCAAGTGAATGGCTTGGTTGTTGGCTTTTGAAAAACCTACATTCTCGGTATTGGCGACTAAGTGAACCGCCGGAAATTTTTCTCTAACCAAAGCCACCGAGCCGTCTACACTGTTGTTGTCGACTACAAAAACTTCTATGCGCAAGTGTTGGCTCGCGGCAAAAACACTGTTCAAACACTGCTCTAGAAAGTTCACTACATTGTAGTTGACAATCACGACACTTAAATCATAGCGGTGTTCGGAGGTCATTTTTGAGCGATACAAGAGATTTCTATATTGACATCTAGTGGCAGTCTGGACACCTGAACGGTTTGGCGCGCGGGTGCAATACCATTGAAATACGCTGCGTAAACCTGATTCATGGCTTGAAATTCTTGCAGGTCTTTCATGAAAATACTCACCATCACGACATCGTTGGAACTAAAACCAGCCTCTTGTAACAAGGCGTCTATATTCTGAAGCACGCGGGCAGTCGCTATTTCGATGTTGTCGAGCTCGAGTAAACCCGTTTGCGGATTCAGCGGAATTTGCCCACTGACATAAAGGGTGTCGCCTTTATGTATAGCTTGGCTGTAGGGGCCAACCGGTGCTGGTGCGTTTGGAATCTGAATGGGTTTTTTAGCTGCTGACATGCCGAATGCTTGAATTTACTACTTTTGCAAAGTAACAAAAAACAAGCTACGTGAGGGTTCTTTTGATCGATTTTTATGACTCCTTTACGTACAACCTTGCCCATTACCTCGAGGCAATGGAGCTGCAACTAACGGTAGTGCGTCATGACCAACTCTTACCCGAGACCCTTCAAACGGCAGATGCAATCGTTTTGTCTCCTGGTCCGGGTCTTCCGTCTGAAAAAGAAGGGCTGCGCAACATCTTGCAAGCGTTTGTTGGTCAAAAACCTATACTTGGCGTATGTTTGGGAATGCAAGCCTTGGTAGAGCACCTGGGCGGAACCTTAATCAATCAGACACAAGTCAAGCACGGGGTTTCAGAAAAGATCAACATTTTAAATGGGGACGGTTTATTTCGGCATTTGCCAAAAGAAATGGAAGTTGGGCTCTATCATTCTTGGATGGTGCGTTGTCCTGAAAGCTGGATCAGTGCAAAGAGTTTGAGTGGCGTGCCCATGGCTTTTGAAAGGCCCGAATTGAAAGTTTACGGCGTGCAATTTCATCCAGAATCTGTCCTTACACCTCTTGGCAAAGAAATTTTGCGCAATTTTATAGAAATTGTTCGCCATGCCTAAGTTGATTTCTTTACTGCTTTTTTGTTTCATTGGTTTTTGGTCAAAAGCACAGTCGTGTACGGGTTTATGGATCACCATAGACGACGCCACGGGCTACAAAAAATCAATTGTCGAATTGTACAAAAAAGATGGGGTGCTCTACGGCAAAGTCGTTTACATCTATAAAAGAGGAAAAGACGGCCCCAATTCTAAATGCACCGAGTGTACAGGCAAACTGCATAACCAGCCCATACTTGGCATGCTGATTGCCAAGCAACTCAAATGGAACGGTTCAGAATGGGAGGGAGGAACCATCCTCGACCCAGACAACGGCAAAACTTACACCTGTTCAATGTGGCTGAACGAAAACAACACCGACAAACTCAACGTGCGCGGCTACATTGGCCCGTTTTACAGAACCCAAGAATGGATCCGAACCGATAAAATTCCGGCTGAATAAAACTTTTTTGTTGAACTTTTGTTGTTGATTTGTATCGTTAAACTTCAACAAAAAATGAAACCGTTTCTCCAGACTATTTTATTTCTTCTACTTCCTATCTCACTTTTTGCCCAAAGCGGCATGCTCTCCGGAAAGCTGACCAACGCGGCCAACGGCACACCAGTATCACCAGCAAAAGTGGCAATTGTCGAATTACAGTTGCTCAAAGCAGTAGACATAGAAGGTCGTTTTGTCTTTGAAGCACTGACGCCAGGCATTTACACCATTAAAATCACGGCTGCTGGTTTCGATGAAAAGATTCAATCGGAGGTGTTGATCACCAATGCGCGCCCGACCGAACTCAATCTAGAACTCGAAGAAAAAGTACAGACCTCTAAAGACGTCAAGGTAACTGCTGCGCCGTTTGTACGCAAAGTGGAGTCTCCGAACTCGCTCAAAACACTCAGCGCGACAGAAATTGAGCGCCTGCCGGGTGCCAACCGCGATGTCAGCAAAGTAATTGGTGCGCTCCCTGGTGTGGCTGCACGCGCAACCTTTCGCAACGACATCATTATCCGCGGTGGCTCACCTGGCGAAAACAAATTCTACCTTGACGGCATTGAGGTGCCGAATATCAATCACTTTGCCACGCAAGGAAGCAGCGGCGGGCCAGTGGGCTTACTCAATGTCAACTTCATCCGCGAAGTAGAATTTTATTCAGGTGCTTTCCCAGCCAACCGTGCCAATGGGCTTTCCTCTGTTCTTTCTTTCAAGCAAAAAGACGGCAATAAAGACGCGCTCATCACCAACTTTGCACTAGGATCTTCCGATGCAGCACTTACTTTTGATGGCCCCATTGGAGCAAAAGGCGATTTCATCTTTTCGGTTCGCCGCTCTTATTTGCAATTGTTGTTTGCAGCGCTCAAGTTGCCCATTCTTCCCACCTATAATGACTACCAATTCAAATTCAATTTTCAACTTGATCCCAAAAACAAATTGTCTATCATCGGTCTTGGTGCCCTAGATCAGTTTGGCTTGAACACAAGCGTCAATGATGGCCTCACCGACACCGCCCAAGTGGAATACAATAATTTTATTTTGGGGAATTTGCCGCAGCAAGGTCAGTGGAACTACACCATGGGCGCCGTGTGGCAGCACTCTTCTAAATCATCAATACAAACCGTTGTAGCGAGCCGCAACATGCTCAACAACCGCGCCTACCGCTACAAAAACATGATCGAAGAACCTCAAAATTTACTACAAGACTACACTTCATTTGAAGCAGAAAACAAATTGCGCTTTGAACATACCTATAACAAAAATGGCTGGCGTTTGAATGTTGGCGTTGGTTACGAATACGCGAAATATTTTTCAGACACTTATCAAAAAATCACGGTTTTTGGTCAGCCAACAGTTATCGATTTTGAATCGACGCTCAACTTGCACAAATATGCCGCCTTCTCTCAGCTCAGCCGTGCGTTCTTAAACGAAAGACTGCGCTTGTCTGTGGGTGTGCGTGCAGACGGTACCTCATACAGTGCACAAATGCGCAATCCGTTTAAGCAGTTTTCACCAATGTTTTCAGCTTCTTATCGCCTCACCGAAGACTGGGCAATCAATACCAATATTGCACGCTACCACCAATTGCCCTCTTACACCATTCTCGGTTTTAGAAACACCGCCGGAGACCTCGTTAACCAGCAAAATGGAGTGCGTTATATACAAGCCGATCATTTTGTGTTAGGTACGGAATACTTACTCAAATGGAATGCCCGCATTACGCTAGAAGGTTTTTATAAGAAGTACAATTACTATCCTTTCTCCCTCAAAGATTCGATTTCTTTGGCCAATATTGGTTCTGACTTTGGTGTGGTGGGCAATGAAGCCATTACCTCTAGCTCAAGCGGACGCAGTTATGGGGCTGAATTCCTCTATCAACAAAAATTATACAAAGGCTTTTACGCTGTTCTCGCCTACACTTGGGTGCGTTCAGAATTCCTCAACAAAAACAACGTGTACGTTCCCACCTCTTGGGACAGCCGTCATATTGTTTCACTCACGGGCGGTAAGCGTTTTAAAAACGGTTGGGAATTTGGCATGCGTTGGTTGTTTTCAGGTGGCGCGCCTTACACGCCGTACAACGTTGCTAGCTCAGCCCTGATCAGCAACTGGGATATCAATGGAGTAGGTATTCTCGATTATTCACAACTCAATACGCAGCGCGAGAGCAATTTCCACCAACTGAATCTGCGTGTAGACAAAAAACTCTATCTCGATAAATTCAACATGAACTTCTATTTTGATGTGCAAAACGCATATGGCTTCAAAACGAAAGTAGCACCTATCTTACTTGTTCAAACCGATGCCAACAACCAGCCTATCGTAGACCCGAACGACCCCACGCGTTATCAAACCAAATTGCTAGAAAACGCTTCTGGAATTTTGCAACCGGCACTCGGTATCATTATTGAGTTTGTCACGAAGAAAGCAAAGTAAACAGGTTGCATTGAATTTTTAAAAAAGTGGTATCTTTGCACCCAAATTAAAGAAAATACATGGCTACCAACAGAACTTTTACAATGCTTAAGCCCGATGCAATCGAAAACGGGCACATGGGCAAAATCATCGACATGATCATCAATGCTGGTTTCAGCATCAAAGCGATGAAATACACAGTGCTTTCTGAAGCGCAAGCAAAAGAATTTTATGCGGTTCACGCAGAGCGTCCGTTCTACGGCGAACTCGTCGAATACATGACCAGCGGTCCAATTGTTGCAGCTATTCTTGAGAAAGACAACGCAGTAGCAGACTTCCGTGCACTCATCGGTGCTACAGACCCAGCAGAAGCTGCCGACGGAACCATCCGTAAAGCTTATGCAGAAAGCAAAGGTCGCAACGCAGTTCACGGTTCTGATTCAGACGAAAACGCTGAAATCGAAGGTAAATTCCATTTTGCTGCCAACGAAATTTTCTAATTTCGCCTTACAAATAGTTTTTTAAAGACCGCTTTGCGGTCTTTTTTTATGTTGCCCCCATGAGATTCACAGAAGCCACCGAGAAACGCCGCACCTTCGGCATTATTTCCCACCCAGATGCCGGTAAAACCACCCTGACCGAAAAGCTCTTGCTTTTTGGTGGTGCCATCCAAACGGCTGGGGCTGTAAAAAACAACAAAATCAAGAAGTCGGCTACCTCTGACTTCATGGAGATTGAGAAGCAACGCGGGATCTCCGTTGCGACCTCCGTGATGGCTTTTGCTTACAACGGCAAACAAATCAATATCCTAGACACGCCTGGTCACAAAGACTTTGCTGAAGATACCTTTCGCACCCTCACTGCCGTGGATAGCGTGATCCTCGTGATCGACTGCGCCAATGGGGTAGAGGCACAAACAGAACGCCTCATGGAAGTTTGCCGCATGCGCAAAACGCCTGTGATCATCTTCATCAACAAAATGGACCGCGACGGTAAAGAAGCGTTTGACTTACTCGATGAGCTAGAAGACAAACTCTCCATTCGTGTGAGGCCGCTCACCTGGCCAATTGGAATGGGAGACCGCTTTCAAGGGGTTTATAATATTTACCAAAAAGGGCTCAATCTTTTTGCTGCCAACAAAACCAAAATCTCTGATGAGGTGGTTTCTATTTCAAGTTTAACTGATCCGAGCTTAGATCAAATTATTGGTGAAAGCGCTGCCAACGAACTCCGCGAAGAAATTGATGTCGTAGAGGGCGTTTATGATACTTTTGACCGCAACACCTACTTGGCTGGCGATGTAGCACCTGTATTTTTTGGTTCTGCAGTCAATAACTTTGGTGTCAAAGAATTGCTCGATACCTTCTGCGAGATTTCGCCATCGCCTCAAGGGCGTGAGAGCGACACCCGTTTGGTAGCTCCAGAAGATGAACGCTTTTCAGGTTTCGTCTTTAAAATCCATGCCAACCTCGATCCCAAACACCGTGACCGCATTGCTTTTTTACGCATTGTGTCGGGCCGTTTTGAACGCAACAAGTTCTACCACCATGTGCGCTTGGGCAAAGACATGAAATTCCCGAATCCAACTTCTTTCATGGCCCAAGACAAGAGCGTTATTGACGACGCTTATCCTGGCGATGTGATTGGTTTGTACGATACTGGGTCGTTCAAAATTGGCGATACCCTCACCACAGGTGAAAAAATGTTGTTCAAAGGCATTCCTTCTTTTTCGCCAGAAATTTTCCAGGAGTTAGAAAACCTAGACCCCTTAAAATCCAAGCAATTAGATAAAGGTATTCGCCAGCTCATCGACGAAGGCGTAGCGCAGTTATTTGTGCAACAACCGGGTAACCGCAAAATTGTCGGTACCGTAGGGCAGCTTCAGTTTGAGGTCATCAACTACCGCCTCATACACGAATACGGCGCCAATTGTCGTTTTGTGCCGCGCAATTATTTCAAGGCTTGCTGGATTACCTCAACCAATCCTGAACAACTCGCTAATTTTCAGCGCGCTAAAAGCAATTATTTGGCCCTAGACAAAGATGAAAATCTGGTTTTCTTGGCTGAAACCCCATTTTTATTGCAAATGGCCGAACAAGATTACCCAGATCTCACTTTCCATCAAACCTCGGCATTTAAATTAGAGGCTTAGTTTGATAAATTGACCTAAGTCAATCTAAATACATGACTAAAAGTTTTAATTTTAGATAAACTTTTGAGTTATGTCTAGTCCCTTAGAACGCCGTTCTTTTTTATCTCGTCTTGGCTTAGGTCTTGGCGCAGTTTTAGTCCAACCTTTTCAAGTTTTTTCCAAAGCGCAAACACCACCAATGGCCACTCCGCTCATTTTTAAAATTCGCCCCCTCGGCTTCCAATGGGAAACCCTCGATCCATTTTTATTTTGTGTGCACCACGAAGATTTCTTTCCGAAAGGCAACGCGGCTTTAGGCCCTGACCCTAAACTTTTTGAAGGACGCCACATGGGCCAAGATTTCATCGTTAAGGACGGCTTTCGCATGTACCACGGCTCCACTGTCCCGGGTTTTCCTGGACATCCGCACCGCGGTTTTGAGACCATCACAGTCGTCAGAACCGGTTTGGTTGACCACGCAGACAGCATGGGCGCAGCAGGTCGTTATGGCAACGGCGATGTCCAATGGATGACCGCAGGCAAAGGCGTGCAGCACGCAGAAATGTTTCCGTTGCTCAACCAAGACAAAGACAACCCACTAGAACTTTTTCAGATTTGGCTTAATTTACCAAAGCGCAGCAAAATGGTGCAGCCGCATTTCAAGATGCTCTGGTCAGAATCCGTTCCAAAGTTCAGTGTTGCTTCTGCTACTGGTAAAGCAAATATCGAAGTCTTAGTAGGTCAGCTCGACACACACAAGGCGGCGGCAACCCCTCCAAATTCATGGGCGGCCGATACCAACAACCACGTTGCCATTTACAATATTCACCTAGAGCCAGGCGCTACTTTTAAGCTGCCTGCAACTGCCGCCGGGGTCAATCGCAGTATCTATTATTACGAGGGCAATGGCTTACAAATTGGAGCACAAACAATTGCGCACTACCACGCAGCTGATGTAGATGCAGCCCAGGTTTGTACTTTTAAAAATGGTTCTGAAAGCTCCAAAGTATTGGTCTTGCAAGGGCGCCCGATCAACGAGCCTGTTGTACAGCACGGCCCATTTGTCATGAATACCAAAGAAGAAATCTACCAAGCCTTCCAAGATTATCAAACCACTCAATTCGGTGGCTGGCCTTGGCCGCGCTACGACCAAGTCCATGACGCCAAGTTAGGGCGCTTCGCCAAGCATGCCGATGGTAGGGTAGAGGAGCCAAAAGGATAATTCTACCCATCCCTTTTCCTAAATTCCGACGGAGTGTGTTTCTTTTTCTTCAAAAACACCCGGTTGAAATAACTCAAAGACTCAAAACCACAGGCGTTAGCAATATGGCTAATGGTTTCGTCAGTGTATAATAGCATATGGCAGGCTTCTGTGATGCGAAGGTCATTGACGTAGTCTGAGAATGTGGTGCCGGTGGCTTTTTTGAAAAATTTACAGAAGTTGCTTTCCGACATGTAAATAAGATCTGCAACTTGTTTCAAATTAATGGCTTCGTGGAAATGATGTTGCAAGTGCGTACATACTTTGTTAACCCTCGACTCAAATTGTTTGGTAATGATGCCGTGGTAATTTTCCGTGGTAAGCGGTTTAGATATTAACTCACTTAAATTATGGAGAATAGAAAGCAAGGACAATACGCTTTCTAGTCCTGAGGTATTTGCCAATGAATGCAGTTTGGCCTCAAGTTGTTGATTGACTTGAAAACTTAGACCTCTCCATGAAAGATCGATGAGACTTTGGATAGGTCTGCTTTCATTTAGGTTCAAAAATGGTTCAATGAGTTCCTTTGAAAATTGAATGACCAGCGCTTCTGAGGGCACGCCGTCGTCTAGCTTTCCACACCAAGTATGCGGTAAATTACTACCTAATAACACCAAATCTCCTTCTGAAAAATGCGCGTGTGCATTGCCGACTACTCTGTAGCCTTTTCCTTTGAGGATGTAGGTGAGTTCAAATTCAGGATGGTAGTGCCACTTGAATTCAAAAGCAGGAACACGCAAGTGTTTGACGTAAAAACTCGCGTCTCCTTTTTTGGAGGGGATGTCTTCTAATTGTGCCTTCATGAGCTCTTATTGACTAAATATAATCGATAAATTTATATATAATTCAATATAGTATTATAAATATACAAAATCGGATCATTTCACGCCATGTAGAAGTTATATTTTTGAACTACCAATTTTGACTTCATGCAGCAAGTTTTCGACACACCCTATTTGCTAACGCAAGAGCAAATAGCCTTTTATCAGCAACATCAGTACATCAAACTCAAACAAGTCTTTGATGCAGACACCATTGCTTATTTAAACGAGCTCATATCTGCACAAGTGAGTCAAATGAATCAAGAACACACACCGCTTGAAGAACGCAGCACTTATGGCAAAGCCTTTCTGCAACTCTTTAATTTATGGCGCGAAAACCCGCTTGTCAAAGAATTGATTTTGAGTCAGCGCTTAGGTAAAATAGCCGCTGACTTAATGCAGGTCGATGGCGTGCGCCTTTATCACGATCAAGCGCTGTTCAAAGAAGGTGGCGGTGGCATAACGCCTTGGCATGCCGACCAGTACTACTGGCCTTTGGCAACGGATAAAACTGTCACAGCCTGGATCCCATTGCAAGCCACACCTCTAGAAATGGGGCCGTTGGAGTTCAGTGCCGGTAGCCATGTTATTGTGGAGGGTCGAGAGCTAGAAATTGGCGACCAAAGTGAGGCCGTGATGCAAAAAAAATTACGAGTTACCGATTTTCAGCACGTCATAGAGCCCTTTGATATTGGTGAAATCAGTTTTCATTCGGGTTGGGTTTTTCACAGAGCAGGAACCAACACCACCCAAGACATGAGAAAAGTCATGACCATTATTTACATGGATAAGGACATGTTGCTCAAGCAGCCCGATAATGCCAATCAAGAAAACGATTGGAATACTTGGTGCCCCGGAGCGCTAATTGGAGAGGTCATCCAAACGCCTCTCAACCCGGTCATTTACGCTAAATAAGCCATGGAGATCAAATATCTTTGTACGTATTGGGGATCAGAAGATCTTTGTGCGAAAGCTTTTTTAGACAAAGTGCTTTCCAACGGCTTCGATGGCGTAGAAATCAACTTTCCGGAAGATCCGCAATTTGTGGATGAATTTATGTCAGAATTGGAGCGCATCCGCAAGACGAGCCATCCAGATTTTATCTTCATTGCGCAACAGGTGCTTTCAAACGAAAAAGAAACCGTTGCGGCGTACATAGAACGGTTGACAGAGCGACTGCATTTTCTCGTTGGCTTAAAACCAAATGCAATCAACTCGCATACCGGCAAAGACTTCTTTGATTTCGAGGCCAATTTAAATATCCTTCATTTGACCGAAGAGATTGCAACCAAGGCGAGCATACCCATTTGGCATGAAATCCATCGGGGCAGGTTTTCCTTTCACTTGAAAACACTCCTGGATTACCTTGCTGTTTTTCCGGAGCTCAAACTAATTGCCGATTTTTCGCATTTTTGTGTCGTTTCAGAAAGCGATTTAAGTGACCAACAAGAACTATTGACACGCATCTATCCAAACATAAAGCACATCCATGCCCGCATAGGATTTGCGCAAAGTCCGCAGGTGAACCACCCGTTTGCACCAGAATGGCAAACGCAATTGGATCAATATACCACTTGGTGGAAAGACATCATTCATTTTCATGCGCAGAAAGGAGCTGCGTATTTTACAATTACCCCAGAATTCGGTCCGTTCCCCTACATGCCACAAGCGCCTTTCACCCAACAGCCGTTGGCTGACCAATGGGAAGTGAATTGCCTAATGAAAACCTATTTACAAGAAAACTTGAAGGTATGAAGTTAAAATGGATGGTTTTGTGCTGTTTTGTGTGTTTTGGCTGGATGCTATCCGCCCAGAAGCATAAATTTGTCAAGCCGTTTATTGGCACCGACGGCACAGGGCATACTTTTCCGGGGCCGTCCATGCCATTTGGGATGGTGCAACCTGGGCCCGATAACCAAGATTATGGCTGGAATCACACGAGTGGTTATCAGTACAAAGACACTTTCTTGATGGGTTTCTCACAAACGCGCCTCAGCGGAACCGGCATCAATGAAATGGGCGACATTCTATTGTTACCGATCAATCCGCAAAAAGAAAATTTAAAGAACGCGTATTTCAAAGCAACGGAGCAGGCCAGCCCTGGATTTTATGCCCTGACCAAGCAAGACGGCGTTAAGGTAGAGCTCACGTGCTCAGAAAGGGTTGCGTTTCACCAATATAGTTTTCCTCAAAAAGAAGCGCAGGTTTACATCGATTTTCAGCATGGTTTGCGCTTTGTCTTTGAAGAAAACGATCCGAAAGGATTGGTGCTCGAAAGTCAGGTTACTTTTGAAGACAGCACCACGATATCAGGGTATTGTTATACCGATAATTGGGTGAAGCGCAAGTATTTCTTTACCATGACCTTTGATCATCCTTTTGTGAAGTCAACCGCACTCCCTCAAAAGCCAAACGACAAAGCGCCTCATTACCTCCTGGATTTTGTGCTCGCTGCGTCCAAGACCTTAAAAGTAAAAATTGCGCTATCTGCGGTCAGTGTAGAAGGAGCAAAGGGCAATTTGGAGGCAGAAATCAACCATTGGGAATTTCAAAAAGTGCGCAATGAAAACCAAAAAAGTTGGGAAAACTATTTATCGAGAATTGACATCAAAGCACCTCAACAGCAAAAAGAAGTCTTTTACACTTCTCTGTACCATTTGCTATTGCAACCTTCGAATATTGCAGATGTAGATGGCCGTTACCGTGGCGCGGATGACCAAGTGAGGTTAGCGCCTAGTAAGGTGTATTATTCCACGCTTTCCAATTGGGATATCTATCGCGCCGCCTTTCCGCTGTTGCAAATTGTCGCGCCAGAAAAAATTGACGGCATTGTTCAGACCATGCTGCTGCATCATCAGGCGCAGGTTTTTTTACCCATCTGGACCGCCTGGGGCCAAGATAACTATTGCATGATCGGCAACCACGCCATCCCGATGATTTTATCGGCTTATCAGAACGGCTTCAAGGGTTTTAACGCGGAGGAGGCGCTCAATGCCATGGTTGAAACCAGCACAATAAGTCATATCAATTCAAACTGGGAAATATACACCAAGTTTGGCTATTATCCCTTCGATCTTTTGGACAACGAATCAGTTTCTAGAACCCTCGAAAGCGGCTATGACGATTGGTGTGTGGCAGCAATGGCAAGCAAACTTGGCCGTGAAGATATTGTTCAGGACTTTCAAAAAAGAGCAGCGTATTACCGAAACTTGTATGATCCTGAAACAACATTTTTACGTGGAAAGCACTCGAACGGACAATTCCGCACACCATTTGATCCGCTCGTGGCTACGTCACCTTTGAACAACCCCGGTGACTACACTGAAGCCAATGCCTGGCAATATTTTTGGACGCCCGCGCAACACGATGTGCCAGGAA
>CALJTX010000024.1 GCA_937975705.1 uncultured Flavobacteriia bacterium | reverse complement strand
CGATTGTATTGATACTGAAAATATCAATTTCAAATTCATCTAATAAGCGAATGAATTGTTGCTGGTCCTCGAGTAGGTTCTTAGATAAATATCTTCTAGCCATATTTACATCTTATGAAAGGATATGTGGTAAAAAATAGGACGTATCTTTAATAGAAATGTAAAGGTAACTATTATCGATATTCTAGTAAAAAAAAATTAAAATATTGTATGTCACGATCATTTATTAATGAAATAAACTCTATTGAGTATCGGTCGAAACTTCAGATTCATCGATTGGATTATTTTCCAAAAATGCTTTGTATTTGGCTTGGGCTTTTTTATTTAAAAATTCAAGAAATTCCTTTCTTTTCACCAATGAAAGTATACCTAAAAATAGTCCAATAACTAGGCTAATAATTGATAATGGAGTGTCATTTTTAGAGATTAAAGAAATAATACCCATGGCAATAGCAGTAGCACATATAGCAATCGCAATTATTGAAATAACTTTGTAAGTTTTTAATTTTCTGGGTATTGAATCACGGAGAATCTTGCAATCATTAATCAAAAGTATTCGTGCTTCATTAATTGACTTGGCTTTATTTTCCTGCTCAGTTTTTATAATCATATCATAAGCTAAAGCTTTTTTTCGTAAAATTGATTGCTCTTCTTGAAAAGACTCAATATCCTTTTCATCAAATAAGAACTTAACTTTTTCCTCGATATTTTCTGGTTTTATATCTTCAGGTTTTACTACAGAAGACCTCAATTCAATGTAATAATCTTGAAAATCTTCAATTGTTTTATTTCCAGCTTCTAACTCTTTTTCTAATTTCTTGTATCTATCTCGAACAGAGGAATTAAGATGGCTGGATAAAAGCATCTGGGCTTTTGCTACAACATCTAAAGAAGTTGGTAACTGGCTTTTAAAGCCAAGCCCCCTGTTTAATCTGAACCAAAGTCTATTTGTAACATAATATACATTAGTCGCAAAAGAAAAATCCCCGTCGGTAATATTTAGATTTAAATCACTACTAATTTGAAGTTTTAATGATGATCCAGTCATAATTATAAATCTAATATTCTCGAAGGAATTTTTATTGTTTCCTTTTCTTTTTATGTTAATAGCGGTGAATGATTTTAAAATTGAAGAGATTTCCTCATCTTTATTTTCACCTTCATATTTCTTAAAAATAATTGGATCTTCAATATTTAGTCTATGATTTTCATATAAATCTATCGGATCTTCTTTTATAATCCCTAACAATTTCAATGCTCTAAAAAATTCTGATTCTTTTCTTATTATATCCGATGTTGAGGAGGCTCCTTTTAGAATGTTATCCATAGCAACTGAACTAAACCGACGATTACTTTCACCAGTAATTATTTTCTTTGCTGCAAAGAAAAAGGATTTAACCTCTAATTCAGTATCTTCTAAAAATTTGAAACTAATTGCCCGTTCTGAATTTTTCTTTTGATGTTCTAAATTTATTTCTTTAACAATACTAAACAAATCATCAATTAGTTTCTTGAATAACTCTCCGTTATATCCTGTAATATTGAAAAGGTGTTCAGTGTCTAAGTAAATTGTTAATTGATTTCTCCATTGCTGAACCTCATTAATTTCAGGATTATATTTAATTCCTCTCAAAATAGTAATCCCTTCACGTATTAAATTTAACTCTTTTGAAATTTCTCCAATTTTTGATTTATTAATGATAAATGCGCTAACGAGATTTGAATAACTATCTTCGAATGATTCGTCAAATAAATAACCAGAAAAACAATTTAGCAGTTCAGCTTTTTCATTGTCTTGTAATTGACCTTTTTGTTGCTCAACATATTCAACTAATTCTTGAGTAATTTTATTTTGATCTGATTCTTTTGCCTCAACTTTACTAATGAAGCTTTCCCATTTTTTACGTTCTTCTGCTGAAATAGTGAACGTCCCATTGAACAGAGTTAATATATTATCCTTTTTTAGCTTTTTCATCAAGGTTCTCACAACAGCTAGAGGTATTTCGAATTCGAAATGACTAGATAGTGCGTGAACTACCTCATGAGCAGTTTGTGTGAAGGTTTTTTCTAAGGAGTAGGTTGCTAAAATAAACTCTATTAAAATTTGTTTTAGGTCACTATTCTTGTTTGCCATTTCAGCAAAAACAGCGGTAGACGCAAGTAAATCTTTTCTTAAACTATTAATTACCATATCTTTAATCTAATTATCTATCATATCCATAATTCCCTATCCTAACCCTTAACATCCCTCGGATCATTCCCATAAGACTTCTTGTCACGGATTTTGCCATCTATACCGTGTATTACAACCTCTGATTTTTGAACTTTAGCAATTTGTATAGCAATTTTTTCACTTTCAGCTTGCGTCTTTGTAATAGCCGTTGCTTTACTATTTCCTTCTCCTTTTACTTGCCATCCTTTTGAATGTGGAGTTACATGTTGATTTTTACCCATTGTAATTTTTTAGTTTACTCTTTGAATTTACAAACCCCTCAATTTTTTACTCGATTCTAGGAATTTGGAATTAAATATTAAAACTGACGAATTGCTTATTCTTACTGGTTTAGATGAAGAAATACCCTGAGACTAGCATTAGTACAAATCCCCCAAATATTAGTACACCTACTAACCCAAAAGTCTAGTAAATTCCACAAACCAATTTGAAGAACAGTGGCTTTGTAGAGGAAACTCAACCCAAACACTCCACCAACTTCTCAATCAAATTATCCTTGTAAGAAATTTCTAAGAATTTGATGTGGTTTGCAGACAGAAAGTCTTTTTTAAGTTGGTCTCGTCTTCGATTTTCGATCAAGGCTTTTTCGCCGCCGAAGCTATTCACGGCTTCGAAATGTTGGCGGCCATGAAATTCGATGACCATGTTTTGATTAGGTAGATAGAAATCACATTTAAGGAGTCTTCGGTCTTTGAGTCCAGGAAAGGTGTGTTGTTGGATGAACGGAATATGATTTGATTCTAAAAAGCGTTTGATTTGCTCTTCGCCTTTGGAGCTATTGCAATTAGGGCAACCATTTCCACTTTGATGGTTGTTTGGTGTTTGAAGAAATTCTCCATGTTTCGGACAAATCAACTTGACCATTTTTTTACCGCCCTGATAATCAACTTGGCTGTAGTCGTATTTCTCTCCGTGTATTATGATGCTGTCTTGAATAAAAGCTTCAACTTCCTTCATTTGAAGTTTGTGCTGATCAATAATAGCACATTGTGGGCAAGCACTTCCAGTTAGGTGATTTTGTGGTTCCTGATTGAAAGCGCCATGGGTAGGGCAGATGATAGTTACCTTCTTTGTTTGATTCAGATAATGTACCTGGCTGTAATCATATTTTGATCCATGAACATTCTTTGCTTGGTGTTAAGCCATAGATAAAGCCTCGAACCTAATAGGAGTGAGGCTTTTAACTTTGCTCGTGAACTTGTATGTTGGAAAATTCTAACTTTTATAAGTATTTCGAGGGGTTGGGGGGCAGGGAGGTATTATTCTGAAAGTGATAACAATCAAAACAAATGAATTATAATTCTCGTTATTTACTCTTAAAATTCACTGATGAATAGGTTCAGTTCGGGTATTTTTTAGCTATCCAATCTTTCTTGCAAACCATTGTGTATGTTCTCTTGAAAATGCATTTTCACAGTTCATTACATATTCTGACAAGTCGTCCTCAGTTTTTATAATATTTACCTCTGATTTAATTAACATTATTTCATGAGCTGTCAAGGAATATGAGGATGATAATTCATTATGTTTTTTTGCTTGTAACCAAGTCAAAACTGATGATGATGCAACAGCAATTACTTCAATTGGTAGTTTTGCGGTAGGGTCATAAATGTTATACAATAGCAAAAGTATTGCTAATGCATGAAGCGAAACAGTCGTCCAAAACCATATTTTCGCTCTTTTCTTATTGAATTTTGACTTATTAGTATACCAAATGGCTTGATTAGTAATTCTCTCTTGTCTGTAAAAGTTAAATCTGTCTGAAAGGTTTAACTTTCTGATTTCAATCATTTTTTCTGAAATAGGTTCTTCTAAACTTGCAGAAATTCCTAATGTCCCGATTAAACTCTCATTTTGCTTAAGGATAGTTTTTAAGTCCTTTACGAAATGTTTCCTGACAATTTCAATATTATCACAGTCAATATATGGTTCTGCTCTCATCATCCAACGCCACGAGCGTGTTTTGACAGATTCTGCAACCGCTCTTCCATTATACCAAATATCTTCAGGTCTACTTACCCGGAGCCAAATCATAATAAATAAAGTCAACAAGAACAGAACTGTAGAAATGATTTTGAAAATGGGGGTGGGATAATCGTCAGCAAAAAAGGCAAAAAGAGCAGCAATAATAAGCAATGACAAATACCAAAAAATTCCTCTAAAGAATTTTTTTTGTTCTTTTTTTGCAGCAGCGTCAGCTAATTGAAATAATCCGGGTAAGTCTTTATCTTCAAACGTCATTATGGTCTTACTTTGGTTTTTTCAGAGATTGGATGACTTCTTTTGTCAAAAGCTTGGTCAATATACTTTTCTGGTTCCTGAATAAAGTCATCCCATTTTACTAATACGCAAAACCTATCATCTTTTGACCAAGAGCATTTGTTGTTAGGAATATAATAATTGTAACTAAATTCCCTAATTGTTGTTGAATCGTTAATGTTGACAAAGTTGTGAGAATTTCGGCAGGTTTGACAAATCCCTGAACCGCCATAAACTCTCGAATACATACTTGGCAATACAATACCCAAAATTCCATTTTGAGTATTTCCCTGTCCGTGATATAAGGATGCTTGAAGTTCTCTTTTAATATAACGCTGTTCATACGCACCTAAATTTTCATTACTTTGTTCACCAATTAAGAAAATTGTCACTGTTGAATCAGCTAAATAGCCTTCTCTAATAACGCTCATTATATATTCAAGATCTTCAGAGTCAATTGCTTCATTAAGTGAATGGTCTATCATATCAATATCCAAGTTGTCTTGAATATAATTTTTATATGATTCATCTTCTGTCTTAAATGATATAAATGTTCTATGTCCCATAAAATTTGTTTTTGTGTTGTTATAGTCTCCAAAAAGTTTTAGTTTTTGAGAGGCTTACCAGGTCTTTTTATTAGTGTACTTAATTGACACTAAATTAAACAATCACGCAACACAACTTTTCCTGAAAAAGTCACCGTTTTAACATGCTGATTGGCCAAAAAGCAAGCGCAGTAAGGGATTCTAAAATAGAATAGGGGAGGAGAGGGGTATGGAAATTGCGTATATATATATGCTCATTTTTAGTACTTGTACAATGGGAAATTTAAGTGTCTCAAAAATAGAAAAGTTCAGTAACTGAAATTTCAAGAAATCTACGTTACAAAACTCACTTGAAATAAGTATTATGAATAGACTCATCATAAAAATTACTCATTGCTGTAATTAATTGTTGTTTTACTTGGGTTGGACTTGCGTTTTCGGGTAAGTTAATTTCTTTTTGTGTTTGAAATTCAATTATGTCTGAATTTTTATTCTTGCATAAATCATATAAGGTTAACGTAGTAAGATAATATGATTGATTTGAAATAAAGTATTCTCTCATATCATTTCTATATGTTAGGATAATACTTGAACGTTCATTAAAAAGACAGAATTGTTCCTTTAAAATGAATAATGGATGAATACGATCGCTTCCTGAATTTTTCTTTATCGGTATTTTATAATATATAAAATTACTATTCCAGTCCTCAAATGGAAAAATTAAAAATTCTTGGTTGCAAAATAAATATTGCTCCAGGTGTATATTATCGCCATTATATGCCACGATTGGCAAAGCAGAAGGAAAAGAAAGTTTACCAAATGCATTCAATAATTTGATTTTGTTTTTCTCCTTACCATGAATTATTTCAACTGATAAATCCTCGCATTCAATTTTTGCAATTATTTTATAATCATCAGTTGTAATCAATTTAGTTAAAATGGTACAATGCTGTTTTTTCAATGAGTTCTTTTCAACAGGATTTTTTGCATTACAGCCAAAGAGCATGAATAAAATATTGAGATGCAGAAATATATTTTGTTTCATATGTTTTTTTGTGGTCATTAGTTTTCTCCTGCTTCTTTTAAAACATTTTCTGCTTTTATTTTTGCTTTTTTCAAATAATTTATTTCCTTTTCTAATTTAACGTAAGATGCCCTATCTTTTGAATTAGCAAATGTTGGATTATTATTTTTATAATCTTTCACAAGTCCTTCCTGACGTTTTTCTTTTAAAGTTATATCTTCGTCAATTACTAATATCATTCTTTTCAATGCATTAACTCCATTGTTGTATGCATTTTGAGCATAGTCGTCATTTCCAGGATCATAATTAAGCTTACCCTCTCCCGGATTTAATTTATTTTGGAGCTCATTAATTGTAAAGTTCTTTTTCATAAGTACATCTAGGACTTCCGGAAAATTATTATTCATAGTAGACTCCCACGCTTGATAACCTTCACCTATTGTTGAATAATTTAATTTAACTTTTCCTTTTTTAAGGCCCCAATAATTATTTTTATCGACACTGCTCTTTAAGTTGGATTCAACGCCATATCCTGACTCTGTAGCACTTTGTCCAAGTAAAAATATTTGACCCTTTGCAGAAAAACCTTTTTCTGAGTTTTTCATGAAAATATAAATGCCAGCAGAATTGAAGTAATTTTTATGTGTTGCACTAACAGCTTGTAATCCTTCTAATTCCTTACAATCTAATAACCTATTCTCACAAAATGCGTAAGTACTATTCCAAGGAAAATCTCTAAAAAACGGATCCACCACAAAAAACCTCCCCAACCTCGGGTCATGCATTCTAAACGTATAGTTTATCGAGTTTCCTTCACCCTTAATCTCATCATCCTTTTCTTGATTCTGAAACCCAAACCTATACCCATCCAAACTCACAGTTCTGCCATCCAACTCAACGCCAAAAGGACTGTAATCTGTTGAGTTTCTAATCCCAACCCGATTTGGGGAATTTGGGGGTGGGGCGTAAATTAGAATTCCTTTTCGTTTAAACACTCAACAGTTTTAATTTTGAACTAGATATACAAGAACTAAGTGACTTGCTTTGTTACTATGTTGATTGTTCCCTGACTCATACTAAACTAATATATCTACTTCCTTTATTTTAACTTTTATTCCATTTTCAAATCTTATTAATCTGAATTCTAGGCTGTTATTAAAAGGTAGATCTAAATAATCCAAAACTTTTTCAAAATCATCAATAATTGCAACTCTGACAAAATCACAAGGTGTAGAAATACTTTTAAATGAAACAAAAGCACATTTCTTATCATTATGATCATCACACTGTACTTGGATAAAATCTAATTGTGAATAATCTGAATATTCAAAATCATACTTTGCAATCGAGTATTCAGTTAAAACTTCACCAGTAAGTGTGCTGCAAATTATATTCTCGTATAATGAATTAACAATCTTATCCCAATCATCATACGATTTCCCATTTAGCCATTCTATTTCCACCTTCTCTAACCAAGGAATAAGTGAATTTATCGCCCCGCTAAAAATTTCCAGTAAATGATTAACAGATATTTTCAAATTTTTATCCATAACTAATTCCCCCAAACTTTATTAAGTAATTCTATTTGCTGTTGAGACGGTGTGACTTTTGGGCCAAATCCTTGTCCTGGAATTACCGATTTTGCTCTATCTTTTGTCACATCCCAAATTACGTTCCCTATATCATCAGTAATAAAAATTCTTTGACCACTTCCTTTTAAAACGCTGTTTGCTGGTCCGGTTAAATTCTTTACTAACTGACCACTTCTACCTCCACTTAGTATAATGTCAGAGCGCAATGTCAATTTACCACTCTCCTCAACAATTTCAATCCCTATTTTAGGAGCTGCTCTAGTCACGCTTTGTTTTACCAAAGCTCCTCCTCCTAAACCAACAATGGATATTGAACAATCAACAAATGTAGCTATATCCTCTGCTCTATGTTCACTAGCGCCACAGGATTTTACAAGTTGTTTTGCTCCTTTAAAAGTAAGAGTTTCTTGTTTTCTACCCGTTACCATTTGATTACCGCCAGCAACTGCAATATCGGATCCATGTACAACCAACAACCATCCTAACGGAGCAGCTACCCCAGACGCAATGAATGCAGTACCTGCGGAAGCCTCCATGAACCCCCATACAAAAGTTAAACCGCCTATAAATCTATTCCAATTTTGATGCCTTTTTTGTTCCTTAGTTTGATATCTTGTAACGACAACATCTCGTGTTGTAGTTCCTCTATCTTTAATTCCTTCCTCATCTCCAGGACCACCTTCTGCTTCCAAACCTAAAGGATCGCAGAGTAAAATGGAGCAATTATTAAAAGCACAATAGGGGGATTGCCATGAATATTTTTCAAACAACGGATCAACACTCAACCATCTTCCCAATCTCGGATCCAATTGTCTAAATTCAGTGGTATAACTATTCCCTTCACCTTTGAATTCATTGTCTTTTTCGGAGCCTTGATACCCAAATCGATACCCTTCCAAACTCACCGTTCTTCCATCCAACTCTACACCAAAAGGGCTGTAATCTGTTGAGTTTCTAATCCCAACCCGATTTAGGGAATTTGATAAAGTATGGATCATGTTTATTATGTATAAAGTTTGAAAGCTTTGCACATTCCCATTTTTAATCTTTTTGACCACATGCAGCTTGAAACCTACATCTTCTTTGAAATGCCATCTAATTTTGTACTATTTTTCTCAATATTTCATCGACAGTTATTCCATTGGCTAACATTAATATCTCAGATTCCAGTTTATTTTCTTGCAATTTTATTAATTCAATTTCATTACGTTCCTGATTAAATACACACTCTGAAATATTAATTGTTAGTTGTTCTGTAACATCATATTCGCTCATACTGTCCATGTATGACGCAGCTCTTTTTTGAAGTTTATAATTGAAGTATAAATCTTTGCTACATTTTTTGAATGTTAATTTAATTTGATTTCGACTTAAAAGCTTATAACTTATAATAATTGAATTAAATGTTAAATTTTGACTTGTTATAACTTTATCATGATAGTTGATTTCTAAGATCCTTAAATTATCTTTCTCCTCTTTTTCACGCAAAATGCAAAGTAAGGCATCACTTTTAGCAGTCAATACTTGATTATTGAACTTTTCAAAATTTAGCAGTTTTAAATTCTTATCAAATAAAGCAAGTAATTTCTGCTTAATGAATGGATCTTCCTTATGTGGAATTTCAAGGACTAAAATTGTGTTTTTGGATAATGGAATAATTTTTTTCGTGTATTTGAGTATCTTTTTATCAATAAAGTTTCCTTTTTGAAGTTGTAATTCATATCTTTCACTGCACCCAGCTAACAATAAAACGACAAACAAATAATGATACACTTTATTAATGAAAGTTAAAATTAATTTACCCATATAGATTATTTGGTTAACGGAATTATCACCATGAAATTTCTCAATAAAAAACCTTTAATACATTGTTTTTACCTAAGATTACCGTTGGAATGTCTTTAGGCTGTTTCGAAGGTGGGTAACTTGGTAAACCACCATAGGATTCTACAAGTTTATTGTATAAAATTAAATTACCAAGAGAATATCCTATAGCTTGAGGTATTTTCGAACTGCTATGTTCGCTTGTAATTTCGCCTGATTTATACGATTGGTATGAATCAAATGCTAATCTTGTGGAAAATGGGTCAATTCCATGTGATGCAGCGACATATCCTGCAAAAACATTCCCTATATCACGCGCAGATGCAAAAACTCTTTGACCATTAACTTTTCCCATAATAGGCATACCTCTGTAGTATTCTTCATGAGTTTTATATTTAACCACATTTGTCCCATTTGTAGACTTAAAATCATATTTTTTATTATTTCTTGCATTAGCAATATAATCTATTAAACCAGGTAAATTTCTGGTATTTCTATTTAAAAAATCTCTTCCAGATTGATCGCTGACATCAATAGTTCCCATCCATTTTTTATCTTCAGGATTATAAAATGATTCAGGAGCAAGCGAATAACCAATCATTTCGCCAATACTTCCATCTTCATTTTTAATAAAAATACCATTATGATCACCAGCTGTATTTCCACCTATTACGTTGTATTTTCCCTCACCGATTTTAGTAACAAAGGTTGAATCACCATTGACATCTATTAAGTAAATAGGATTATTGTCTATTCCAACATAAGGTGATTTACTTGGGAATTTTGCAAATAATGGATCCACACTCAACCACCTTCCCAATCTCGGATCCAATTGTCTAAACTCTGTAGTGTAGCTATTTCCTTGACCTTTGAATTCATTGTCTTTTTCAGAGCCTTGGTAACCGAAACGATACCCCTCCAAACTCACCGTTCTACCATCCAATTCTACACCAAAAGGGCTGTAGTCTGAGGTGTTTCTAATCCCAACCCGATTTGGGGAAAGTGAAGAGGTTGATAGCAATATTTTAAACACAGGATCTTTTAAAAATAAATTATTTCCAAACTACTAAAACTTTATAATACAGAGCTTCTACCTATCCAGTCTGATTTTCAAACAACAAAAATATGCTTTCAAAAACGATATAGTTTTTAAGTATAAGTTGAATATTTCAAATCTGATTGTTCAATATTTTTCCTATTAGGCAACACTATTTTGTAATTCTCTATTCTTGTGCCTTTTGGTAAAATCGACTTTTTAAATTCATATTTCGTTCGTCTCGAATAAAAAATAAAACTGCGTTGATCTAACTTTACAATTCTCAGTGTACCAAAACCTATGATATGTAGTTGACTACCTAAATACCATTTTTTTTCGATTTCAACATCAGAATACAAAGAATCAAAACTTGATTTTTTTAATCTGAATAAATCATATTTTTCATTCTCAAAAATATACAACCCTGTAAAAGGTTCAACACGATAATTGATTTTATGGTCATTTATTTTGATTAACTCCCAATATTCATAGCCGTTATTTATAAAAGTTGCAACATTTTGATTACAGGAGCAAGTGAAAATACTTATGAATAAAAACAGTATAAATTTTCTCATTTTTTTATCTCTTTTACTTTAACCTTATAAATAAGGGATTCACCAGCATTTGAAACTACTTCATAAGAAATACTAAAACCATATTTTTTTCCTTCATTTGCATTAAAATGGTTAACATACGATTCAAGTTTTTTCAATTCTCCTGGAGTATCAAAACTATTATTAACTTTATTTAAAGTTTTTTCTAAATATTCTCCATACGATCTTATAGTACCTTCTTTAAAATCTTTTGAGGTGTTAACAAACGAACTATGTTCAATTTGCTTTTTATAAACCTCTACATGCTTCATTAAACCTTCAAAATCATCGTCATTGTAGAATTGACCTTTTTTATTGTCTTTTTGATGCAGATTTTCATGAAATAATGTATTTATCAAATTATAATAATTTGATAAATAATCATTAATTCCACCATTTGAATTTATTACCACATTATTTGAAATTAATTTACCACTATTATACTTCGATACGGTTTTAGCCAAAACAACAGAACTTTTATTGTTAAGATTTACGAGCTTAACTTTACCATAAACACCGGCCTTATTTGCATAACAACTTATTACTTTTTCAACAATTTCAATTTGACTTGGTGTGTTAAGCGGCATGTCAGCAAGAAGAGTTTTTCTATTTCCATCAGCAGATAAAATATAAATATTATGAGTACCATTATTTGTGTACTTTTTACTCATCTCAATATTATATGTGCCATCAGAATTATAATAATCATCATCCCCAAATGGATCGATCATTATTATAGGATTATTACAAAAGACATCATATGGACTCCTATGTTCTTTTACTACTGGATCAATGTTCCATCTCCGACCCAAACCTGGTGAATATTGCCAGAATTCGGCTGAATAACTCTTACCATGACCAGATATCTCATCATCCTTCTCCTGATTCTGAAACCCATATCGATACCCTCCACTCACCGTTCTTCCATTTAACTCAACGCCAAAAGGGCTGTAATCTGTTGAGTTTCTAATCCCAACCCGATGTGAAACAGAATGTGGTTAACTTCTAATATGTCAATTATATACACTGCTCGTTTGCAGTGCTGTTTTTTGCATTAAAGTGCTAAAACAGGGTTAAAATTAATAGTAAATAATGGGTGGTTTTTGATTCAAAACCACTCAATTTTAATCTTAAAGATTGAAATTTCTTTTGAATCTAGGTGCTTTGGCGGCAAAAACTTTCAATTTCGGAGGTGAAATTTATCCGAAATCTTTAGTACATGTACTTATTTTATTAGTATATGTACTCATTTTTCTGAGTGAAAATAAAGATATTTTATGCTTGTCATAAGTGCTTATTCCCTTATTTTATTTAGGGTGTAGCTCCTTTCGAAATAATGGTTATCTAATTTTCCTGCTCAAAAGTGCATTTTTTGTTGGCGTAACTTGCTGCAAGATTTATGCACTACTCGAGAATAAAAATTTATTTAGCGTTTTGTTCGTTTTTGCCAATCTTTCATGGCAGGGCTCAGCTTGTGCAGAAAAATGTGGGCAATCCTGATAGTCTTTTTCAAGCATTTTTAGCGTCCGCAAAGAATTTCAATCTAGATTCTAGTCTTCAAAATAATTTCAGCATAGACGCTGTTACGGATCGTTTCAATTTTAAAGAATCGGTTATTTCTCTTTCCAATAATATATCCGGGAAGGTTTCGCTCACTGACGAATTCGGTTTGCTTACCGCATATGTGAATCCTAACTCTACAGCGCCGCTTCATGTCTTAAGAACGGAAGGCGATCTGAGGCTGCCAGTATTCAATATGCCCCTGCAATTGAATTACCGCTATTCTTCTTTTCAAAACCCAATTGGTGTCAATAATTACGTGCGCTTGCATTTTGACCCCGCCATGGGCAAACAACTACTTGATTCTAAAAAGAATGAAGCTGTTCAGCAGCTCGATGAGCTGCACAGCTCTTTGGACCAAAAGCAAACTTTGCTTCAAGGTAAACTCGGCATGGCCGAGGTTTACCTGTTGCAGCAAAAAGAACAGTTGTTGAACAGCGCTCAACTCCAAGAAGCCTTGAGTGCCCAAATTGCGGAGCTTGAGACCCAAATTCAGAATGAACGATCTGATAGCCTTAAGCAAGATTTAATTCAAAAAAAAGACAGTCTTGAGCTTAAGAAAGAGGCTGTTGTAAAGCAACTCAACAAGTGCAAAGAAAATATAGAAAAACTCCAAGCAGTCTATGAAAAATTAATGAGCATGTATCAGTTGCTATTAGATGCTAAAGAACAAATCGAGGACAAAAAGAAAACCTTGCAGGCTTTCAATTCTGGTGACTTGACAAAGCCACAACTCAATAAAATGGACCTTGGCTTGTGTTACCCTTCATTTAGCGGCTTGTCTGCGAATCTCATGCCTATGAAAGGTTTTGAGACCGAATTCACAAAAGGTTTGTGGTATTACTCGGTTGCCGGTGGCATTACCCTCAATAACCTCATGGTGAGTACAAACGTGATTGACAATAAGCTCATCAATGCACAAAACTTCTTTAATCAGTTCGATTACCAAAACCTGAAAGAACAACATTGGATGGGCATGGTCAAGACAGGTTATGGAGAAAAAGATGGAACACATGCATATGTAGGCTTTAGGTATGTTACCACTGCCACAAAACTTGGGGCCGCAGACACTTTAAAGGCTCCTGGTGCAGGGTTAGAACTAGACCTTCAATGGCAACCAAAATGGCGTCCGAACATGAAGTTCGGACTTATCTATGGCAAAACATCTGTTCAAACAACGGCTGCAGACAGCACTAATAGAAATGCTTTCTCCACGCTGTTTTCTGGTGTTCGATCCAATGCAGCTTTGCTGACTTATACCCAGAAAATTCCAGTATTGAAATCAGAAGTGAAGGTGGGCGCGCGCTGGATAGACCCTTTTGCCGATAACCGAAGTTTTGGCATTGTTCAGGCCAATAATTTTAGAATAGAAGTCAAAACCAATACTAAATTGGGTTCAAACATGAGTATTGGCGTGAATGCCAGAAGAGATCAGAATAACCTTTTGAATGCCTCAGACACAACCATCTTTATGTCTTATTTTGGATGTACGCTTGAAAGTCAATTGTTTAGAAATATTCATATTTCCTTAAATGGCGCTTACCTAGCGCAACAGACCATCATTAAAAATGCCCAAAGTCAAACCCGAGGCAATTACATTGGTTCTATACAGTTGAGCAGCCCCTTTGAGCTTTTTGAAACGCCTCATTTATTTCAGTTTCTATTCAGTGATTATTTCATTACAGACCAGTTGAGTAGTGGTTCATTCACATCTGTTCAGACCAATTTGAGCTCGAAACTCAACCAAGGTATCAATCAATTTGGCTTGAGTTATTTCAAGATGAATGACCCTCAAATTTTGGATGGTCATTCTACGATTATTTCCAATGATTTCACGAAAACAGGTCGTAAGTTACAATGGACATGAGAAAATTTGGAACACTAGTTTCAGGATATTACAATCCAATTACAGTAAATGATTCCCTCCTGAATGTTTGGGTGCGTGGCGGTGGCGCACGTAAAGAAGTAACCAAAAGTTATTACGACCAAACGGCGTTTAACAGTGTTCCGAATTTCAATCCGAACATTTTAACACAACGCAAGCGCATCGTGCATGTGGCATACTACGAAGTGCTCGACACCAACCATCTGGAAGCCTATGACCATGCTACGCATTATGATTACGATATCCATGGCAATGTCAAAACACTTATTCAGGACAACCAAAAGATGGAAGAAAACTTCCCGTCTTTGGCCTTCCAGCGATACAAACAAGTTGATTACACGTATGATTTGATTTCAGGCAATGTGCACCGAGTATCGGTGCAAACGGGCCATCAAGATCAATGGCACCATGCTTACCAGTACGATGCAGACAACCGCATCACCAATGCGTATACCAACAAGGAAACTCCAATTCTAAGTTCAGGGCTTCCGATTGCTTTAGAAAACGAGCTCTTGCAAAATACTGACTGGCAACGCGATGCGCGTTATCACTACTATGACCATGGGCCCTTGTCTAGAACGGAACTCGGAAAAGACATGCTCCAGGGCTTGGACTACACCTACACACTCCAAGGTTGGATGAAAGGCATCAATGCCACTTCATTGGATTCTTTGAATGACCCAGGGCTTGATGCCGCATCTGGCTTAGCAAACAATCCAAATTCATGGTTCGCCAAAGACGTCATGTCATTTGGCTTACATTATTACACTGGCGATTACATACCAATTAGTACTACACTATCTGGTAGTGCCCAAGCAAATATTGTTGGTAGTGATGTTGCAAGTTATGGTGCTGATTTATACAACGGAAATATCCGTGCCATGCAAACGACCCTCACGCACCCTGGAACATATCAGGTTATGCCGCAGGCAAATGCTTACGAATACGACCAATTGAACCGCTTAAAAAGCAGCCGAAGCTTTACCAACCTAAGTGCTAATAATTGGCAAGCCGGTAGTGTGTATTCAAATAAATATTTTAATACTTTTGAATATGACGCCATGGGCAATATTTTGACCCAAAAGCGTCATAAACAAGACGGAACACAAATCGAAGACATGACCTACAGATACCAAAGAGATGCCAATGGCTTTTTGCTGAGCAATCGCTTGTATCATGTCAATGATGCCATAGACTCTACCATTGATGCTACCGATATTGACGACCAAGGCGCAGGCTTTGATCCGTTAAACATAAACATTAACGGGGCCTACAACTACGTCTATGATGAAGAAGGAAGGCTTATCAAAGATAAGTCTGAAGATATCCAACAAATAGTTTGGAGAGTTGACGGCAAAGTAAAGGAAATCAACCGCAGCACAGGCTCTACCATGCCTCGCCTCAAGTTTGATTACGACGCCATGGGCCGCCGAATTGCCAAACATGTCTATAACAACCAAACGGGCCTTCTTGAAAAGAGCACCTATTACCTTTTAGATGCCCAAGGCAACACCATGGCCACCTACGACTATGCCCAAGCGCCAAACCAAACCATGAGCTTCCAACTCAAGGAACGCCACATCTACGGCAGCTCACGCCTTGGCATGTACGCAGAATCCGTTACGTTAGTCGAAAACCCAAGTACTGAAAACAACAACACGGTTGTGAACCAAGGTTTCAAGCAGTACGAAATGACCAACCATTTAGGCAATGTCTTAACCGTAATTCACGATATCAAAATTCCGCTAAACAACGGCTCCGGCCCAGCAGTAAGTTCTTATCGTGTCGGTATTCGAACCTGCTCCGATTACAGCCCGTTTGGTGTGGAATTGGATGGTAGAACGGTGAGTGGTGGGTATAGGTTTGGGTACCAAGGTTACGAAGCCGATAATGAAATAAAAGGCAACGGAAATAGCTACACTACTGAGTTCAGGCAGTTAGATCCGAGATTGGGAAGGTGGTTGAGTGTGGATCCTGTGATTCAACCTTGGCAGAGTGCTTATTGTGCGATGGATGGTAATCCTATTTATTTCTCTGATGTAATTGGTTTTTCTACGACAGACAATATACATATTTATAGTAATGGTAAAATCAGTAAAGAAGTGACAAATGATGCTACCAATACTTATATTTATCATGAAAGTAACGGAAAAACTAAAGTTCTAGGTACGTACTCGGTTGTAAAAAATGTCAATATATCACATAATGGGATTTCAGTAACCAAATATATGGTTGATTTGAAAGGTATAAATACTGACTTTATTAAGATAAAACCCATTCAGTCAGGAAATACATATTTAGATGCAAATTTAACCGGATCCCTTCTTGCTGCAGCATTTGAAACAAAAAAATCTACGGGAAAGAAAACTTATATAAATCAGTTAAATGGATTAAATGGGGGACATAGTGGTCATGGTTCGCTAGGAGATAGAACTGATTTGCAATATATGGGTAAAAATCATATCGAAGGACAATTGCATACATCATCCGATAATTTTGATAAAAATGCTAGCGCGGTTCTAGTAAACAACATGAGAAAATTTGGTTATACAATATTTTATACCCAAGATTCGGCAGGTTCCAAAACTCCGGCTATTGAAGGAACCATTGCAATAAATCCACATCATCATCATATTCATGGTGACGCAAGTGATAATAAAGGGACTGTTACGACATCAGTTTATAAGCCTGACGTCACGAATCCTCCTTCTGAAAAATGGGTTGATAAAATGATGAAATCAATTGGTCTTCCATCAAGTTGGCATTAATACTAACCGCTTTACCTCGATTTATGCAGAAAGTTCTACAAAAAAATACTAAATACCTATTATTACTTTTTTGTTTTTCAATAGCACCTGCTAAATACAAAAAAAATGCCATATGCTTCAATACAATTCATGCTGATTTGGGTTGCAAAATCCGACCACATAAGAATAAGGATAGTTTAAATTATACTGAGGGATTAGTTGGATTTATGTTTCAACTGCAAGAGATTGTGAAAGAAAAAAATTTTAAGAAATTAGTAAATGTTGTAGCCCAAGATGTAACAGTCAGCTATGGTGAAGCTATTTATGGGAAAAGTAAATTTAAAGAATATTGGAGGGATATAAACAACCAAGAATTATTGTGGGAGATTTTACAACGTATGTTAACTTTAGGTGGCGATAACTATAAATACCAAAATCAAAATGCTTTTATTTTTCCGTATCTTAAAAATGAACGCTTCTATTATGGAGTGAAAAAAGAATGGTTCAATTTAGCCGTTATTACAGACTCTGCCGTACCCCTTTACGATGACTCAAATCATAAATTATTGGAATCATTGAGTTATGACATAGTCGAAATCACTGACCACTCAGAACCTGGCTTATCAAAAATATCTACGATTTGCGGAAATAAAAAAGGATGGGTACAAGACGATAAATTATATACTTGCATAGATTATACAATGATATTATTAAAAGATAAAAATAAAATTTGGAAAATTAAGGTACTATCCACAGATTAACTGAATTTATTAGTTTCCAAATTAAGGAGGTCGTCTGGAAATAATTAATTCAAAAACAAGAAGAGATACAAATAAATCAAAAGTTAGGCATGAATATTAAATCGAACTTCAATGAAAATGTAACTGACCTCCCCCAAATAATTCGAAACAAAAATAAATAGATTTTTCCAGCAGTTAAATTCGACTTAATCTCGTAAGGTATAATGCCACTTTGAAAAATAAAATTTACCTCCCAACCTTCCCCTTGTGTCGGTATTCGAACCTGCTCCGATTACAGTCCATTTGGTGTGGAATTGGATGGTAGAACGGTGAGTGGTGGGTATAGGTTTGGGTTTCAAGGTAAAGAGAAAAAAGATGAGATTTACGGAGAGGGCAATTATGTTGACTATACATACAGAGGGTATAATCTAAGAGTAGGACGTTTCTTTGCTGTTGACCCTTTAGCTGCAAAATACCCCTACTATTCATCATATCAATTTAGTGGCAATAGGGTTATTGACATGATTGAGTTAGAAGGATTAGAGCCTACCGAATCAGGTTCTTATGGTGGGCAAGGTGCTATTGCTCCACAATTAGATGAAGAAGGCAATGCTGTTGAGGGGACAGAAAACCAAAGATGGACTTGGAATAATGATACTTGGAACCCTACAAAAATTGGAGTAACTCAAAATGAATTAACGACTCTTTTTCCAAAGGGAAATAGTGGGTTGTTAAAAACTATGGAAACTACCCTCAATCTTGAAAGTAGTACCTATGGAATAGCTTCGCAAACAGAGCTTAATTCTTTTATAGCACAAACAGGGTTTGAAACGGCTGGTTTTACAAAATTAACCGAGAACTTAAATTATAGTTTAGCAGGACTTAGAGCAAATTTCAATAGACTTGATAAGTATTCGGACGAATATCTCAATGAAGTAAGGACAGATGCTAACAAGTTAGCCGTTTTGCTATATGGTGGTAGTGGAAATGGAATTGATTATAGGGGTAGAGGATTAATTCATACAACTTGGGAGGGTAATTATAAAAACGCAAGTGATAGCTATAACGAAATGTATGGAACAAATTATGACTTTACAAAAAATCCTACTTTGTTATCAACGGATCACCAAATAGCTGTGAGAAGCGCGCTAATTTTCTTCAAAACAAATGGTTTGTTCGGAATGTCTAATTTTAATATCAATGACGTTAGTAAAAAAGTTAATTTCTATGACAAGCAATCATTTACTAAAAGAAGTGCCTTATTTGACAAAGTAAATTCCGTAATAAAATGAGAGTATTGATTGTATTCGTTGTATTGAATAGCTTTTGTAATTGTTCCTTTACGACTAAAATAATGAAAAATAAGTCAAATAACGAAGTCAAGGAACTTCTAATTGGCAAGTGGATTTTAACAACTGATGATGAGTATGTCATTGATATAAAAGAGGACGAAATAAAATACTTCTACAAAGGAAAAATCGATGAAAGAAACCCTATTGATTTCGTGTTTTACGACTCGTTAGAATATTATAAAACAAAAAGTAATGCTTTCGATTTTATGAAGGACGGCGAGTTACACTCAATGGTAGAATTAATCGAATATGCAAATCAGGGAAAAGATACTGTTGTTAATACAATAATCTATATTGATAAAAATGGAATGGATTTAATAAGAAGAAATAGAAGCGCTAGTTTTAGAAAATTAGAATAACCATTTGGCGCGGATTTGCAATCCGTGAAGATACTTTTCATCGAACCGCAAACTTGTTTTCCAATCACTCTTTTTTCATATATTTAACAGTAAGACGAAGAAATACAAAGCAACGATTCCCGGAAAAGCCTATTTCATAACAATTACTACAGTAAATTGGATAGACCTTTTTACCCGTTTGGAACGGTAAGCTTTCTCCAAAACTGAAACGTTTTGAAATAGAGTAGGCAAGTCCAAAATAAAATCAAGGAATTACGTAGTAATTCACACGGAACATCAGGAATTTTATGGTAATTACTCAGGAATCAATTGTAAAATCAAGGAATTCCTGAGTAATTATTAGGAATTATAAGGAATTCTGCGGGAATTAACCCTTCATATCCTCAAAACTAAATACCCTAGTAGTTTCAGCATCCAAGCGGTGTTGTGCTAATCGTACATATCTGTAGAATTCTTTGCTATTGGGGGCGTGGCCAGAGATGCGGCGAACGAGCATTTCGTCCATTCCGGATTCGAGCATGATGGAAATGGCGGTGCGGCGCATGGTATGGGAGCTGACGTGATCGGAAAGTTTAAGTTTGCGTTTGGTTTTGGCGTCTTTTTGTCTCACAATAATTTTGCCTTTGCGCTCCCGGACTTTATCTAGATGGATGTTTTCGGGTAGGAGGTTGGCTAATTCTTTTAACCGTCGATTGAAGTGCTGAAGCGTGATTTGGGGCAGGAGGTAAGGGCTTTTTAGGGCATGTTTTTCTATAATTGCTGTGCTGTAGGAGGGAAGGCGCATTCGGGTTTCAATCTGGGTTTTGGAGGCTCGCACGTCGAGGTAATAGTGGTCGTTTTTCTTTTGAAGATGTCGTTTGGTTAATTGTTTTAAGTCAGAATAGCGAAGGGCTACGGTGCAGCCAAATACAAAAATGTCACTGATGTCTTCTAGTTTGGACGCTTTGATTTTTTGATCAATTTCCGGATCATGCATGAGAGCAAACAACTGATGTTTGGAAAGCGCAACTACCGGTATCTCATCCTTGGGCACAAAGAATTGTAAATGATAATTGCCCACATACATGTGCAAATCTTTGTTCAAGTAATTGTAAAACGCACGCCAGTTTCTAATGAGTAAGCCAATGTAATTATCAAACATCCCTTTTCCATAAAGATAGGTGGTAAAGTGTTTGTAAAGCCGAGCGTGGTAATTGTTGGCTGCTGCTCTTTCTCTAAGTGTCAAGTTAAGGTCATTGTACAAACGCAACTCTATTTTTTTGGTCTGAGCAAAAGCCCGCAAATGATTCAGCAAAGCAGTATAGTTCTTCAGCGTTCCTTTTGAAATCCGCTGCCCATCGGTTCTATTGTGTCTACCACCTTGCATGGAAGCAAGCATTTGTTCATACAGCTCAAAATAACGAGCCTCATTGTAAAATTTAGTCTTTTGTGTTCGCATGATTTTTTTTGCTTGCTCATACGATTGGTTTGAGAAAAGGTACTAGAAATACTAGTAGCTTTACCCGAATTGCATTAGGGTATAAATACTATTTAAATTAGTACTTGTACTAATTTGAAGCAACAATCAAAATAACTGATGTGCCCTGTAAGTCAATGTGATACTAGTATTACTATATAATTGAGTCGAAAAATACCCGCTAGATAATTTCTATTTTTGGTCACTAACCAATTAAACTTAACATTATGTCTTTTAACGGAAACGAAGGGGAATTTGTAACTTTGAATGACGCATCTCGCTGGACAGCTAACTATCGAAATACGATACAACCTGGGGATGTGATTGCCGAATTCCAAGGTAAAGAAAAGTTACTCGAATTGTTGAATCAAGAGGGTTGTGTTGGAATTCGTTTTTACTATGCAATCAATGATGAAGGTAAAAAAGTTTTAGTTCTGGTCGGTGCAGATAGTGATGAGAATGATATGGAGAATGGGTTGATTTTGGATAAGAGTTTTAGATGCCCTCCTTATTGTTCGACGAAAAATAAACTAAATTCTTAATGAATTATTTTGACTTTTTAGATACAATAAAAATTCTTAGTCATATTCCGGCTTTAATATTTTTAATACAGAAAAAGAAAATAGTAGTTGTAGAATTTAATGTTTTATTTCTGCTTATTATTTTGAGTTTATCAAGCCAAATTTTAAGTCTGATTTTTTTCTGGTCGCATATTAATGTCTTTCCTGTTTTCCACATTTGGATGTTTGTGAGATTCATTTTGTTACTAGAATTTTTTAAGCGCGATAAATTACTAGAAGGTCAAATTAAGTTTATTTATTTTCTAGGAACTTTAGTCTTTATTTATGAATCATTGATATGTAAACTTTGGCTTCAAAACAATGAGTTATTTACCATTTTTTCCAATGTATTCATTTCTTATTTTTCACTTCGTTTGATTTTGAAATGTTTTAGTAGAGTAGTTTTTTCAACTCAAGATAATTTTAAATTGATTCTTTATATTATCTTTTTTGTTTCCAATTCAAGTGCCCTGATTCTTAGTATTTATGAAACAGAAATTAGGCAAGAAACATCAGGTTACGCATTTTTTCTTGTTCTATTTTATTGTCTACTGGATATAATCCAAAACTTTGGAATAACATACTCATTATGGAAATTGAAAGAAGCTTAATTCAACTGATTCTTTCAGTTTTATTCACCAGCGGGTTGTCTGCCGGTATGGTGTTCGTGTTGTTTACTTCGTACAAGAAACGCAAGAGGCTTGAGGCAGCGCATGAGCGGGCAATGCAAGAAAAAGAGCTCGAGCTGATCAATGCAGTGGTGAAAGCCCAGGAAGATGAGCGCGCTGAGATTGCAAGAAATTTGCATGACGACGTAGGGGCTATTCTTTCCATGACGCAGCAGAAAATTTCGAATACTTCAAATCATTTGATTGGCATTGAAGCCAATTCAGATACCATTTCGGATTTATTGGAGGTAGCAGAGATGATAGACCAATCTGTAACCAAACTGAGGGCGATTACGAATGGGATGTTGCCTCACTATTTATTGAAGTTTGGTTTGTGGCGTTCTTTAGAGCGTATGTTTGAACAGGCAGAGAAAAGTATTGGTAAGCCTTGTCTGATTTTAAGCCATGTGAAAAGTGGGCTTAAACTTGAGCAGCGTATTGAGATACAGGCTTATTATATTGTAACAGAGCTCGTCAATAATACAATCAAGCATGCTAAGCCAAATTTCATCGATGGTGATTTGGAAATCAAGCAAGAATATTTAGTTTTAACCTTGAAGCACGATGGTGTCGCCATTGATCAGGATGACTTCGAGTATTTACTGGCAAAGAACCAAGGTATTGGTCTTTCATCACTGGCACATCGTTTAGGTCTAATTGGCGGTCAAATTACTTTTGATCGCTATGAAAGAGGTGGTTCGGTAATTTTGAAAATTCCATACAATGATGACAACAAGCAGGCAAATTGATGATATCCCGAAGGAAAAGAATCGCATCAAAATTGCTATTGTAGAGGATCATACTCTTTTGCGAGAGTCCTTGATTAAATCCTTGAATGAGGCTTTTGATATTCAAGTGGTGTTTGATGCAAGTAATGGTGTCGAATTCTTCGAATTACTCAAAAAGAAAAAGATCAATATTGCGCTAGTGGATTTAGATATGCCGGAAATGGATGGCAAAGAAATTCTAAAGAAACTGTCACTGTCAAACCCTGAAATTAAGGTCATTATATTTAGTATGCATTCAAATGTGCATATTGTTGCTGAGCTCATCCAAATGGGGGCTAAAAGCTACTTGAAAAAGGATTGTAGCGTCCAAGACATGGTTGATGCACTATATAACGTAACAGACAAAGGGTTTCATTCCACAAGCATTGTTTCTGATGTTTCATTTATTCAGTATGAGAAAAACAAAAAAAAGGAACAAGCGATAATCAATTTTAATTTGTCAGAGCGTGAAATGATTGTGATAAAACTTATTTGCTCAGGTAGTAAAAGTGAGGAAATCGCAAAACGACTGGGAATTACTAAGAAAAGTATTGACGCCATTCGCTCCAAACTTTTCAAAGCCCTCAACGCCAAAACACCAGCAGACTTCGCGCGCCTTTGCATTGAGAATGGATTGTATCAACCTATAGGAAGGAATTAAGAAAAAAATCTATTTGATTTATAAACTTATTTAAACCAATGTCTATAAGAAGACATTGGTTTTTTATTTTCAAAAACCTTGACAATATTACAAAAGTGTATATATTTACATATATGTTAAATAAATACAGTCATTCCTATTCTTTAAGTTCAGATGAAATTCAAATTCTGACAGATTCATTATTCACTGGCGAGTTTCCATATTTGATGGATGAAATAGAATTGCCAAGGTACACCATAAGCGATTTAAAAATTGCTCCTAGAGATGCAACATATTGGGATAAACAAGGGGTCTTACCACTTGTCAAGGGCCCTGGAATGCGCAGAAAGTACGATCTAGTACAAAGTGTTTGGATCAAATTAATTCAACAAATGCGATCCTTAGGAATTAGTCTACAACAAATAAAAAGTCTCAAGGAAATATTATTAGAACCAAATATTGATCTGAATAAACTAGATTCTGCTGCTATTTCTAGTATAATAGGTGAAATAAAGCTTAAATACAACAGCCCGTTCAGTACTGAACAATTTTTGAAAGAATTAAAAAATGTGGAAACTTCATTTTTCTTGGCAACGGTATTAGCTACAATCGTATTTAGAAAGTCTATTCAATGTATGGTGAATCCAGATGGCGAATATTTTTTATACGAGCATTCTCGTTATCTAGAACTATTCTCAAATGAAGAGGATTTTAGAAAGTTGGTCTCGAAACCACACTTCTGTATTAGTATATCAGAGGCTATACAAACGTTAATGAGAGACTGGGTTGCTGATACACCACTCGAAAAATTGTATTATTTATCAAATGCAGAAAAAGAAATTTTGGAGATGATACGCAGAAATGATGTGAAATCTATTCGAATTAGATTTTCGGAGGGCTCGCCTAATCTTTTAGAAGTTGAAGAGCAATCAAAAATCACCATGGAACAGCGATTTCTTGACGTAATAGCAAAGAATGGGTATCAAAAGATCAGTGTTACTACTCAGAAAGGTAAAATCACAAATTTTGAAAATGTCATTTTGAAAAAATTGAATAAAAGCACCAAATAAATGGGCAAATAATTACCCGTTTCCGATAACCGAAAAACGGACAGGAAACACATGGGTGAAATAAATTGGAAAATAAAAAACAAAAATTTGATAAACCAACAAAAAAGGACATTCTAGAAATCATTGGAGCTCAAGCAACGGAAGAAATTGCTCAACTGCTTCTAGAACAGATGGAAGAACTTTGTTTAATAGTAATTGAACAACATGCAAATGGACAAGAGATTTAACCGTTTTAAAAAAGGAACGGAATTACTTCAGGTTGCAAAGACACAGGCAGTAATTTATACACGTGTAAGCACAAAAGAACAAGCAGACAATAACGCAAGTCTTGAAACCCAATTGAAGTATTGTAAGAAATATGCTGAGGAGAAAGGCTTGGAAATAGTTGAGTATTTTGGTGGCACTTACGAAAGCGCCAAAGATGACGAGCGAAAGGAGTTTCAAAAAATGTTAAGTTACGTCAAACGCAAGAAATCAATAGGGTATGTGATTGTCTACTCTTATGATCGCTTTAGCAGAAGCGGTCCAAGTGGTGCTTTTATTTCTCATGAATTAAAACAGAGAGGTGTTAAAGTCGTATCTGTTACCCAATCGATTGACCACAACGACCCATCAGGAAATTTTATGGAGGGTATTTATCATCTATTTAGTGAATTTGACAACCAGTTGCGCAGGGATAAGTCCATGACAGGAATGATCGAAAAATTAAAGCAAGGTTATTGGCCGTTTATGCCGCCAACAGGCTATACCAATATAAACCAAGGGAAAACTGCTGACCAGCACTCGATGGTTATAAATGACAAAGGTAAATTGCTAAAAAAAGCCTTTGAATGGAAAGCCAATGACGATTTAAGTTTGGTAGAAATAGCCAAAAGATTGAATGCACGCGGATGGAACATTCCGCCAAAGCGCTTGTCTCATTTCTTTATAAATCCATACTATTGTGGTTTTATTGTTTCCAAAATGGTTCCTGGTGAAATGATCGAAGGGAAACATCCTCCACTAATTTCTAAAAGCATGTTTATAAAAGTTCATCAGAATTTAGAAAAGTTTGGTAATGGCTATAGAATTGAAAATGAGGTGGAAGCATTGCCAATGAAGCAATTTGTAAAATGCGAATGTTGCGGAACAAGTATGACAGGTTATTTAGTCAAGCGAAAGGGATTATACTATTACAAGTGTAATTTAAAAGGTTGTGCGAATAATCGCAGCCAGAAGGTCTTGCATCTGAAATTCGAAGAATTATTGAGTCGTTTCACATTCGACAAAGCACTGAAACCCGTTTTCAATAAGATGCTACTTCATTTATTGAGCGAACGAACCGAAGTTCGATCAGAAGATAAAAAAGCCTTACAAGTAGAACTTGCCCAATTAAAACAAAAATTAGAAGGGGCTGAAGAGCGATTTTTTAACGGTGATATTGATCAAGTACTTTACTTCAAATACCGTGATAAATACCGTGAAAAAATCCGCCAAATAGAATCAGAATTGGACTCAAGTCAAAATCAGTTATCGAACCTTCAAAAATCAGCTGAAATATGTCTTGACTTGGCGCTGAAACTACCGTCCACATGGAAAAATGCAAATTTCAACAGAAAGCAGAGAATACAGAAATTGGTGTTTCCAGAAGGAATTTTCTATGATCGAAAAAAAGACGGTTATCGAACTTCAAGGGTTAATTTGCTATTTTCCGCAATTCCTTATTTGACGGGGCTTGTAGAAGCTTATAAAAATGGGGATTCTGACATTTTAGCCAAAATCCCCACTTGGGTGGTCCCACACAGGCTCGAACTGTGGACCCACAGATTATGAGTCTGTTGCTCTAACCAACTGAGCTATAGGACCGGCTATTGGCTTTTGCCAAATAACGAGGTTGCAAATTTAGTAAATTTTTATTGTGCTTTTGAACGTCGCAGCGTAAATTCTGTAATTTCCGGATAAATGCCCACACGGCCCGGGAAACCCAGGTAGCCAAAGCCGCGGTTTACGTACAAAAATTGTTTTCCAACTTGATAAAGGCCTGCCCATTTGGGGTATACGAAAGATACCGGGCTCCATTTGATGCCGAAGCGCTCAATGCCGAATTGCATGCCGTGAGTGTGGCCCGAGAGTGTGAGGTCGATGTCGGTATGGATCACTTGCGCATCAAAATGGCTTGGGTCGTGGCTGAGTAAAAGTTTGAAGCCTTGGCTTGTTTGGGCTAGCGTTTCTTCGAGTTTGCCGCTTTGTCTGAACATGGATCGCCCCCAGTTTTCGACGCCCAAGAGCCAAAAGTCTTTTTCGAGTTCGACCGCTTTGTTGAGTAGGGGCGTCCAGCCCACGTTTTGGTGCATCTGCACGAGTGCTTGGAGGTTGGCCGCTTTTTCGTGGTCGAAGTCCCAGCTAATGTAATCGCCGTAGTCGTGGTTGCCCAAAATGCTGTATTTGCCTTTTTTGACTTCAATTTGTGAGAAGAGTGGTTCCCATCCTCTGAATTCGTCGGCTTTGTTATTGACTAAGTCACCGGTAAAGAGAAAGTAGTCGGCCTTACGGGAGTTGATGAGGTCAATCGCCTTCTGAACCTTGTGGGTTTGCCCGTAAAAACTGCCAATATGCACATCTGAAATTTGGATAAACGTGGCGCCGTCCATTGTGGCAGGAAGGTGATCAAAGAAAAGTTCTACGGGACGAACTTTCCAGTTCCAACGGCCAAAGTAAATGCCGTAAAGAATCGCTAAGAAATGCAGCCCCGCAAGCGCAAAACCGATGTTGCGTGCGAGTTCGATTTGAAAAGTAAAAAAGATCAGTCCGGGAAGAAGAAATACGATGGCGGGTAAAGCCAAGGCAACAAACAAACCAAATATCGAGAAGCCTAGTTTGTAATTGCTGCGCATTTTGACATTGCGAAAGCCCCAAATGAAAAGCAGAATGCTTCCTAGGATCAGGCCTAAATGAAGCATGCCAAAGACTGCTAGATACGCATCAGGGATGCTCCAAATACTGAGCAAGAAAATCCATTCGGAAACAACAAGGAGGAGCAGAAAAAGGAGAAATAGCATAAAAGCCTAACAATAAAAGTGCGGTTTTGTTGGCTTACATCCATGAGCCACCTACGGAAATGATGTTTGGCAAGGCTAAGTATTCAGGGTAGGTTTCTTCGGTGATGCCACCAGTTGGGCAAAATTGGATGTTCGGAAACACTTGGCCATACGCTTTGAGTGCTCCCAAGCCGCCGAATAGATTGGCCGGGAAAAACTTGAAGGTGTCCCAACCAAATTGGATGCCTTCGATGATTTCACTCGGCGTAGCCACTCCCGGAATGAACGCAATTTTGCTTTGTTCAAAAAGCGGAGCGAGGGTGGCATTGAGGCCTGGGCTCACCATAAAATCGATGCCGAGTTCAATGGCTTTTTCAATTTGTTCTGCCCTCACAACGGTGCCCATGCCAATTGCGCAGCGGTCGCCGTATAATTTTTTAGCGATTGCGATGCAGTCATAGGCAACGGGTGTACGCAGCGTAATTTCTATGCAAAAAATGCCGCGTGCAATAAGCGCGTCCATTTTAGGTACAACTTCTTCGGTACTGTTGAAAGTCACGACCGGAATAGTAGGGTGTTGAGAAAGGACGGTGCGGATGTCGTTTTGAGCCATATTGTCAATTTGACACAAAGGTCGTTATTTTTCGTTTACGACACCACAAACCATTGTTTTTCTTGGTTGTAGGGGTCTAGTTGTTGGTAGAGGGAGGCAATTCTGGCTGAAACTTCGCCGTCAGGGCAAAAGTTCAGGATGTTGCTGCTGCGTTCTTGGAGTTGGCCCTTGGGCTGGATTTTCTCCGAAAGTTGCTCTATCTGCTTGAGTGCTTTATCGAATTTGGCCTTGCGTGATTTTTCAAATCTTTGCTCGAGTGCTTCAAGTTGTTTTTGAACGCGAGTCAGTTCGGCTTCGATCGTTCTTTTTTCTTGGGGTAATGCGCCGTCTACAAGTTTTAGAAAAGCGTCTTTGTAGCCACTCCATAGTCCATCCAAATGACCATAATCGGGTTCTTGATCCCCAACTTGTTCGAGGTAGCGTTTTTTAAGCGCAGCTTTGTCAAAAAGAAAATCTTGTTTTTGAAAACCAAGTTTCTCGATCAGTTCAAGGTCTTTTTCTTGAAGAAGGACGCCACCTGCACGCTGAATCGTGAGCGGAAAGGGGAGGTCTAGACAGGCAAAAGCTTGTGGCAGTTGTTGCCAGTAAGCGATTTCACTGGGCCCACCGATATAAGCCAAATTGGGTAAAATCCATTCTTGGTAGAGTGGTCTGAGCACCACATTCGGAGATAATTGCGGGCTGTCTTCTTTTTGGTAATGAAGCGCATCGGTTTTCTCGATTCTTTCCCTTTTCTCCTTTTCTAATACAAACAAGTTCGTTTCCTTGCTTTCGATGGGTGTTGGTATCTTCTTTTGTTGAAGTTCTTGGGTATTTTTAAGAACCGCCTGATGAAGATCAGCAGTAAATAAATCTTTTTCCCAAATTGGCCAGGCACTCTCTTTGAATCGGGCGTTATCGGCATCGATGATCAAAAGTCCATATTCATTAAACAAGGCGTGTACAAAAGCGAAAAAACCCTCTCCGTAGTTGTCATGGGTCAGGCAAGCGAGTAAACGATTGATTTCGCTGTCCGGATGGTTTTGAAATTTCTCGCTTAAGGCATGGAGCAAAGGCGCCAGTTCTGAGGTGTTGAAGCGGCCAACAGCTCCTTTTTGGGTGCTCTCCCAGGTCCATTTTTGCCCGAAGAGCAGAAAGCTTTTGATTTCTTCGAAGTCGTGATCTTCGGAAGCCATCCAGTAAACCGGCACAAAATGCTGCTCCGGAAATTGTGCTTTTAAGTCAGTGCTTAATTTGATGACGTGCAAGATCTTGTATATAAAATACAGTGGCCCTGTCATGAGGCAAAGCTGATGCCCGGTGGTGATGGTAAAGGTATTCGGGTCTTGTAAAAGGTGTAAATTACTTTTTAACTTTTCTGAAACCGAAAGGTCTTTATATTTTTCTTCCAATACCTCCGTCAATAACGCGCGCTGTTGGGCGGAGAAACTTTGCTTTTTGCTGGCAATTTGCTGGGCAAAGGAAGAAAATAGTGCGTCTGTCATCTTACATATTGCGTCGGTACTGGCCGCCAACCTCAAACAAGGCGTTGGTAACCTGCCCCAATGATGCCACTTTACACGTTTCCATGAGCTCCGCGAAGATGTTTTTGTTTTGAACAGCAGCCTCTTGCACTTTGGCAATTCCGTCGCTCGCAGCATCTTGCTGTGCGCGGTGTAAATTGCTGAGCATGCTGATCTGGTACGCTTTTTCTTCTTCGGTTGCACGAATGACTTCCTTAGGCAATACGGTAGGGGAGCCTTTAGAGCTCAAGAACGTATTGACGCCAATGATTGGGAATTCGCCCGTATGTTTGAGCGTTTCATAATACAACGACTCTTCTTGAATTTTGGAGCGCTGGTACATGGTTTCCATGGCGCCCAATACGCCACCGCGTTCGGTAATGCGGTCGAATTCAGATAACACCGCCTCTTCAACCAAATTGGTAAGCTCCTCAATGATAAACGCGCCTTGCAGCGGGTTTTCGTTTTTAGCCAATCCTAGTTCGCGGTTGATGATCAGCTGAATGGCCATGGCCCTGCGCACAGACTCTTCGGTTGGCGTGGTAATGGCTTCGTCGTAGGCGTTGGTGTGTAAAGAGTTGCAGTTGTCGTAGATGGCGTAAAGCGCTTGCAGCGTGGTGCGAATGTCGTTGAAGTCGATTTCTTGTGCATGTAAGGAGCGCCCCGAGGTTTGGATGTGGTACTTGAGCATTTGCGCTCTGGCATTTGCACCATACTTTTTTGCCAATGCTTTGGCCCACAAGCGGCGCGCCACGCGTCCAATGACAGCGTATTCAGGGTCAATACCGTTCGAGAAAAAGAACGAAAGGTTGGGCCCGAATTCATTGATGTCCATGCCGCGGCTCAGGTAGTATTCTACGTAAGTGAAGCCGTTGGCGAGTGTGAAGGCGAGTTGGCTTATTGGGTTGGCGCCTGCTTCGGCGATGTGGTAGCCAGAAATAGAGACCGAATAAAAGTTGCGCACGCCGTTGGCAATAAAGTACTCCTGAACGTCGCCCATGAGGCGGAGTGCAAATTCTGTAGAGAAAATGCAGGTGTTTTGTGCTTGGTCTTCTTTAAGGATGTCTGCCTGAACCGTACCGCGCACTTGCTTGAGCGTATCGGCTTTGATTTGCGCATATACGTCGGCTGGCAAAACTTGGTCGCCGGTAACACCTAATAGCATGAGGCCCAATCCGTCGTTTCCTTCGGGTAAAGCACCTTGGTAGGCAGGGCGTTCCGTTCCTTTGGCTTTGTAAATAGCGGCAATTTTGGCTTCAGTTTCAGCTTCTAGGCCGTTTGCTTTGATGTATTTTTCACAGTTTTGATCAATGGCTGCATTCATGAAATAAGCCAAGAGCATAGGCGCAGGCCCGTTGATGGTCATGGATACAGACGTTGCCGCGTGGCTGAGGTCAAAACCTGAATAGAGTTTTTTGGCGTCGTCTAGGCAGCAAATAGAAACCCCTGAGTTGCCAATTTTGCCGTAGATGTCTGGGCGCAAATCGGGGTCGTTGCCGTAGAGTGTAACGGAGTCAAAAGCGGTAGACAAGCGTTTGGCTGGCATCCCGAGCGAAACGTAATGAAAGCGCTTATTGGTGCGCTCTGGGCCGCCTTCGCCTGCAAACATGCGCGTAGGGTCTTCGCCTTCGCGCTTGAATGGGAACAAACCAGCCGTGTACGGGAACTCACCGGGTACGTTTTCTTGCAAAACCCAACGCAGGATATCGCCCCAACTCAGGTAGTTTGGTGTTGCAACTTTTGGAATTTGTAAATGAGAAAGTGACTCTGTGTGAGTTTGGATCGTTAAAATTTTGTCGCGGACCTTGAACTGATACTCCGGGTTTTTGAAAGCCTGTTTTTTGGCATCCCAGTTTTGTAGGATTTCCCAGTTTTTGGGGTCAAAGTTGAGTTTTTCTTGTTCAAATGCTTCTTGCAAACCTTTGAGCAAGCGGTCTTTGTCTTCTAAACTGGAGGCGCTGATCGCATCAATAGAAACTTGTAGGCCGTGCAATTTGGTGGCAACGGCAACCTGAGCGTCGACCCATTTGTCGTAGGCGCGGTTGCTTTCAGAAATTTCAGAAAGGTAGCGCGTGCGCTCTGGTGGAATCACGTAGATTTTCTCAGACATCTCGCGCGTGATGGCAAAGGTAGATTGGAGGTCGCCGCCCGTTTTTTTAACGACATGATCCATGATTACTTTGTAAAGCGTGTTCATGCCGGGGTCGTTGAACTGCGAGGCAATGGTGCCGTATACGGGCATGTCGTCTACTGGGCTGTCCCACAAGTTGTGGTTGCGCTGGTATTGCTTGCGGACATCGCGCAGGGCGTCTAGGGCGCCGCGTTTGTCAAATTTATTGAGTGCAATGACGTCGGCGAAGTCGAGCATGTCGATTTTCTCGAGTTGGGTCGCGGCGCCGTATTCTGGCGTCATGACGTACAAAGACACATCGGAGTGATCGAGGATTTCTGTATCGGACTGCCCAATTCCAGAGGTTTCCAAGATGATGAGGTCGTATTTCGCTGCTTTAAGGATAGAAATCGCTTCGGCAACGTGCTTTGAAAGCGCGAGGTTGGACTGACGTGTGGCCAAAGAGCGCATGTAAACGCGTGGGCTCTTAATGGCGTTCATGCGGATGCGGTCGCCGAGTAGCGCGCCACCTGTTTTTCTTTTGGAAGGGTCTACAGAAACTACCGCGAGTTGTTTGTCTGGGAAGTCGAGCAAGAAACGGCGCACGAGTTCATCTACCAAAGATGATTTACCCGCACCCCCCGTACCGGTAATGCCGAGTACCGGAACCGCGGCGTGTGCACCTGCTGTGCGCAAGGCATTCAATAGTTCCGCGTTTTCTTCGGGAAAGTTTTCGGCAGCGCTAATGCAATGTGCCAGCGTTGGAATAGACTTTTGCGCTACGGCCGCTAAAATACTTTCGCTTGACTCTTTTTTGGCTTGCCCCACCGCAAAATCACATTTTTGAATCAGGTCGTTGATCATGCCTTGTAAGCCCATTGAGCGGCCGTCGTCAGGGTGGTAGATGCGCGTAATGCCGTAACCGTGCAATTCTTCAATTTCTGAAGGTAAAATAGTGCCGCCGCCGCCGCCAAAAATTTTGATGTGTGGCGCTCCTTTTTCTTGCAAAAGGTCGTGCATGTATTTGAAGTATTCCATGTGTCCGCCTTGGTAGGAGGTCATGGCAATGGCCTGAGCATCTTCTTGAATGGCACAGTTTACCACTTCTTCCACAGAGCGGTCATGACCAAGGTGGATCACTTCACAGCCGGTGGCTTGAATGATGCGGCGCATGATGTTAATAGCGGCGTCGTGGCCATCGAAGAGCGCAGCTGCGGTAACGATGCGGATTTTATGCTGTGGGATGTATGCTTGAACGGGTTCCATAAGGGATATTGATTGATGCGCAAATTTAGGTTTTTTTCGGCAATTTTAGCCATTGACGATTTTATCCACGATGCTCGCCACCGCCGGGCAAATGAGCGTATTTTGCGCCGTTAAATCCATGATTTGATACATGTTTTTGCGGTCGGTGTGGGGGTATTCTCGGCAGGCGAGTGGGCGGTCTTCATAAACCGCACAGGTGTTGTCTGGGAGTAAATTAAAGCAAGGGGAGCTTTGCAATACGTAATCGTCGTCTTCATCGAGTTTTAAATACTGCGAAACGAGTTGGCTTTCTTTCATGCGCAGGGCTTTGGCCATTCTGCGGATATCGGGCTGTCTAAAAATTGGACTGGTTGTTTTGCAGCAATTGGCACACTTTAAGCAGTCTCTTTTGGCGAATTCTTTTTGATGGGCAACATGGAAGCGCTGATCGAGGTCCTTGGGTTTTTGTTTGTTCCATTTGCGGAGTATATCCCGATTGATTTTCAGGTCAGTTTTTGCTTTTTCGAGAAGTAGAATATCGTTGGGTAGGAGGTGCTGCATGTCGGCTTTGTACTAACTTTGTACGAAGATACAATCAAAATGGAATTTCCGCAGTTCAGAAAACTCGAGAATGGGAGGTCGCTCTACAAAATCACCTCCACGCATCAATTTATCGAGCTGCAACAAATTGGCAACAAATGGTTTCTTTACAATTTCGATGTGCAGCAATTCCCCGATTTAATGCGCGTTCAAGATATGCTAGACGAAAAAAGTCCATTTATTCAAGTCACAGCAGAAGAATTCCAAACGGTGTGCTTAATTTTTAAACAATACATCTGATTTAATCGTTACTTCATCATGAAAAACACAGCACTCATCACCGGCGCGTCGTCCGGCATCGGAAAAGAACTCGCTCGCATCCACGCTTCAAAAGGAGGCGCTTTGATTTTGGTAGCGAGAAGATTGGAATTACTCGAGAACTTAAAGGCAGAACTTGTTCAAAAATATAATGTTTCTGTTCACCTCATTCAAAAAGACCTGAGCGTGGTAGGCTCATCTCAAGAAGTCTACGACGAGGTCAAGCAAAAAGGTTGGGAAGTGGACTATTTGTTCAATAACGCTGGTTTTGGTGGCAAAGGAGCGTTTCTAGACCGCGACCTCGAGTCCGATGTAGAAATGGTGCGTCTCAACGTTATGGCCTTATTGAAACTGACGCATTTGTTTGGCAAAGACATGAAAGCCAGAGGTAGAGGCAAGATCTTACAAACGGCCAGCACTGCAGGTTTTTTACCTGGCCCATATCAGAACACTTATTTTGCCACCAAAGCATTTGTGGTGTCGCACACGCAAGGTTTGGCACATGAGCTCAAGGGCACAGGCGTTACCGTTACCGCACTTTGCCCAGGCCCGGTCGAGACTGAATTTGCACAAGTAGCAGGTTTTGGCGGTTCTCAAATGTTCGACGGCGCAGCAAGTGCTTACAAAACTGCTCTCAAAGGTTACAACGCCATGGAAAAAGGAAAAGTCATTTGCATCTCAGACTTCAAATTCACTTTCCTCATTAAAGGTATTTTGCCTTTTATGCCAGCGTCCATTACGGCGGCTATCATCGCCAAAATGCAGCAATCTTAATACTTTTCTTTGTAGCTTTGCACCATGCATAGCATTCCACTTTTTTTAAGCGATGTCGCTGGCTCTGAAGTCATCGTGATTGTATTGGTCGTGTTGTTGTTTTTTGGTTCAAAGAGTGTTCCAGGCATTGCCAAAACGCTAGGCCAGGCACTGTACCAAGTACGCAATGCTTCCAATGAGCTCCAGCAAGAAATCCGCAAGTCTGGCCAAGAAATGAAATCCGACCTCAATCTAGAAGGCATTCTCAAAGAAACCGAAGAAACCCTGGTGGCGCCCCTTGATCAAATGACCACCGACATCGACAACACCATCCATTACGGCAGCATGCCTAAGCAGGTGAAGCAGCAAGTTACGGCAGGAAATCCAATTGAAGAAAAGATTCAAGACGAAACCATTCAAGACGAAACGACACAAGCCGAAGCCATTCAAGCCGAAATGCACGCTGATCAAAGTGATAACGCAGTAAATCCGACCAACGCATGATACAAGTAGGTATTATTATGGGCAGCAAGTCCGACTGGCCAATTATGCAAGAAGCCAAAATCATTTTAGAGCAATTTGGCATTTCAGTTGAAGCTGAGGTGGTTTCGGCACACCGCACGCCAGAAAAAATGTTTACTTACGCAAAGTCTGCCGCAAGTAGAGGGCTCAAAGTAATCATTGCAGGTGCAGGTGGAGCAGCGCATCTTCCCGGCATGACCGCCTCCATGACCTCTTTGCCCGTTATTGGCGTGCCGATCAAGTCTTCAAATTCTATAGACGGCTGGGACTCCATCCTTTCGATCCTACAAATGCCTAACGGTATTCCAGTTGCTACTGTAGCGCTCAACGGTGCTAAAAATGCAGGTTTACTTGCAGCGCGCATCATTGCTGCTTTTGATCCGGCGGTTCAGGCCCAGATAGATGCATATATTGCAGATATGGCCCAGCAAGTGCTAGACGCCAAACTCTAAACTTATTTTCTCGGATTCACCGCTTCTTTTGAGCGTTTACTCGTAGAGTAGATACTTGCTGCGCGTGCTTAAAAACGCGTCCAAGCCCGGCTGCCAAGTAGCGCGGATTTCTTTTGCAGACCAACCTTTATCTAGTTGCTCTTTTAAAGTGGCGGTTCCGGCCAAGCGGTTGAAGAATGCCGGTTGATCGATAAACGTGAGGGAGTCCCCGAGTAATTCTTTGGCCGTGATGAGGTAATTGAGATTGAGTTGATAGCTTCTTTTGGTGGTGCTTTGGCTCAATACAATGCCCTGGCAGATTTTATTCTGGTGCAGTGGGTTCTTGGCACCCATGGTGGAGATGGGCATGAATTGAAAGTCGGTTTTCGGAAATTGCGGGTGTCCGTAAATTTCGAAAGGTTTGTCGGTGCCGCGGCCAACACTGACAGTTGTTGCTTCAAAGAGACACAAACTCGGATACAGTGCAATGGCAGCGTCGGTTCGTAAATTGGGCGATGGTGCTACTGGTAATGAATAAGGTAGTTTGTGTTTGTAATTTTTACAAGGAATGACCCATAATTGGCAGCGTCGGTTGTTGTGTAGCCAACCTTCGCCGTTGATCATCATGGCGTATTCGCCGATGGTCATGCCGTAGACAATAGGTACGGGGTGCATGCCTACAAAAGACTTAAAAGCCGGTTCTAACACTGGTCCGTCGATGTAGTGACCGTTCGGATTGGGCCGATCCAAGACCACCATTTGTTTGTTGTTTTCAGCACAAGCCTCCATTACATAATGCAAAGTGGAGATGTAGGTATAGAAGCGCACGCCAACGTCTTGGATATCGTAAATCACGATATCGACATCTTGCAATTGCTGGTCGGTGGGTTTTTTATTGGATCCGTAGAGCGACACGAGCGGAAGCCCGGTTTTGTCGTCGGTGCTGTGGCCTACGTGTTGCCCTGCGTCGAGGTCTCCTCTGAAACCGTGTTCGGGGGAAAATACTTTAACCACATTGAGCTGCAAAGACAAAAGGGTGTCTACAAGATGCACGCCTTTCACAACAGATGTTTGGTTTGCGACCACAGCAATGCGTTTTCCGGCGAGTGAATCGACGAAAAGGTGCAGGCGGTCAATGCCAAGCTGTGGTGCCGCTAAGCTCGGTTTTTTTTGTTGTGCCTGAACAGCCGGAAAACCAGCAAGAGAAACTGAATCTTCTTCAATGACGATAGTTTCGGCAAATTGAACGGGGCTTGGGCTAAATGTTTTGGGTGTAAAAAGCCTACAAGCGGTGAGCAAAAATAGCAGCAGCGCCAAAGAAGCCAAAACCTTTGTGTATTTTTGGACTTGAAAAAAAACTAATTTGTCATTCGAGCGCTTCATATCTTCTAGGCTGATTCGTCAAAAACACCTTGGGCTTCGGGTTTCTAGGCCTGTGCTTCGGATTTCTGTACTGAGTATCGCGCTAGCTATTTTGGTCAATTCCTTGACGCTTGCCATTGTGCGCGGGTTTCAGCAAAAAATCAAGGACAAAATTACGGGTTTTAATGCTCCGCTTTTCATTTCTAAGGCGGGTTCTGCACATATTTTTGAGGCAGAAGCCCTAGACCGCCGCATTCCTTTCTTAGATGAGCTCAAGCAGATCCCAGGGGTGAGTAGCTTACATGCTGTTGCGTTCAAACCACTTTTATTGCAGTCTACACGCTTCAACGACACCATCCAAATGGCCAATGGTCAAGATTCGCTCGTGCAGCGGCAAGACATGCTTGGCCTCATGCTCAAAGGGGTAGATCCGCAATACGACTGGGCATTTATCCGTTCGCATCTCATTGAGGGGAGGCTCCCTAAAACGCAAAATAACAATGAAGTATTACTTTCATTAGATATATGTAATAAACTCAATATCAAGTTAGGAGATGATGTTTCTGCTTATCATATCAAGCAGCAGCCTTTGCTGAAAAAATTGAAAGTAGTAGGGATTTACAATACGGGTTTTCTAGAGTACGATCAAAAATTGGTCTTCGGAAATTTAGCGTTGGTACAGCAAATGAGCGACAACGGCACCAAGCTTTCACTGCGTCCGGTTTTGAAGGGGAAGAATGGCTTTTTAATTGAAGTAAATATTGATGGCGATGCGGCTAATTTATTATTTGATTGGGGTTTGGGCAAAGATGTGTACACGGCGCAGCGCTTTACTTCCTTAAAAGATACCACCCTAAAAGTGTATGCTTACCGCTATAGCAATGTGTCTAGCAAGGTGGAGCTCATCGACAGCGCACAGCTTCAGATTGATGCTCCCAAAGTATTGGCTTATGCCGATTTAACATTTGAAAATGGCGAGCCCGTCTGCTTGGTCGATGGCTTGGAGGAGCAGGTTTTTGCAAGCCAAAATGGACCGCTGCGCTTTCGATTTCAAGATGGCACCGGTACTGCCGCGCAATTTATTTCAGGTTTTGAGGTAGGGGTAACTAACTTCGATGCGCTAGCCAGCACAGAAATGGCCCTTAAAGATGCCGTCGAGATGCGCCCGGTAAACCAACATTTATTGCAAGTGAGCAATATCCAAGATACAGAGGCTGACTTATTTGCCTGGCTACATTTTCTCGATTTCAATGTCCTGATCATCATCTTCTTGATGTTGCTCATAGGTATTATCAATGTCGGTTCAGCTGTGTTGGTTCTGATTGTAGTGCGCACTTCATTTGTAGGTTTACTCAAAGCACTCGGCGCCAATAACCGCTCTATACGCCGCATCTTCCTTTGGCAAGCTGCCTACCTCCTGACACGAGGGCTGTTGATAGGTAACGCAATTGCACTCATTTTGTGCTGGTTGCAAGACCGTTTTGCGCTTTTGAAACTCGATCCGGCAGTGTATTATCTCGACGCTGTCCCTATCGATTTTAATTTTTGGAATTTTCTCTTTATCAATATATTGACATTCACTACTTGCATGATTGCTTTACTATTGCCAAGCAGGGTGGTGTCGCGTATTTCACCAATCAAAGCCATCAAATTTCAATGAGTTGGTTTGTAGGTCAAGAGGTGGGTGTTTTGCGAGAAGCAGGCGTTTTTAAAGTGTGTTCTATTGAAAAGGAACACCTCGTAGTCGAGGATGAAATTGGCTTCTCTTACCGTTATTTGAAACAAGATGTGGTGGCCCGCCAGCAGATCAATCTTGACCAGATCTCTTCTAAAGATGTTCAAGCAAAGATCATTTCGGGTTCAAATAAAGTAGCGGTTTCTAAAGAACGTATCTTGCCCTTTATCGATCTCCATTCAGAAGAACTATCCATTCCAAGTCACCTTGCGGCTCACGACGTCTTTTTGGCGCAGATCAACGCCTTTAAAAACTTTTGTAACCGGCAGGCACAACGTCGAAATGCTAAATTTATTGTGATTCATGGGGCAGGCGAAGGCAGGCTCAAGCAAGAAATTCGGCAAATTTGCAATGGCAAAGAAGGCATGTCTGTGCACGACGCGCAATGGAGTAATGGTTCGGTAGGTGCGTCCAGAATTGAGCTTATCTTGAATACCTTTCTTCCGTTTTAAGGAAGCCCAATGTAGCCTGGCTTCCCTTTTTTGATGTCAAATACCCAGGTGTAGTAGCCGACATAATGCGAACTAAAATAACCTAAACGCGCTTTGAGTTGCTTAGGAAATCCAATTTGCTGAGCTGCGGGAAGGCCGCTGATGCGCCATTGAGGAGCTACGCCATCTTGTTGGCAAGGTGCGTGTCTTTGCGGACCATATAATTTGGTTCCGTACTGATAAACCACTGGCCATAAATGGGTGCGTAGTATTTTTCCTTTTGGGTTTTCAGGTGAAAAAGCATGATAGGCGCCAAATTGAATTTGGCCTTTTAAGATGCTAGCCATCCCCATAAAGTAGGCATGGCCCATGCTGTGACTCACTACGTAGAGTGTGTCGTTTAACGGATCATTTCCATTTTTTTTGAGCTCTTGAAGCAAATTGCGGCCAGCTTGTTTGCCTGCAAGGTAGCGTGTCTGAAAACCAGAATAGTTTGTTTTGGTGGCCAGTAAGCTGTAGGTTCTTACTTCTTGTTGATTGGCAATCTTTGTTGTAGCGCAATGATGGGCACCTGTACAGGGTTTGGGATAAAGAGAAGCGCTGCTCACAAATTGCAGCAAGGACTGATGATTGGAAGTAGCTACGCTGTGGTGTCCGTCGGCGTAGAGGGTTCTGTTTGATTGGAAGCGCTCTTGAACTTTGCTTGTGAAAAGTTCTTGGGGCCAATAACCAAAAATATCTGAGCTATAAATTAAATTTTTAGAGCGCGGGCGCTCAAGACCTTTTTCGTTGATGGCTTGTAGGGCGTTAGCAGGGTCTTGACTTGTCGAGATTGGGCGGTAACCATTGACAAACAATAATATGCGCTGCGGCCGCTCGACAGCCCTGAAATAAGGAACGATGTTGCGGTTTTGAATTTGATAGAGTTGAGGTTCGTCTGCTCCGTTCAGGCTTTTGCGATGGATCACGATAAGTTGGGTTGGCGCTTTGATGCGTTTTGCCGTCACTGCAAATTTAACGTAGCGGCTGTCTCGTGTATAAAAAAGCTTTCCGTTTTTGTTTTGTTTGAAATGCAAGACCGGGAGAGCTCTTTGTGTGTGCCATTTTGCGCCGTTCTTTCTGAAAAGCTGATAGCGCAATAGGGTGCTTTCTTTGGCAATAAAGTAAGTGCGGTTGTTGCGTTCTTTTTCTAAAGTAGCAGTGGAGGCGTTGTGAAAGTCGCTAAGTTGATGAAAGCGAAAGTGGATTTGTGTATTGTAATAATCGATGGCCCAAACGGCACCAATGTTGCCAATAAGCACAGCAGCCCATAAAAAGAGTTTCAAGAAACGAAAAGACCAGCGCTTGAAAAAGCGACTTTCGGCCATGCTGCGATTGATGCGCCGAAACGTCAGTATTTGCAGCACTATAGTGAAAAGCAAGGCCAAAAAATGGACGATTGTCCAATCAATTCCTAGCCAGGAATAGCGAATTTTAAAAAAAGGATTGTTGGGGTCTTTGTAATTGAGAAACTGGTTGCGCTGCTCAAAAACTTGTAAGCCGTGATTGGGTGTAGTAGCATTTTGGATACTGCCGTCGCTGTTTTCAGTCCAGGTGATATGCACAACTCTGCCGTTGTCAGCAAAAAGTTGAGGGCAAGTGTAGAGTAAGAGAAGCGTTAAGAATATGTATTTCAACACCTTACAAGTGCATGAAATTCTTTTTGGCTAAAAGTTCGTCTTCTGACTCGCGGTAGTCGGGGTCGTCTACACAGCAATCTACGGGGCAAACAGCCGCACACTGTGGTTCGTCGTGGAAACCTACACACTCCGTGCATTTTTCGTGTGCAATGTAGTAGACGTCCATGTTGACAGGTTCAAAAGCGTGGTCTGCCTCGATGGATTCGCCATCTAGTGTTTGGATCAGGCCTTTAAGGGTGGTGCCGTCGGTAAATTTCCACTCGGCGCCGCCTTCGTAAATAGCATTATTTGGGCACTCGGGCTCGCAAGCTCCGCAGTTAATGCATTCGTCGGTGATCATGATGGCCATAAGTCAATATTTTGTGCAAATATAACAACGACTGAGCGAATCTTTTGTGCGTTCGCAAACAAAAAATTTAGAAAAGCGTACTTTTGCACCGTGGAAAGAAGCCAAATGATCTCAGCTTTTGCAGCCCTCGGAGAAATCCTTGCGGCCCTCGCAAAAGACCAACAACGCCCAGCGACATGTACTAGCCAAGAATGGGAAGCCCTTCTCGAACTTATAAAAAGAGAGCAGCATCACAACGGATGGTTTACCGAAGATGCCATCAAAATGGCCTTTCAAGAAATTTCAACTTGGCTGACAACCGAGGGTCTGCAAGAATGGCTCGCGCCTTATGCTTTTGCTGAGCAAGCCCAAACAGTAGCGCTCATTTTGCCAGGAAACTTGCCGCTGGTTGGTTTTCATGACTTTTTATGTGTGCTCTGCTCGGGCCACAAAGCGCTGGTAAAACTCAGCAGTGAAGATGCGCGCTTGCTACCGGCTTTGGCCAAGCTGCTCATTTTGTTTGAACCTGAATTTCAATCCCGAATTGAATTCGCTTTTGGCAAACTCACAGGTTACAACGCTGTCATTGCAACGGGTTCAAACAACAGTATGCTTCATTTCAAGCAATATTTTTCAGGCGTTCCGCATTTATTGCGCGGGCACCGCACTTCAATAGCTGTGCTCGATGGCTCAGAATCTGCCGCAGAACTGACACAATTGGGTCAAGACATCTTTCAATATTTTGGCAAAGGTTGCCGGAATGTGACGCAGATTTGGATACCGGCAGCTTTTGAACTCAATCGGTTTTTTGAAGCTATCGTTCCTTATGCTGAGGTAGTCAATCACAAAAAATACGGCAACAACTACGATTACAATAAGGCCATTCACCTCATGAATCAAGTGCCCATCCTCGACAACCATTTCTTATTACTCAAAGAAAGTCAGGACCTGCACTCTCCTCTAGGCATGTTGCATTATCAGCGCTATAATGACCTACAAGAGGTGGCGGATTTTCTGGTTTCAAACCAACAACAAATTCAATGTGTAGTGGGCCATGGTTATATGCCTTTTGGCTCAGCACAATGCCCAACACTCACCGATTACGCCGATGGCATCGATACCATGCATTTTCTTGGTAACTTTGCCACATGTCTCTCTTAGATAAATTCATGATCCGTTACAAAACGCCCCAAGAAATTGAAATCATGCGCGAAGCAGCGCAAATTGTGAGCCGTACGCTGGGTTTGGTTGCACAGCACATGAAGCCTGGTGTCACGCCCCGTTTTCTCGATCAGCTAGCCGAAGACTACATCCGCACCCAAAATGCCATCCCTGGTTTCAAGGGGCTTTATGGTTGCCCTAGCACACTTTTGATTTCTGTCAACGAACAAGTTGTCCACGGCTTGCCCACCGACAAACCCATTCAAGATGGCGACATCGTTTCTGTAGACTGCGGTTCTGTCTACAAAGGCTATTACGGCGACCATGCCTATACTTTTGAGGTAGGTGAGGTGAGTGCAGCAAAAAGACAGTTGTGCAAAGTCACCAAAGAATGCTTGTATCTCGGTATCGAGCAAGTGACTACCGCCAACCGCATCGAAGACATCGGTTGGGCCATTCAGCAGCATGCCGAAGCCCATGGCTACGGTGTTGTCCGCGACCTCGTTGGGCACGGCTTGGGCAAAGAACTCCACGAAGAACCACAAGTGCCGAACTACGGTCGACGTGGCCGCGGAAAAAAGATCCAAAATGGCCTCACCATTGCCATCGAGCCCATGATCAACATGGGAACAGAAAAAGTCGAAACCCTCGACGACAAATGGACCATCGTTACCGCAGACCGCCAACCCAGCGCGCACTTCGAACACAACGTGGCTGTTGTCGATGGCGCCCCTGTGATCTTATCCACTTTTGATTTTATATATGAGGCTTTGGGGCTTTAGTCTGGAGACCTCTTTGTGATAAAAATAGTTCTATTGACACAAAAAAAAGCGCCCAAAAGGCGCTTTTTTTATTTTCAAAGAAATTAATTCTTATAAGTGGATCACCTCGCCGTAAGCCGCTGCTGCAGCTTCCATGATGGCTTCAGACATTGTTGGGTGTGGGTGAACTGTTTTGATGAGTTCTTCGCCGGTTGTTTCTAGTTTGCGTACGGCAACGAGCTCAGCTACCATTTCGGTAACGTTGGCGCCGATCATGTGTCCGCCGAGGAGTTCGCCGTATTTGGCGTCAAAAATGAGTTTCACGAAACCATCTTTTGCTCCGGCTGCACTTGCTTTACCTGAAGCTGAGAACGGGAATTTACCCACTTTGATTTCGTAACCTGCTTCTTTGGCTGCTTTTTCGGTCATGCCGACGCTTGCAACTTCTGGAGAGCAGTACGTACAACCTGGGATGTTGCCGTAGTTGAGTGGCTCTGGGTGGTGACCAGCGATTTTCTCGACACAAATAATGCCTTCCGCTGATGCAACGTGTGCTAATGCTGGGCCTGGCACTACATCGCCGATGGCATAATAGCCGGGCAAATTGGTTTGGTAGTAGTCATTGACTAAAATTCGGCCTTTGTCTACCACAATTCCGAGTTCTTCTAAGCCAATGTTTTCGATGTTCGTGACAACCCCTGCAGCTGAAAGCACGACGTCGCACTCAATTTTTTCTTCGCCTTTGGCTGTTTTGATGCTGACAACGCAGCCTGAGCAGCTGGTGTCTACTGATTCAACAGAGGCGTTTGTCAGGATATTAATGCCAGACTTTTTGAAAGATTTTTCGAGTTGTTTTGAAACGTCTTCGTCTTCGACAGGAACAATGTTTGGAAGGTACTCTATAATAGTGACTTCTGTGCCGATTGCATTATAGAAATAAGCAAATTCAACACCGATCGCGCCCGAACCAACAACAACTAATTTTTTAGGTTGGGTAGGGAGGGTCATGGCTTGGCGGTATCCGATAATTTTGGTGCCGTCTTGCGGAAGGTTAGGGAGTTCGCGTGAACGCGCGCCTGTTGCGATAATGACACCTTTGGCTGCTGTGTAAGTTGTTTTGTTACCGCTTTCGTCGGTAACTTCTACAGCTTTACCTGCTTTAAGCACGCCGTTTCCTTTGAGGACGTCGATTTTATTTTTCTTCATTAAGAATTGAATGCCGTTAGACATTCCGCTCGCGACATCGCGGCTGCGTTTGATCATGGCGCCGAAGTCTGCGCTACTTTCTTTGACGTTGATGCCGTAGTCTGCAGCGTGCTGAAGGTATTCGTAAACGTTGGCACTTTTGAGGAGTGCTTTTGTTGGAATACAGCCCCAATTGAGGCAGATGCCGCCGAGAGATTCTCTTTCTACAATAGCAGTTTTTAGGCCTAACTGAGAGGCGCGAATGGCGGTGACGTATCCGCCCGGGCCGCTACCCACAACTATGATGTCGTAACTCATTTTTTCAAAGTTTTAAGGGACAAATTTAAGGCGAAAAATTGAAAGATGCTATCCGATTAATCGTTACTTTTGTCTTTGAATTCTCAATACTGTATGGAAACCAATCACCAAAAAGAAGCAACGCTAGAACAAGCCATCGATTTAGGCCTCCGCGCCGACGAATTTGAACACGTCAAAGAAATCCTTGGCCGCACACCAAATTTTACAGAAACAGCTGTTTACTCCGTCATGTGGAGCGAGCACTGCTCTTATAAAAACTCCATTCTTTGGCTCAAAACCCTTCCTAAAGATGGGCCGCACATGTTGGTCAAGGCCGGTGAAGAAAACGCTGGTTTGGTCGATATCGGTGACGGTTTGGGTTGCGTGTTTAAAATTGAATCGCACAATCACCCAAGTGCGCTAGAGCCTTACCAAGGTGCTGCCACCGGTGTGGGTGGTATCAACCGCGATATCTTTACCATGGGAGCCCGTCCTATTGCCCAGCTCAATTCATTGCGTTTTGGCAATATCGAAGAAGCGCGCACCAAATGGTTGGTTAAAGGTGTCACAAAAGGCATCGGCGATTACGGCAATGCTTTTGGTATTCCAATTGTAGGTGGCGAAGTCTTTTTTGACGAGTCTTACAACACCAACCCACTTGTCAATGCCTTCTCTGCTGGCATCATCGACACCAAAAAAATCATCTCCGCTACGGCAAAAGGCCCAGGTAATCCTGTGTTTATCGTAGGTTCAGCAACAGGTAAAGACGGCATTGCCGGCGCAGCTTTTGCTTCTAAAGATATTACTGAAGAGTCTGCCAACGACCTACCATCGGTTCAGGTGGGCGATCCATTCATGGAAAAGCTCCTCTTAGAGGCTACCATGGAACTTTCCATGACAGATGCAATTGTCGGGATGCAAGACATGGGTGCAGCGGGTATTACCTGTTCAACCTGTGAAATGAGCGCCGCTGGCAATGTCGGGATGGAAATTTACTTAGATCGCGTTCCCACTCGTCAAGAAAACATGTTGCCCTACGAAATCCTATTGTCCGAATCCCAAGAGCGCATGCTTGTGGTAGTTCAGAAGGGCAAAGAGCAAATCGTTAAAGACATCTTTGACAAATGGGATCTCCATGCCGAAGAAATCGGCCACGTTACCGATACCGGCCGTATCCGTTACTATATGAGCGGTGAGCTTGTTGGCGATGTGCCTGCCGAATCACTCGTTTTGGGCGGAGGCGCACCACAATACAAAAGAGAATACACCGAGCCAGCTTACTACCAAGAGTTCAAAAAATTCGATATCTCACAAGTTGCCGAACCACAAGACCTCAAAGTTGTTGCTGATGCCATGCTCGGCTTGCCCAATATCGCTTCCAAGCGTTGGGTCTACGAACAATACGACTCTATGGTCGGTACCCGCAACATGACCACCAATCGCCCGTCAGATGCAGGCATCGTCAATATCAAAGGCACCAACAAAGCCCTCGCCATGACCGTAGATTGCAACTCGCGCTATGTCAATGCCGATCCAGAAGTTGGTACCATGATCGCCGTTTCTGAGGCCGCGCGCAACATTACCTGCGCAGGAGGAAACCCAAGCGCCATCACCAACTGCCTCAATTTTGGCAATCCATACAATCCAGAATCCTATTGGCAATTTGTGGGCGCCATCAAAGGAATGTCTGCCGCTTGCTTGAAATTCGAAACGCCGGTTACGGGTGGTAACGTGTCTTTCTACAATCAAACCGTCATGAACGGCAAAGAAGTGCCTGTTTTCCCTACGCCAACCATCGGCATGATCGGCATTGTCCCAGACAAAGACAAAATCATGACCCTCGATTTCAAGCAAAAAGGGGACCTCATTTTCTTGATTGGCGACTACACCGAAGATATCGCATCATCTGAATACCTCGCTACTTACCACGGAGTCAAAGCGTCTCCAGCACCTTATTTCGACCTCGAAAAAGAATTCCAAATGCACCAAGCCATCAAAGGTCTCATTGCAGAAGGATTGGTCAATGCGGTGCACGACGTCGCTGATGGTGGCTTATATGTTTCACTCGTCGAAATGTCAATGCCAAGAGGTTTGGGCTTTGATATCGTTTCCGATGCCGACATCCGTCTAGATGCCTTCTTATTTGGCGAAGGTCAGGGCCGCGCAGTCGTTTCAGTTACCGAAGAACAAGAAGAAGCATTTGTGGAATACATGGTAGCAACCGGAGTCAACATGACCCTCTTAGGGCATGTCACCAAAGGTAAACTTCAAATCGACGAACAGCATTTTGGATTCATCACCGAAGCCAAATCCATTTACGACAACGCCTTGGGCGCACACTTAGAAAAATAAACATGGAATACAACACCACGCGTGGTCCGCTCATTTTACCAGAATACGGTCGCAATGTCCAAAACATGATTGCGCATGCCATGGAACTCACCGACCGAACAGAGCGCAACCTTGCGGCCAAAGCGATTATCGAAGTGATGGGTCAGCTCAATCCGCACCTGCGCGACGTCGAGGACTACCGCCACAAACTTTGGACGCATTTATTTGTGATGTCCAATTTCGAGTTCGATGTAGATTCTCCTTACGAAAAACCAAAACAAGAGGTGCTCAACGAGAAGCCGCAACGCATGGTTTATCCGTCGAGTAAAATCCGTTACGGACATTACGGTAAATACACCCAGACTATTTTAGAAGCATCCAAAGAAGTCAGCATTCCAGAGGAAAGAGAATTCCTCAAGACCACAATGGCCAACTTCATGAAGAAGCAGTTTTTGGCTTACAACAATGACACCGTAGAGAATCACGTCATTGCCCAACAGCTCAAAGAACTTTCTAAAGGAGACCTCATTTTGGAGAATCCCGATGATTTAGTCCATACCAATACCCTGCTCAAAACCATGGGAATTGGTCAAAATCAGCAGAAAAACCAACGCTTTAACAAGCAAAAGAGCAACAATAACAACAACAAGTACAAAAAGAAAAAATTCATCAAAAAATAAAGCATGGCTTCTTTTGAAATTTATGGTGGCAAACCACTCAAGGGTGAAATTATTCCGCAAGGGGCAAAAAACGAAGCGCTTCAGGTGCTTTGTGCGCCTTTACTGACTTCAGAAAAAGTCACCATCTCTAACGTTCCAGACATTGTCGATGTCAATAAACTAATTGCCCTTTTACAAACAATGGGGGTCAAGGTAGAAAAAGTCGAGAAAGGCACCTATATTTTTCAAGCAAAAGACATCGACCTCGCCTACCTAGAAACCGAAGATTTCAAGAAACGCGCTTCTTCTTTGCGCGGCTCCATCATGATTGTAGGTCCGCTACTTGCGCGATATGGCCGTGGCTTTATCCCTAAACCAGGTGGAGACAAAATTGGTCGCCGCCGCTTAGACACCCACTTCGAAGGATTCGCACTCTTGGGTGCCAAATTCAACTACGATGCAGGCGAGCACTTCTATTCGGTAGAGGCGGCCAATCTCAAAGGCACATTTATTCACCTCGATGAAGCATCTGTTACGGGTACGGCCAATATTTTGATGGCTGCAGTCATGGCAGAAGGTGAAACAACCTTTTACAACGCCGCTTGCGAGCCTTATATTCAGCAACTCTGTAAAATGCTCAACTCCATGGGTGCACAGATTACCGGCATTGGCTCCAACATGCTCAAAATTCAAGGTGTCAAGACCCTCGGTGGTTGTTTTCACCGCATTTTACCCGACATGATCGAAATCGGTAGTTTCATTGGCTTGGCGGCCATGACCCAATCCGAAATCACCATCAAAGATGTATCCTGGGACAACCTTGGTATCATTCCAAATGTATTCAGAAGACTCGGCATCAAATTGGAGCGCCGTGGCGACGACATCTTTATTCCAGCTCAAGAAAAATACGAAATCGAAACCTTCATCGATGGCTCTATCATGACCATCTACGACGCACCTTGGCCTGGTTTTACCCCAGATTTATTATCGATTATCCTCGTCGTAGCTACCCAAGCAAAAGGTTCTGTACTGATCCATCAAAAAATGTTTGAATCACGCCTGTTCTTTGTCGATAAACTCATCGACATGGGCGCCCAAATTATTCTCTGCGATCCGCACCGCGCCACCGTCATCGGCCTCAACCGCGAACACGACCTCAAAGGAATCGAAATGACCTCTCCAGATATCCGTGCGGGGGTTTCTTTGCTCATTGCCGCACTTTCCGCTAAAGGGAAAAGTGTGATCCACAATATCGAACAAATTGACCGCGGATACCAAGACATCGAGTACCGTCTCAATAATATTGGTGCCGATATCAGAAGAATCGGATGAGAAAGTCAAGTATCCTCATAATTGCCCTTGTAGCTGCTTTTGCTTGTTACGCTTTGTGTTTTAGACAAGAAACAACTACAACACTTCCGCAAGACGCTACAGCACCTGAAATTGCATTGTTGTCGCCTAAAGGCAAAACACTCAAGTTGTCTAGTTTGCGTGGCAAAATGGTATTAGTTGACTTCTGGGCTTCATGGTGTGGTCCGTGCCGCAAAGAAAGTCCAAATGTACTAGAGGCCTATCAGAAATACCATCAAAAAGAATTCAAAGAGGCCAAAGGCTTCGAAGTATTTAGCGTATCCCTAGACCGCGATCAAGAAGCCTGGAAACAAGCAATCCTCGCCGACAAACTCATTTGGAAATACCATGTGCTAGATGTGCAAGGCTTGGCTGCGGCTAATTACCAAGTGGCCACTATTCCGAACGCTTTTCTTTTAGACGGCAACGGAGTAGTTGTGGCAAGTGGTGCTGAACTGCGTGGTCTCAACCTGCACATTACCTTGGATAAATTCTTGAAGTAAGTAAGTCGAGTGCTTTTTAATTTGGGCCAGCTTATATCCGGTCTAATACAAATTCGATGAGTTCGTCCATTGCCTCGTCAATTCCTGTAGAAAAGATTTCTTGAGGCCTATTGGCTACGCCTAAACAGATACTCGTGCATTTGTGCCCGAGGGCCTTTCCAAGTGCAAAGATGGCAGAGCTTTCCATTTCAAAATTGACAATTTGCTGGCCGTTGTCTTGGAATTTTTCAAGCGCTAAGTGAATTTCCGGCATTTTACTGGCCAATCTCAAGGACCTACCTTGAGGCCCATAAAAGCCAGAACTCGTTACCGTAATACCTTTTCGAACTTTAGGCGAATCATATTTTGCTACCATATCAGCATGGGCTGCGCTGAGGTAGGGATGTATACCCTCCGGGAAATGAACTTGTGTGTTGATTTGGGTCAGTAAGTGCTGCTCTTCTGGATTGAAATCAATTGGATAAAAATGAGCGATGTTGTCGAGGCCTAAGGCATGTGTTGACAATACAAACGTATGCAAGGGCATATCGGCTTGCAGCATCCCGCAAGTGCCAATTCTTGTGATTTCTAGGCCTGTTTTGACCGGTTTTTCTTCGCGCAGCTGCAAATCAATATTTGCCAATGCGTCGAGTTCTGCCATGCAAATATCGATGTTGTCGGTGCCTATACCCGTAGACAACACGGTAATATGTTTGCCTTGATAATACCCTGTATGGCTTACAAATTCGCGGTGTTGAATGCGGTGCGCTACCGAATCAAAAAAACGAGAAATTTTAGCTACGCGGTCTTGATCACCAACGAGAATAATTTTGTTGGCGAGTTGATCGGGTTGGAGGCCAAGGTGGTATACAGCACCCTTTGAATCAAGAACCAATTCTGTTGCTGGGAACTGCATCAATTAAGAAGGTAAGGGGTCGTCATTTAGAGCGAACCAAAAACCTTGGCTAGAAGGTCTGTGATGCGCGCTGCCGGATTCATTCTGATTTTATCCTCCTCCTGTTGAACAAGGATAAAAAGTCCTGCGATTGCTCTTTCCGTGACAAAAGCGTCTAGATCAGGATTGATTTTCTCCCCTCCAGTAAGCGCCATGGCTTGGTTGTATTTGGTCATGAGGGGTGTCCACTTTGCGGTGAGGCTTACCTTTGCCGTAGCTTCCTTCACTTTTGGTAAAAACGCATTGTAAAGCTGTTGGCTCGTTTGATTTTTGAGGAAAGTGGTTGCTGCACCGTTGCCGCCTTTGAGAATGGCAAAACCATCTTGCACACTCATGTTTAAAATGGCTTGTGTGAAAATGGGAAGCGCTTCTTTCACCGCTTCTTCAGCTGCTCTGTTGAGCGTAGTTTCGAATTGCTCCACTTGATTGGTCATTCCCAACTGCAAAGCTTTTTCTTTGACCTTAAGCGCGTCAGGAGGGAAGGGTAGTCTGATTTGTGCATTTCCCAAAAAACCGTCTAAAGCAGCGCTTTTAGTTACGGAATTTTTGATGCCAACTTGCAAGGCCTCCTTTAATCCGGAGATAACTTCTTCGTTTGTCAATTGAGGTGTTTGTTGAACTACCTGGGTAGGCACCTTGATTTGCACATCCTTTGCAAGCTCTTTGAGTTTTTGAGCGCAAGAGGTTTGGGTTAAAATGAGGATGAGCGAAAGCGGGAGAAATATATTTTTCATGGCCTATCTAATCACATGAATCATGCCAGTTTTTTCAGTCTTGCCATCGGTGTCTTTGTCTTTGAACCAAGCTTTCCAAGAATAGGTGCCGGGCTGCACTTTGACGCCATTGTAGTAGCCATCCCAGAACCCTTTTGTATCATAGGTTTCCCAAATGACTTCGCCCCAACGGTTGTAGATTTCTAAATGGAAGTTCTCGTAGTCGATGCCTTCTAGGTAGAAAGCCCAAACTTGGTTGTGTTCGTCGTCGTCTGGTGTAAAGGCAGTTGGCGCATAGAAAATGACATCAGATACGACATCGATATCAATTGTAATAGAGTCTGAACAACCATCTACGGTTGTAACTGTAAGCATAATTGGGTAAGTGCCCATGATGCCTTCTGGGTAGGTGATCATGGCGCTAGAACCAGTGCTTACAATATTGGTGGCACCTGGTGATGACCAGCTGTACTGAGCGATATTGCCCATGGAAACGTCGTTGGTTTGAACGGTTGTTTCAAACCAAGTAACAGGGTTTTTAGAAATGGTGAAGTTTGCAGTTGGGTTGTCGGTTACTGTAACGTGGTCATCGAAGAAACCATTGTAGATACAGCCATGAATAGAGGTCATGACAACCGAGAGGTCATAGACACCTGGCTGAACGATCGTATGGAAGAGGTCGTCTTGGTTAGGAACTGTGAAGCTATCGCCGTTTGAGAAGAGATATGCGGTAGATGCAATATCTTGACCATTTGTAGACATATTGTGTAACTGGAAGTCACCTGGTGTGCAAATTTGGTTGTCTACTGCAGTAATGACCGGGATGATTTCTAAAGGGAAAACGATGGTCATACACTCGGTTGTGGTTGGTGAGCCACAAGCCTCGCTGAGCGTGACGCAATAGACGGTTCCAGAATTGATAGGGTCAACGGTGATGTTTGTGCCATTGCCAACAGGAATGCCGTTTTCAGTCCAAGAGAAGGTATAGGCACTTGAGCCACCCGCGCCTGTTGCAGAAAGTAAAATACTTGCTTCAGAACAAATCATGGTGTCTTGTGTCAAGAAGGTGATGTCTAGCGGGCTCGGTTGGTTGATGTTTACCGAAATGGTTTGGATACAGCCATTGGCATCGGTTACCGTACACGTGTGTAGACCTGCGCCGAGATCGAGGGCGGTAGCTGCCAAAGAAGAGGAGATGTCCCAATCAAAAGTATAAGGAGCGGTACCTAATTGTACGTCGATAGTTGCTTCGCCATTGGCAATGGTGTAGCAGTCTGCATCGACAACGTTTGTGGCACTTAATACCATTGCAGGAATCTCAGAAATGGTGACATAAATGGTGTCTGAGCAACCTGTTGTGTTAGAGGCATAACACCAATAGTTGCCCGCACTGAGGCCTGTAGCGGTCTGTGTATTCTGACCATTGCTCCATTGGTAGGTAATGACACCTGTTGCTGGGGTGACGTTTGCGGTTGCTGTCCCGTCGTTTCCACCTGGGCAAGATACCAAAGTTGTAGTGGCGCTGAAACTTGCTGGGGTGTCTCCAACTACAGCTGTGGCAGTTGCACTACAGCCATTTCCATCAATTTGAGTTACAGTGTAAGTGCCAGCGAAAAGATTGTTGACAGGATTGCCGGTGAGTGCACCAGGGTTCCATGTATAAGTGCAAGGGGTAGGTGAACCAGCACCAGGTGTTGCAGTAGCACTACCAACACCCTGGGTACAGATGTCAGGAAGGGTTGTTGCGGTTACAGATGGTGTAGCGCGCGTGATCCAGGTGGTGTCTTGGGTAATGGAGCCAATGCTGGTTCCGCAAGCTGCGCCTGATAAGAAATAACCGGTGGTTCCGGGCGGAACAATATTGACGTTTAGTGTACCATTATTGTAAGGGAAGGTTTGCCCATTTGTGTTCGCCCAAACGAAGTTGCTACCAGGGCTGTTTACCATTATATATGGTATTTGTGACATGGTGTAAGAAGCAGTGTTGCTTGGTGAAGTTGGCAAGAACCTACGGCCATCTTGGTTGGCACCCCAAACCGAGTTATTTCTACCTGGCGTAATGTGGGCAGTAGGCATCGGCATGTTGTTTTCGGAGCCTTGAATGGCCAAACCACCGTTCCAACCTGCGCAAATTGGTTTGTTACCAATGTGCAATTCAAAAATATTGGAGGTTTCGTACATCACAATGGCCATATAATTACATTGTGCTGTACAGCTAAACATCATGATGTTTTTGTAAAGAACCACAAATTTGCGGTTGGGCGCTGTGCCTAGTGTTTGATACTGAATTTGACCACCTAAAGACGGGTTGATGTCTTGGTAAGTGAGCATAATGCTGTTTTTTGCAGAGGTAAAACCTGCGTTGGGTAGTGTTCCAACGCCGCTGAGTGCCCAAGGGCAATAACCACCTGCATTCGCGAGGTTAAATGAAACGAGTCCGTTTGAACCAATTACACATTGAGAATACGTGTTGCCATAAAAGCTAAAAGGAAAGCCAATATTGACTGTCCCTGACCAAGAGTCATCTGATAAAGAGACGTTTGTTGGTGCATTGAGATAAAGCCCTGCAGCGGTGCCTGGTGAAGTTCCAGTGTTGCAATTATTGATAATGACAGCCTGACCAGGACAAACAGTTGCATCTTGGCCTAAACATAAGGTAACTGGGCCTTGCGCAATGGCATTCGAGGCGTTCAGTAGGTGAATCGCAAAGAAGAGTAAGCCGGATGCAGCTGCGCGTAAAGTAGATTTTATTTTCATGCTAGTTGTGTTCAAAATAGTAGGTTCTCCCCTCAAACGTAAAAGCTTGAAGAAGGGTTGCTTTGAGCGTGGTAAAAATAAGTACTTTTTTGTCGAAGGTCAAATTTATAAGAAGGCATTTTCAAGACACTTTAAATTAGTGTCATCTTGACACTAATAAATTGTTGAAAAAAGATGGTTTTTGGACCTTATTTTGAATTATTTTTGCCCAAGTTTACAAACTATAACACCTTATTTAATATGTCAAATCAGTATCACGCAGAAATCGAGGCTTTCATGGATCGTGTTCGCGCAAAAAACGGCCACGAGCCAGAATTTTTGCAGGCGGTTCAGGAAGTAGCCGAAGCGGTTATTCCTTTTATTGAGGCTAATCCGAAATACAAAACAGCACAAATTCTCGATCGCATCGTAGAACCAGAACGCACTATTATTTTCCGTGTTCCTTGGTTAGATGACAACGGCAATGTTCAAGTCAATCGTGGATACCGCGTAGAATTCAATAGCGCTATCGGACCATACAAAGGTGGTTTGCGTTTTCACCCTTCTGTAAACCTTTCAATTCTTAAGTTCTTAGGTTTCGAACAAATCTTCAAAAACTCCCTCACTACATTGCCTATGGGCGGTGGTAAAGGTGGTTCTGATTTTGATCCAAAAGGCAAATCAGACAACGAAGTCATGAAATTCTGTCAATCCTTTATGTCCGAGCTCGCTCGTCATATTGGTCCCGACACAGACGTTCCAGCAGGTGACATCGGTGTAGGTGGTCGTGAAATTGGCTACATGTTTGGTCAGTACAAGCGTTTGCGCAATGAATTTACAGGTGTATTAACTGGTAAAGGCCGCAACTGGGGTGGGTCTTTGATCCGTCCAGAGGCTACAGGTTACGGTACTGTATATTTCGCAAAAGAAATGCTTGCTACCAAAGGTGAGTCTTTCAATGGTAAAATTGTTGCGGTGTCAGGTTCTGGTAACGTAGCGCAATACGCTTGTGAAAAAGCAACGCAACTCGGCGCAACAGTTGTTACGCTTTCAGATTCTGAAGGCTATATCTACGATGCAGCTGGTATCGATGCTGAAAAATTAGCGTGGGTCATGGACCTTAAAAACGTTCGTCGCGGTCGTATCTCCGAATACGTGAAGCAATATCCAAGTGCTCAGTTTGTAACTGGTAAGCGTCCGTGGGAAGTAAAAGCGCATATCGCACTTCCTTGTGCCACACAAAACGAACTCAATGGAGAAGAAGCACAAGTGCTGATTTCAAATGGCGTGATGTGTGTTGCCGAAGGTGCCAACATGCCTTCAACACCAGAAGCGATCGCTGCTTTCCAAGCTGCAAAAGTGTTGTTCTCACCAGGTAAGGCATCGAATGCTGGTGGTGTGGCTACTTCAGGTTTGGAGATGTCTCAAAACTCTTTGCGTTTGTCTTGGTCAGCTGAAGAAGTAGATCAGCGCCTCCATGGCATTATGGTCTCTATTCATGAGGCTTGTGTCAAATACGGTAAAGATGCCGATGGTATTGTTGATTACGTGAAAGGTGCGAATGTCGCTGGTTTCGTAAAAGTTGCTGACGCTATGCTTGACCAAGGTTTGGTTTAAGCAGTCAAATTATAATTCAAAAGAAAAGGCCTTCTCTCGGAGGCCTTTTTTTATTTTTGCAAAACATGTTTTTCAGACTGCTCCTATTTTTACTTCTTTCTACGCAGACAACTTTGCGTGCACAAAATTTTCTCGGAGTGGGTGCTTCCATACATCGTTACGACCAAGTACTGAGTATGAAAGTGCTAAAGTCTTTCGATTTAGGTGGCTTAGGTCTAGATCTAGGCTTGGGAGTTGAACGCAGCTTACAAGGCGCCTTGGCACCAGCGGTAGGTCTTTTTTGGATAGATGCGCTTACCCAATATGCCTTCAAGAAAACCTTGCCTTTTTATTCGTTTCGCTACCAATGCGATATGCAAAAATCTACTTTTCTAGACCTGCACCAGGGCATTTATGGTGGTTTAGGTTTGGCGTTTGGTCCAAAATATGAATGGGGAGTGGCGCTTTTTGCAGGGCTAGCCATGGAATCCTTATCAGGAATCAACTATCCACATAAGCCCCTCTTTTTTAACCCGCAGCTGCAGTTACATTACTTTTTATTCCGTGACTAAATACCAATTTCATTCGCTTCTTTTTTTTATCCTGAGCATATTCTTGTTCGCTTGCCGCAAACAGGAAAGTTATCCTGATGTGCAGATTTTTGGTCATGCGGGTATGGGCATGGATATCGGCATGAGTGCCTTTCACGACAATTCGTTAGAAGCAATTGAACTTGCGTTGTCTTTGCCTACTGTAAATGGTGTAGAGGTAGATGTGCGCATGAGTGCGGATGGTACGCTTTGGCTGTATCATGAAAATAAATTGGAAGCGCACACAGATGGCGTTGGCTGCATATTTGAAAAGACAGATGAAGAACTCGAAAAAGTGCGCTATAAAAGTTTGCATCGTGAGAAGTTGGCGCGTTTGGATCAAATTTGGACATTTATCCGTCCTCAACACAAAGTCATTTTAGATCTCAAACACTGGAATGAATGCACGATGGGCTATGTCGATATGCAGCGTTTTCAAGAAGCTTTGTACGCTATTCCATTGGAATACAGAAGTCAAATTGTTTTGGATTCTTCTAATCCGAATTGGCTTGCCCACATAAGTCAGGACTTTGAGGTGGTGTTTTCTACGGTTGCTTTTGATGAAGGGCTCAAGCAGCTGCAAAAGGTTCCCGCGCTTGCAGGCCTAATGATGCGCAGCAAGGATATTTCAGCCGAACAAATTGCGCAACTGAAAACCATGGGCAAAGAAAGCTACCTTTTTGAAATGCGCTCGAGCAAAAAACAAAGGGCCGCTTTACAAAAGCAGCCCTCGGCGATATTAGCTGATGACCCGCGCGGAGCGTTGGTCATTCGAGATTGAATTTAGGCCTTGTAAAAAGGCAATTTAACGACCTTAGCTTTGATGCCTTTTTCTCTGATTTCGATAAAGATTTCGGAGTCCAACGCGCTGTGTGAGGTCTGTACATAACCTAAGCCGATGGCTATTTTCATGCTTGGAGACATCGTGCCTGAGGTCACTTTGCCAATGACTGCGCCGCTTGCATCTAAAATAGGATAGTCGTGGCGTGGAATACCGCGATCTGTCATTTCAAAAGCGACTAGTTTTCTGCTTACGCCCGCTTCTTTTTGGGCTTTTAAGTATTCAGCGTCTGTGAAGTCTTTGGTGAATTTAGTGATCCAGCCAAGGCCTGCTTCAAGAGGTGAGGTGCTGTCGTCGATATCGTTGCCGTACAGACAAAAGCCCATTTCCAAACGAAGGGTGTCGCGTGCGGCAAGTCCAATTGGCTTGATGCCCCAGTTGGCGCCGGCGCTAAATACGGCATCCCAAAGTTTTTCGGCGTCTTCGTTCTTGACATACACTTCAAAACCACCCGAGCCGGTGTAGCCGGTTGCAGACACCATTACGTTTTCAATACCTGCAAAAGTGCCGTATTGGAATGTGTAGTAGGTCATGTTGCTCAAGTCAATTGAAGTGAGGCTTTGCATGGCTTCAGCAGCTTTTGGCCCTTGAATGGCAAGTAGTGAATATTGGTCGGATAGGTTTTGCATCTCCACACCGAGGTCGTTGTGGCTAGCAATCCAGTTCCAGTCTTTTTCGATGTTAGAAGCGTTGACGACAATAAAATATGTTTCGGCGTCAATTCTGTAGATGATGAGGTCGTCTACAATACCACCTTTGCCGTTGGGCATGCAGCTGTATTGTGCTTTGCCATCAAAAAGAACGGCAGCGTCGTTGGTACAGACTTTTTGGATGAGCGCCAAGGCATTTGGTCCTTTTAACAAGAACTCGCCCATGTGAGAAACGTCAAAAACACCCACGCCATTGCGGACGGTGTCGTGTTCTGCATTGACGCCTTCGTATTGTACGGGCATATTGTAGCCAGCGAAAGGTACCATTTTGGCGCCAAGTTCGATGTGCTTGTGGCTGAGGGCTGTGTTTTTCATGTTATCCTTTAACGCGTTCTACGTAGACACCTGTGCGGGTATCGATTTTGATGACCTCACCGTTGTCGATGAACAAAGGAACGCGAACTTCTGCGCCTGTTGCAATGGTTGCGGGCTTCATGGAGTTGGTAGCGGTGTCGCCTTTAACTCCTGGCTCAGTGTATGTAACCTCAGAGATGATGTACATTGGCAATTCGACTACCAATGGCATTTCTTCTTCTGCATGGTATAAGATGTTTACAGTCATACCTTCTTGTAAAAACCCTGGTTTTTCGACCATTTTAAGCGGGATGCTCACTTGCTCGAAGGATTCGTTGTTCATGAAAATATAACCTTCTGCTTCTTGATAGAGGTATTGGTATTCGCGGTTTTCAATGCGCACAGGCTCGATTTTGTGACCGGCAGAGAAAGTGTGGTCCAAGACCTTTCCACTTTCAATTTGACGCATTTTGGTGCGTACAAATGCGGGGCCTTTACCTGGCTTCACGTGTTGGAATTCAATGATTTGAAAGAGTTTTTCGTTGTGCTTGATGCACAAACCGTTGCGGATATCTGCAGTTGTTGCCATAGTTCTAATTCAATTTTGCGCAAATATAGCCGAATTCCTATTGTTATCAACACATTTAGTTTATAATTTCCCTCCACAGAGCGACTTGCGAGCGCAATAGATTGTTATTTTTGTTTGTTCCAAATTTTGTAAAGCTACATGGCTGAAAATCAATACACCGAAGACAACATACGTTCCCTAGATTGGAAAGAACACATCCGTTTGCGTCCCGGAATGTACATTGGAAAGCTCGGCGATGGCGCTGCGGCCGACGACGGTATTTATATCCTAGTTAAAGAAGTAGTCGATAACTGTATCGATGAATTCGTTATGGGCAACGGCAAGCGCATTGACATCAAAGTCAAAGACGGCAAAGTATCGGTCCGCGATTACGGCCGTGGAATTCCGCTGGGTAAAGTTGTGGAGGTTGTTTCCAAAATGAATACCGGCGGTAAATACGACTCCAAAGCTTTTAAAAAATCTGTGGGGCTAAACGGGGTGGGTACCAAGGCGGTGAATGCCTTGTCTTCTTACTTTATGTTATATGCCGTTCGAGATGGCGAAAAGAAAACTGCCGTTTTTGAACGCGGCGAACTCGTTTCTGAATCGGCCATCGAAAAAACAGAAGAAGCAAATGGTACCTATGTAGAATTCATTCCAGACGACACCATTTTCAAGAAGTATGCCTTTAAAACGGCTTACCTCGACAAAATGATGTGGAACTATTGTTACCTCAATCGCGGTTTGTCCATTTATTACAATGGTGAAAAATTCAATTCCAAAGATGGTCTCAAAGATTTGCTCGAGAACAACATGGACGGCGATCCGCTTTACCCAATAATGCACCTCGAAGACGACGACATCGAAGTCGCGTTCACGCATGGCCGCACTTACGGCGAAGACTACTACTCTTTTGTCAACGGCCAGCACACCACTCAAGGAGGTACCCACCAAAGTGCCTTTAGAGAATCGGTTGCCAAGGTCATCCGCGATTTTTACAACAAAAACTATGAGGCCTCTGATATCCGCCAGTCTATTGTGGCGGCAATCGCCGTAAAGGTTGTGGAGCCCGTTTTTGAATCTCAGACCAAAACCAAACTTGGTTCACAAGAAATCGAGCCGGGCGGAAAGTCCATGCGGGCCTTCATCAACGATTTTCTCAAAGACAAACTCGATAACTACCTGCACCGCAATCCAGACGTTGCCGAAATCATCGAAAAGAAAATCAAGCAGTCTGAACGCGAACGCAAAGACCTAGCAGGCATCCGTAAATTGGCCCGCGACCGCTCCAAAAAAGCGAGTTTGCACAACAAAAAACTCCGCGACTGCCGCACGCATTTAACCGATTTAAAAGACGAACGCAGAGAAGACACCACGCTTTTTATCACGGAAGGTGATTCTGCAAGTGGCTCTATCACAAAGTCAAGAGATGTCAATACGCAAGCCGTTTTCTCGCTGCGAGGTAAGCCCCTCAATTGTTACGGCCTCACCAAAAAAGTGGTCTATGAAAACGAAGAATTCAACCTCATTCAGGCCGCGCTCGACATCGAAGAAGACATGGACAACCTGCGCTACAACCGCATTGTCATTGCTACCGATGCCGATGTCGACGGTATGCACATCCGCATGCTCTTGCTGACCTTCTTTTTGCAATTCTTTCCAGATTTAGTGAAGCGCAACCACGTATATGTCTTGCAAACGCCATTGTTCAGGGTTAGAAACAAAAAGAAAACGATTTATTGTTATTCAGACGAGGAACGCCGCGCCGCAATTGCGGAGCTCGGCAAAAACCCCGAAATCACGCGCTTTAAAGGTCTAGGTGAAATCTCTCCAGACGAATTCATCCATTTTATCGGTGAAGACATCCGTCTAGAGCCAGTTATCCTGACCAAAGACGCTTCCATTGATTCAATTTTGTCCTATTTCATGGGTAAAAACACCCCAGAAAGACAAGACTTTATCATAGACAACTTGCGCGTCGAAAAAGACCTACCAGAAACCTCTGCAGCCGAAGCAACTGAAGAGGCCGAAACCACCGAATTAGCATCTTAACATGGCAGAAGACGAAATAGAAGATGTGAATCAATCCTTGGGGGATGAACATAATCCATTTGAAAACAAACAGGTGGATGAGAAAATTATTCCCGTTGGTGGACTTTACCAGAATTGGTTCTTGGATTATGCGAGTTATGTAATCTTAGAGCGCGCCGTTCCGGCATTAAACGACGGACTGAAACCAGTTCAACGACGCATATTACATTCCATGCGTGAGTTGGAGGATGGACGTTACAACAAGGTCGCCAACATCATTGGTAACACCATGAAATATCACCCGCACGGGGATGCTTCCATTGGGGATGCGTTGGTGCAACTCGGACAAAAAGAATTATTGATCGATTGTCAAGGAAACTGGGGGAATACATTAACGGGTGATGGTGCGGCCGCTCCTCGTTACATTGAGGCGCGTTTGTCCAAATTTGCCTTGCATGTTGCCTTTAATCCAAAAACGACAAATTGGTTATTGAGTTACGATGGACGTAACAAAGAACCGGAGCAACTACCGATGAAATTCCCACTGTTGTTAGCACAAGGAGCAGAAGGAATTGCGGTGGGAATGGCGTGTAAGTTCTTGCCTCACAATTTTATTGAGTTAATTGATCAGTCAATCAACCATTTACGTGGAAAAAAAGTGGAACTTCTTCCTGATTTCCCAAATGGTGGAATGGCGGATTTTACGGGCTACAATGATGGATTGCGTGGTGGACGTGTGCGTGTTCGTGCGAAAATCAAAAAGGTGGATAATAAAACCTTGACCATTCATGAAATTCCTTTTGGCACGACCACTGGATCTTTGATTGAGTCCGTGATTAAGGCGAACGATAAAGGAAAGATAAAGATTAAGAAAATCGAGGATAATACTTCGTCTGAAGCAGAAATCATCGTGCATTTGTTTCCAGGAGTTTCTCCGGATAAAACAATTGATGCCTTGTATGCCTTTACAGACTGTGAAGTATCGATGGCGCCAAACTCTTCGATCATCGATGGCGATAAACCTCGCTTTTTAGGTGTTTCGGAGATCCTGAAAATCAATACGGACAACACCGTTCGTTTGCTAAGATTGGAGCTAGAGATTCGCTTGGATGAATTGGAACGTCAGTGGCATTTTTCAACGTTGGAGAAATTGTTCATCAACAACGAAATGTACATCGACTTCAAGCTTTACCATGATCGTGAGTCCTTGTATGAGTATTTATACAAACGCTTTGAGCCTTTCAAAAAACAATTGATTCGTGCGATTGAAGATGAGGATTTACATCGTTTGACACAAATTCCAATGATTCGCATCACACGCTTCGATTCCACAAAAGCAGACGACGCTTTGTTGAAAATCGAAGAGGAAATTCAAGTGGTGAAAGGACACCTTGCAAACCTAGTGGAATACGCGATTGATTATTTCAAAGACTTGAAAAAACGTTTTGGTGCTGGAAAAGAGCGTAAAACAGAAATTAAAGTATTTGACAACATTAGCGCGACGAAAGTCATTATCGCGAACCGTAAATTGTACGTCGATTACGAAGAAGGATTTATCGGTTAT
>CALJTX010000023.1 GCA_937975705.1 uncultured Flavobacteriia bacterium | reverse complement strand
AGCAATACAAAAAAGATGGTCGCGAAAATGAATGTAGGTCTGTTGAAGTTTTTCACGCACTAAATTTTCTTGTAATTCTTATCTAACACTTTGCCTTTGCCCCAGGTGTTGTCTAAGTAGGTTTTGTCAGCAATAATTAAAGCGTCAAGTTTGCACTTACTTGCCAAGTTTTCGGCTGTCAAGTTTTCGTTGAGGGCAACTTTTGTGATTGTGACAAGAATTTCATTGTTTGGGGAGTCAAACTCAAAGCAATTGAACATAATCAAATGGGTGTTCGTCTTGAAGGGGCCTCTGCTTTTATATGTAAACCCATTGGTTCCGAACTTGCTTCTGATATCACTCAGTGTGGTCTTTCCAAAAGAAAATTCAGAGAACAACGGCTGCCTGTTTTGGGCGTCTTGTAACCAATCATTTTCCATATAAACAATCTTTCCTTTGTCTATCGTTACCGAGAAGTCGTTGCCGTTTTCAGTTCTAAACTTTGTCATTTGCCCTTCCCTAGCCACAACCGTAAGTTTGATGTCGGCAAGTACATTTTGATCGTCGTGAATTTTGAGCCCAAACATGGAAATATCCCCTGATGGAAGAAGGCAGCCACAGGTTATCAAAAGTGTCAAGATTATTTTGGTCATCGCATTAGCGCTGCGTGCACAGCATTTTTTAGTTGTTCAAAGTTATTGATTTCTAGTAATTTAATTTGTGCTGAAGGATCGAGTCCGCAAGCGGTTGTGGTTATGACAGGGATGCCAAGAGCCAGTGCTTTTAGAATCAGTCTGGGTTGGTGCTCCACATAAGTTGGGTAAACAACCAGCCTTATTTGACTCCAATCTCCGTTGAATTTTTCAACTTTTAATCCTTCCCAGAAATGTGTAGTCTCAATTGTTCTTCCGTAAATACAGAGCCCTAGTTGGAGTTCTTTTGCCAGTCTTCTCATTTCGTAGGCGCCTTTTCTTCCGACGGCTGAAGCCGGGAAAAGCACTTTTGTTCCTTTAAAAGGTTCGTTAGGAGTAGCTGGAATTTGCCAATCTAGCTTTACAACTTTGTTTTTGAAGATGGCTGCAAGTTCTGAATGTGGCGTAATGATTTTTCTTGCACTAGTGAGTGCTTTGTTTTCGAGTGCAATCAATTCCTGACTTGCTCTGAAATCATTGAGCGTTGGGCTTTCTTGGTAATGAGTAAAGGCTAAATCGAGTCTTTCGTGGAGTTTTTCAAAAGGCAGCCTGGTCATGATTACATCAAAAGTGCGGCCACCCAAAGCCCCAGTCTCATAAATGAAGGGCAGTAAATTTTGAGCAATGACTACATGTGTGGCGTCAATTGGGATTTGTCTTGCCGCTGCTTTGGCTATTTTGTTGTCTAGCTGCAAGCTCAGTTCAAAAACGTTGTTCTTGTTCTTGGGTGCAAACCTGAGTTGAATGGCTCTAAAAAGACCTTGAAATTGTGTTGTTTTGGTTTGTTGAGGATTGGCAGCAGCCCAGGCATACCTATCGGTTTTGACCCATCGATTTTTCTTTAGGGGTAGAATGAAATGATCGGCCTTGGTGGCTGTTTGACTTACATACTTGTCGTATTCTGGCCATTTTTCATCGAGGATAAAAGTGGTTGTGGCAATTTCTTGTTCTACGCCTGTTCTGTCGGGGTGTTTGAAACAAGCCATATTGCCGCACGAATAGCAATCATTGAGTTTACTAGATGCCTTCCAAGCCATTTTGTCTTGACCCGGTTCTGTTTGCTTTTGCGGACTCTTAAAAGCCACCACCAATTGATCTGATGTGAGCTCGATTTCTATTCTGAAGTCAAAAGAAGACCTGAAACGCAAATCAAGGTAATTCCATTTGACGGTTGCATCTCGGTCTTTTTCGGCAAGTGAGCCTTTGATCACTTTCGTGTGTTTGTGCCGCTCTACAATGTCGAAATTGGCGCGCAGCGCAGCATCGTACAAAGCATTTGAAAGTTGGCACAGGCCGCCGGCAATTGTGGGCACAATGCATCCTTCACGGATTTCTCTGCCAATCACATAGCCTTGACCAAAGTTTGGATTGCCAATATGTTTCCAAAAACTAAACACTTCATTTGCCCCAACCTCTAGCCCATTCAATTGTTGAACCGCGATTCTTAAGTTCTCAATTTTACCCGCAGTCAAAATCCAGTTGTCTTTGTTGTCAAACGGATTCCAGAGCTCGCTTTCAGAAGTTGCGATAATGGGCTCATGCACCAAAAGGTCTGTTTTGCTAAATTTTCTAGACGGCCGAAGCAAATTCTTGACCATACGAGCTGCTGTCAAGACAGCTATTTTGAGTCGAAAAATAGTGTCGTTGACAAAATTGTGCTGGGTGGTCAATTGCTTATTCAATGGTTTACTGGAATTTGCAGATTCTTTACTTTGTTGAAAACTAATACTTTTTCTCCTCTATTCTTTGTACCAACCCAGTCTTTAACGCATATAAAAAGCGCAAATTAACCGGGTATTTAGCAGTTGGAATTTTGATCTTATCGTAGGTAACTTCTATGTATTGCTGCGGTCTTTTGGTTATAGAGGAAGCTAAAAACTGACGGCAAATTTCTTGAGTAACAATTGCCCCATTGGTTGCTATTTTTTCTACAAATTCTGTGTTACGCCTACCCTCAAGGAGCATGTAAATAATGGTATCCTCTTGATAGCCTCCGTCCAGGCCAATATAAGTAATGCGGCAATCGTTCTTTTTTTCAAAAGCTTCTTGCCATTTTTTTTCTTTGACATCCAACTTTAAGGATGTGTCTGGTGGTGTCCAACCACCCCATGTGGTACCGCTATATATTGAAAAGGTAAATATGAAAACTGCTAAAATTCCTAAGAAAATCAGTAGGGCTAATATTTTGAGGGCTTTCATGGTTTAGTTGATTGATTAAGTTTTTAATTCATGGACGACGGCTTTTTCTAATCAATTCTTGTTTTCCACACAAAGCTTATAACTAATTGTGAGTTACTCCTCATCATATTTTGTTTGCACTTTCGGCTTGGTAAACTTAATGCGTTCCCCTGTCCAAGGTGTCAAGTTGCCAGACGCATCCATAAACGAAAATTCGACTTCAAAATCTTGGCTATCGTCGTCAAAATCAAATGCACCTGAACACATACCGTGCCCAACCTTGATTTTATCGCCATCAGGTCGTATGTAGTATGTAGTTTCTTTTCCGGTCTTGAGGTCTTTGACTGTTGTTTGAACAATGATGTCAGAATTGTCTTTAGCTGGATTGCTAAAAACGACATGAATTGAAGGCCCGCAACCATAGTAAACAAGTGATTTATCAATTTCGATCGGATTGGTTGCAAGTTGTGGTTTTTCAGTATCCCTGTCTGCAGCAACTTTATATATCACTGGTTCATATTCGTCTGTTGTTGTGTTGTATTTATTGAAACTTTCGTATTCAGGCAAATGATCGATATACATTCTGTATTCCAGACCTACCTCTAATTCAGTTTCCGGTTTTAATACTGCTTGCGTCAATCTAAACTGCCCGACATTGAGTTCAGTGACAATCAATTTGATCTTTTGATTTCTGCTTTTTAGATACACAGGGTATTCCTTGTTCAGTCCTAAAATTACTTTTTGACTGTATGCATAGCCTTCAAGAACAAAAATTGAATTTTGCTTAATTGTAGATCCGCTGGGAAATATGCTCAGCCCGTTCCCCGCGCAGTCAGCATAGGCTGAAAAGGAGTAAAAAAGTACGGTGATGAAGGGCAGAAGACCTTTATATATTTGTTTCATAAAATCTTTTCTTTCCATTTTGGTGAAGTTTTCATTTAAAGTATTGAATGTGTTTATCCTATTGGTTTTGGTTAAGCTCTACAGTAAGTTCAATTTATTATTGTTTTGAAGCAACTGAAATAAATTTAGCTCTAATTATTTTTTGCTTTGCTTCTTTTTCGTTGTCATCGTAACTGATGTTGCGTGCTTCGATATAGATGGAGCGTAATTCTTTGCTCGGGTCGATGTCTATAATCTTTCTCATGATATCTTCCGCAAGATAATAATCAGCAAATGCTAGATTGTGAAGCAAATGATTTTTAAGGCGCTGACTACTTTGCTCTGAAACTAAATTGGCCAAACACAGTTCGCTGTTGCCAATTGTATCCGTAGCAAAAAAGGCAGCATCAAGCCGCTGCAATTGTGATTTTGAAAGTTGCTCATAAAATTGCGGATCTGTAGCGCGGTCGGAATTGGACATAAAGTCGCCTTTTCTGGATAATTCATAGGCGCCTTCCCATCTTGTGAATTTGTTTTCACTGCACTTAACTAACCATTCTACGGTGGCCGCCTTCCTTTGATGAGGATTAGCTATTTTAAGAATCTCTAAATACTCAATGATTCTGGTTCTGTAGGCACTCAACGCCGCTTCACTGATCATGATTTTTGACCCATATGACAATCCTTGGGTTGAAAACGTTGAATCGGTCTCATTTTTGTTTAAGAAAGCAAGCACTGTTCTTTGATTTGGGTATTCTGGTGGCGCCGGACAAACCATTCCCGCTTCATCCGCTACTTGAATATGGGCAGCATTTAAATCGCCTTTCAATGTTTCATTAATGTAAAGATTTGCTAGGCCAGAACCAACTTCAAAATATATGAAGTCTCCTTTTTTTGTCCCTGGGTTATCGACTTTTGCAATAACGATGTAGGCACTACTTTCGATTAAATTGCGCAGGGTTTGTGGTTCAATTGGAAAGGCAACAACAGCCTGAGTTGTAAATTGTAAAAGAAGAAAAAGTACGAAGTGTTTCATTGTAGGTTAGTTCTTGAACTTGATTAGACGTATTTTATTCTTTTCTCTAACAATTACCCCATTGAATTTGCTGTTGCGAATGATAAAAAGATTCGGATTGTTTTGAAGGTCGCGAACGCCGTAATACCAAGAAGGATGACTGGCTATTGTGTCCAGTACGACAATCTTTTTGTGATTCAAATAACCCAAGTAGGTGTTCTTGGTGTCTGAAATAATATGGTACAAATGCCCCTTGCTTTCGAATGCGCCAGTGAGGTAAATTGCTGTGGTGTCCATTAAAACTTTGTATCCTTTATTGTAGCCGACAGGGTGTTTGATTTCGTCAATTTTTGGATCTTTGGAATAGATATCATACCACGCGCAATCACAGCGTTGCCTATTCTCCTTGATTTCATAAAGCTTTCGAGGGTCTGCAATTTGAAGCACTTTGCTAAAACCACAACCGTGTGCTAAAGAAGAACTTACGTAGTAAGTGCCGTCTATTTTATGCACAGCATTGACGCAATTTGATGCACAACTGTAGGTCTTGCCCGTTTTCTTGTCTTTAAAAAAGACGGCCCCTCCAAACTCACCTCTGCTGCAAGCACGAACTACGAATTGCGCATCTTCGTAAATGGGAACGTTCAATTCATAGCTCATGTAATTTGTTCGATCCTCAAAAGGCAACTTCTTATAAAAATTCCAACACCCATTTCTCCAATATTTGATCATTTTTAGGTCTATTGCAAAAAGCGTATCATGGGCAGTCCAAATAGATTTGAGGTATTCTAGCCCTCGATTGAGCTGCTTGGTTCTACGCTTCAATAAATGAAAGTTCTTGTCAAGAAAACCAATATGAACTGTCGTATCTTCCCAATTTTCAAAATTACAGACATAACCGCCCTCAAACGCAATGATTGCTTTTACGGTTAAGGGCATCTTGACTACAGACCTTTCTATTTCAAATTTTTCAGGAACAAATTTTTCATTCTGCTCTGTACAAGAAAACAGGATGAGGCTGAAAAGGATGATGGTGTAGATTGAGGAGTCGGATTTGGTCATTTCAAACAGCTAATTTGTTGTCCATGTTGTTTAATTAAGGTCAAATCCAAACATAAAGTTGTTCAAGTGTCCTCCTGAACTTTCAAGTCCTACAATGTCCATTAGTTCTTCCATATAGCTGCAAACTCTTTCTCTGTCTTCGGTGTCGAGTTGAACATAAAGATCGGCAAATCGGCCAAGCCCTATTTGAATTGCATTTTGATATGCTTCGTCTGTTGCAGCTCCTTTTTCAGCAAGTTTTTTAAAGTCGTCTGCCACCAGATTTATTTTTTCGGTCAAAACCGGTCTGAGGCTCGGGTCACTCAATCCTGGATAAAATAGTTTGTCGTCTTGTAGAAACTTCTCTTTGTTTTTAAATGCTTCAAATTTTGTCATTGTTTGCTCAGGTATTTTTGTTTGTCCTTGTCCGCAAGAAGTGAAAAGAAACAAAGTCAGTCCGATGATGAAGTTAATTGAGAATGTAAAACGTTTTTTCATTCCTTCTCCATAAAATAAACAGTGTATTCTAGTACAGTTTTGAAGTAGTCAGCGAGGCTATGGTAGACCGTTTCACCGGGTGCCCAGTTTGCAAAAACCCAATACTCCCAGTTTGGATTTTCCTTACTCGGTGGAATCAAATAGAAATATTGTTCCTCGTCAAAACCACCAACTTGAATGGCTGTTTTTAATTTTTCTCCGATATCAGCCGTTCCGGGCGCAGACCAAACCTCGATCAAATAAGGGTCTGTTTTTTTCAAATAAGCCACTTTTTCCACCGCACAAAAACTTGGGTCAACGCCTGTCGCAAATAAGAAACCATTTGTGAGCTGCATAAATGCTTTATAGTCGCTTGGTAATTCTATACCTAAACGCTTTTCGAGTTTGTGTATCGCTTCTGACGTTGCAGGTTCGAATCCTAGCCACTTTGCTTCTAATTGTTTTGGAGACAATTTAGCGTTTACATAACCTAATTCTATAGCATTTATGGAGATTTCTTTCAGTAATTCTTTCATTTGACTCAACTCTTGCTTACTATTTTGAGAAAAAACACTTCCCATCCATACCAGACTAAAAATAGCAATAAAAAATTGTTTCATCGTCAGTTGTTATCTGGCTTCATTTTAGTTAAAAATGAATTGCAGTTCTCAATCCGTAATTGAATAAGTTGGAACCCGAAATGATGAAAGTGTTGAGGTAGTATTTAAACATTGGTTCAATAGAGATACTGAGTTGATCGGTTACGGGGAGGAGATACCCGAGGCTAAGGACCGGTGCAAAATTGAGTCCGTTTTGAGTTGGATTGGAAAGCACATCTGTTGTGCCGTTTCCGTAGTAAACAGTACGTTCTGATTGATTTGCAAAAGGTTTAGTGATTTCGATTCCGCCGGCAATAAAAATTTTATTTTCCTTGAGTTCATATTGAAACACAAGGGGGAACTGAAGCTCACTGAACGCTATTTTTGATTCAATTGTTGAGGTCGTGTTCACTCCTGTTTGTGGATTGAGGTCTGTACCAAAAATGAGTCCGGCGTGCGTATGATTATAGTGTTTGAACCCATAGCCAAGCCCTGTTCTCAGTAAGAATTTATTGCTAATGTGAAATGCTACATTCAGACCAGCTGATAAGCCCATTTTTGGCACCACGCTTTCTTGGCCAACCAAATTGCTCACCTTTAAATCATTGAACTCAGGGGTAAGAGAAAAACCAAACTTGATTATACGGTCAGATAAAGTACTTTGAGCAAAAACTGTGAGCGAAAAGCAGAGCGAAAGAATAATTAGGGTTGTTTTCATGGTGCAAGGCAATTAACGTAAAAAGTCAGGACTTATTCTCTTCTCATTTAGTTGCATTGACTAATTGATTTAGGATCGGGCACCCTACTTCTTCAGTTCAAGTTGATCAATGCGGTTTCTGAAGATCAATAATCAATTTATAAACCTTCCGTGCATCTTCAATGAGCTCAAGTGCAGGGGTGTCATTTGCTCCGGGCATCCAATTCATTCTGTTTCTCCAATACAACAATGGATTTTTTGGTCCAAAGCTAATGGTTCCGCTACCGTTGCTTTTTTCTTCTAATTCAATATCAGAGAGCGTTCTTAGATTTAGAGATTTGATCGATATCTTGTAGACGCCTGATTTGATAATAATGCGCTCTTCTGTCAAAGCATAAAATGTGTTTGCTCTTTGTTTGGCATCTATGATGAAGCGGCCAAAAACAAAAATGAGACCAATAATGACAAACGGAACGCCGAACAAAGCGAAAAGCGGCACTACTGAACCCAATGCCGAGAAGAACCAAAAAATGGCAAACCCACACCAAAACAGACTAAATGGAATTAAAAACAAGTCTGCTGTTCTAAATACAATGCCTTTCTTTGGTTGCCCAGACCAGATGAGTTTTTCATTGGAGTCAAGATGCCTTTGAAATGCTTTTGATATGTCGGTTTCCATGTGTTTGTTTAAAAAGGAAAAGTGCGGGAAGTGAATTTTCTAGCAACTACTTAATGACGGAAGGAATACAATGTATTTCGTAGTGAAATACACAACTTTCGATGAGGAGGTTTCTTTTCCTGATACTATCATTTGATACTATCAAATATATAACAAAATTGCCGCATGACAGTATGTGGTTCAGATACTTATTTAATGCGATGAGCGGCTTTCAAATTGACTATTCGAGCACTCACTCCTTCCCTTGAGGCATCTATTGACTTGGCTTGTTCAAAAGCGCGCACTGCCAATACATACTGAGCTTTTCCGCAATAACTTTCTCCGAGTCCGTAAAAAGCATCAAAATACCTTGGATTTGATTCGATTGCCTTGTTGAATGCTTCAATTGCACGATCCCAATTTTCTGTCTCATTGAGTAGATATCCCTGTCTGGTTTGGGATTGATAATCATCAGGATTTGCGCGCACTGCTTGCTCCAAGCTATCTATTTTAGAATTTATCTGCTCCTTCTCCATGTGGAGCTGCTCTTCTTGACTTATCATAAAAATCCTTCCATTCCAAGGATACAAACCATCTCTTAAATAGGTGAATTCCAAAGTTAAATATAGACATGAGCCAATCATCACAGCAATCATTAAACGCGATACAATTGGTTTTAAAACAATATTTTTTAGCCTGATGATCAGAAAGTAAATCCCTAGCGTAATGATCCAGAGAATGATGAGAAATAAATACGCTAAACCACCTAAGCCCGCACCAAATGACAAAGGTCCGAAACCGCTTAAAAAAGCAATAAGGACAAAGTAAATGATGGTGAACGTCAATATCCTGTTATGTATTTTCATTTAACGGATTTCTATAGTTTCATTTCTTGATACTATCATTTGATACTATCAAAAAGATAATAAAATTGCCGAAGGACAGCATTTGATTCAATTATAATCAATTGTATTTTTCAATTCCTAAAACGTCTATTAAGCCGAAAAAGTAGTCTCGTCATCTTCAACAAGTTTGATGTATCCATTCATATTTTCCATTTCTGTATGTGATCAGTCCGCCACCAAAATCGTTATTCCCTAATGCGATGGAGGGATTTTTGAGCGTTACTGTTATACTTTCAAGAATGTCGCCTTCTTCTGTTAACGTTACTTCAATTGTTTCCTTGTCTTCAACAAGGCCCCAGTAATCAACCCAATCGAACCCTGTCAAATGAGAAAACTGCTTTCCAAAACCAATATTAACTCGCTCATTTGTATTTCCTTGAATGATGATGATTCCCGATGTTCCGATCCCTTTTTTGTAAATCGCTTTGTCTAAAAAACCATCTCCGTTAAAGTCTGCCGTTATTGCGTCGGTTAATTCAAATAATGTGGCTTTTTCAAATCCCTCTAACTTATGTATCTCGGCATTCAGTTCAGGGTTGGCAACTCCGCAACTTGTTGTAATCAGAAATGTTACTATGTAGATTAGTTGTTTCATAAATGCTTATTTAATGCGATGAGCGGCCTTCAGATTGACTATTCGAGCACTCACTCCTTCCCTTGAGGCAACTATTGACTTGGCTTGTTCGGTAATCACAAAATCAACTTCCTAGAAATAATTCATACGGATTGGTTACATAGAAAATTCTAGGTGAAATCTTACGATATCCCTTAAAAGAATTTTTAAAATAACAACTAATTGGATTTATTAGAGAATCTCTTGGAGTTACCCTCATATCGACTACTATCAAGTGTTCTTTTCCTATTTTTGGAAAGTATGTTAATCCGGGGTAACTGAATGTAACGATACTGTCTGCGTAGATTTTTGAATATGGACAACTTAATTCTTCAACCGATTCAATCCAATCAATTTTTAGTGTTTTTAATAAAAATGCACTTTGAATTGAATCAATAATCAATGTATTATTTGATGAATAAGCTAGTGTATATTTATTATGAAATTTAATGGCCGTCTTCTCAAGGACACTATCATTATACCGGCAGTAGGTTATCCATTGATTTAAGGTCTTCTTATTCTGCTTGAATATGGTATCGGCAATTTGAATTATTTGAGAATTATTTTTCTCAATTTTTCTTAAGAATACCGGAGAAATAGCGCAACTACTTACAATTGATAATGCTATTAAAAAAATGATCCATTTCATTGAGGTACTGGGATTTTTATGGTTTTACAAATGGCGCGCAGTCGGATATGTTTTCGTTGTAATAGCTTGTGTCGCCCTGGCTAATTAAGATAAAGTCTGATTCATTTTTCTGTCTTTCGTTGATGTAATTTGTTCTTTTCATACGAATAACTATACACCCAATTGTCTTGTCCACCGTTACAAATATTTACCCACTTTGCGTAGACGTAAATATCGTAATCTTCGGTAATTGGTTTGTCGATTCGAAGGGTTTGAATGATTTCTTGTCCTTGCAGAACAAAAATAGAGTCGTTCTGAAACAAGAGATACCTGTCATTGATTTTGATTGGCAACGAAGAGCTTGCGGCAATTTGCAGTTCGCTTGCGTGCGCAAAGTATTGGAGTGTGTCGTTCACGTAAGCGAGTTTCAAATGGTCCAATGACCAAACATTTAGTTGGCTCGCTTCGATTTTCGACGTTTTGTTGTCCAGAAAAAACTGCTCGATTTGTTTAGAGATCGTTTCACTACTTACCTTCTGAAAGTCGCTCGTAAAGAAGGGCTTCCAATTTGGGTCGGCAAAATAATCTATGAATGTTTTGAGTTGTTGTATGGAAGCGAAACCTGAATAAGTCACAAAATAACCGTTTTTTCCTTGACTTATATTCAAATGATTGTAGGTTAAAAGAGGGTCGTAAAGTTGAATTTCAATTTTTTTGTTTTGCAATTGTCCAGATTGGATTTTCTCAGCGATGTAGTCATTCAGAATTTGAGCGCGTGCTTTAAATAGCAGCGTTCGTGTCTCGTTATAGTTTGAGTAGTTCTGACACAAATAAATGTTCAGATGTTCTTCTTTGAATGTCTTTTCAACACATTCTGTCGCATTGACAGTTTGGCTCAAAAGCGTGAAAAATAGGATTAAAAGTGTTTTATTCATAGTGCTTTTATAAGCTGCCTGTAAACCAGTCGTAGCCTTTTATTTTTGGTTAATCAACGAAGGTTCTTTATTAAAAATCCCTAATGCTGCTACAATTAAGCAAGCAAGGAGTCCCATTGAAGGTATTGACATAGAAATCGCATAGTCCCAAACTTCTTGGTCGGAAAAGGTACTCCAAGATGCAATTCTATCATCAAATAGTGGTACCGTTATTTTTACGATGGATACAGGTACAAAGTATACCGCTACGATCAGCCCAATTAAAAACGAATTTGCGCCGAGTTGTTTTAATAAAAGGTAAATCGCCAGCAGTGGTAAAAATAAATATACCAATGAGGTCATAAATGTCTGTTCTATAATCAGACAATTCCAACATTCGTTTGATCGACCATATTCTGTAATCAAAACAATATATGGCTGAAATATGGATACAAGTCCTATGAGGAGAACAGATCTTTTTATCGCTTTATTAGTGAGTATGCTTTTCATAGGAGATGACTTTTGTCAACTAGGAGGCGCGGGTATTTGGGTTGTGGGTGTTTAGTAAGCCGACACCAAATAAATGAGTAGATCGATAGCAATTATTGATAATATAGAAGTGATGTTTAGTTTCATTAATTCAAGTTCGCAGTCGCTATTAATTTTTCAAGAATTTACTTCTATAAATACCATCTGCCATCGTGACTTCAAGAAAATAAATCCCGTCTGCCTCTATGGAAATATCAAGAATAATTTGCTTTGAGAAGAGCTTTGACCTTTCTAAAATTACTTGCCCGGTTGAATTAATTATCTTCAAATTTATGATTTCGTTTTGATCGTTTGTCGTTAAGTTAATTTGACCATTTGTAGGATTTGGAAATAGACTCATATTGTTTGGTAGAAAGCCTTCGCTGATTCCTGCAGAACAACCTTGACACATTTTATGTATGTATGCATTGGTTTCACTAGAAGAAGTAAAATTGAAAGTGTTGATACTCGGATCGAAATCTGAAGTACCTTGAAACCACCCCGTAGTGTAAATATTGTTGAAAGCATCAACTCCAATGGATGCACCATAATTAGATGATGGAGCGGCTCCTACAAATCTCCTTACCCAAATAAAATTTCCACTGCCATCATATTTTGCTATAAAAGTATCCGGTGAGGTAAGAGGTTCATTAATAATGGAAGTTCCTGATCCTGGGTCAAAATCAGTGCAACCATCAAAATAACCAGTGGTGTAGACATTGTTTTCAGCATCTAGTGTTATAGCATTACCATGACTATAACCGCTAATTTGTTTGGCCCAAACGAAATTTCCTGCAGCATCTAATTTTGAAATGAACGTGTTTCGCTCGGTAGTTGGGGTCATAAAGAAAGTGCCTAGCCCTGGGTCAAAATCAGTGGTAGCATCAAAAACACCCGTAGTGTAAACATTACTGAAAGCGTCCGTGGTTATCGAAAAACCAATTTGAGTACTTTCTCCCCCAAATTGTTTTGCCCAAACAAAATTGCCAGACGAATCTAATTTCGAAATAAAAGCATCCCAAAGGCCAAAGCTATTAAAAGGAACGAGCGTAAAAGAACCAACTCCTGGATCGAAATCTACCGTGTCACGAAATTGCCCTGTCGTGAGTACATTGCCAAAGCGATCAATTGAAATGGATTCACTCTGAACGCCAGAATAAGGACCGTACATTGCTTTTGCCCAAACAAAATTTCCGGAAGGATTCAGTTTCAAAACAAACATACTAAAAAGCCAAGTATGATCTGTATTCAGCATGAAAGTGCCTGCTCCCGGATCAAAATCAATAGTATCAGCAAAATATCCTGTGGTATAAATATTCCCTAAATCATCTAAGGAAATTGAAGTGCCCTCAACTGCTCCAAGGGGGCCACCAATTTGTTTTGCCCAAATAAAATTCCCAAAGCTATCTAGTTTTAATACAAATAAATCATGGGTACCAATAGTGTTGAGATTGAAAATACCAGCACCCGGGTCAAAATCAACCAGTCCCCAAAAAGTACCTGTAATATGTATGTTTCCTTCAGCATCTAAGGCGAGGTCATATTCGGCATAATATAATTGCCCACCTATTTGCTTTGCCCAAATAAAATTTCCAGCGCTATCCAATTTGGAAACGAATATATCATGATCTCCAATAGAAGTCAGGTTGTAAATGCCTGATCCAGGATTAAAATCTACTGTGCCAGAAAAAACCCCTATGGTATATATATTACCCGAAGCATCTAATTTCATAGAACGAGCTGCACTAGTACCGGTTCCGCCGAATTGTTTGACCCATAGGAAATTTGCATCCTGTCCGAAAACTAATTTTGAACAACACAAGAAGAATATAAAGAGTATGTTTTTTTTCATGACCATTTTTTTGACTACCGGTAATTTACCCATAACACACAAGAATGTTCTAAAGTAAAACTATTTTATTTATCATCAATAGGTTTGGATTTATTTCAATTTTAATACGCAAATTGTTGGTAATCAAGTTCTACATTGAATTTAATGGTGGCACCAAGTGCTTTAAATATTTTAATGATTGTATCGAGTCGCGCATTTTTAATACTGTTCTCAATTTTTGAGATTTGCGCCTTTTGCACTCCGACCAATTTTCCCAATTCTTCCTGAGTCAAGTTGCGTTCTTTTCTTGCTCGTTTAATCGCTTCTCCTATCAAGTCAATACTTAATTCATATTCGAAAGCGTCTCTTTCAGGTGTTCCAATCTTCCCGACATGTTTATCAATCATATCATCAAGACTTACCGTTTTCATTTTATTTTCCTTAATCATAACCGTAACTTTCTAAAAACACTTGTGCTTCTTCCAAAAACTGAACATCGAATTTCTTCTTCATTACAAATTTAACTTTTTGTTTCCTTAAAAGGAAATTTATTATTGGTTATTTATTCAAGATTTTTGAGATTTCTCAATACAACAAATCTTGGTATCACAATTTGTGATGTCAAAATTCTGGTTCAAAACCCAATTTTATTCCTCCCACCTTGTTCCGTGAAGGCTAAAGGAGCAAAGCGCTTTCCTCCCCAACTTGAGGTCGCAAATTGCGTCCTCAAGTTGAGCCATTTTTTATGCGATTTGTTTTTAACAGATCATGGAATTTTTGTTTTAAAAGTTTTTTATCCGGCAATTGGGTCTCATAGGCTGAAACCATAGTTGGCGATAGACTTCTACTTAATGCATATTCAACAACCTCAACATCTTTGTCTTTACAAAGCAATACGCCTATACTGGGATTTTCATTTGATTTTTTTACGTCCCTGTCCAATGATTCTAAATAAAAATTGAGTTGACCCAAATGATCTGGTTTAAACTTATCTGCTTTAAGCTCAAATGCTACTAAGCATTGAAGTCCACGGTGATAGAAAAGCAAGTCTATGAAAAAGTCACTATTGCCAACTTGCAACTTATATTCCTCCGCAATAAATAAAAAGTCCTTGCCAAGTTCTAAAATAAATTGTTTCATTTGTTTTAGAAGTCCTTGTTTTAAGTCATTCTCAGAGTAAGGTTCGGGAAGGTTCAAGAACTCAAACACATAATTATCTCTGAAGATGTTTAATACATCGTTGTTGGGCTCTTTATACAGAAATGAAAAATTTGTATTGCATAACATTGTCCGCTCAAAAAGACTTGAAGAAATTTGACGGTCAAGTTCACGTTTGCTGTAGTTTTCCGACTTTACAATTCTTAAATAAAATTCCATTTCATCGATAGTTTTACATCTTGAAAAAATCAACAAATTATTAGTCCAACTTACTTCTCTCACCACTGGTGAGAGTTTTGGAAAATCATGGTAAGTCTCATAAAATTGTTTCATTCTCCATAAATTTTTATTGGAGAAGCCTTTCAGTTGTGGTTCATACTTCTGTATGAAAAAAGAGAGTTCTGTTACAATCGCTTTACCCCATTCAGACCGTTTTAATTTCGTATAAATGTATTTTCCAATTGTCCAATAGAGATCAATTAATTCTGTATTAACCGCTTTAATTGCATTACTTCGAGATTGTTTAATTAGATAAATAATCTCAAAAAAATGCTTGTCAGTTGGCTGTTTCATCCTCTTATTATCTATGGTTTTCTTTTTTATTGACTGCTACTCCACACAAAAGGCGGCCTGCGGCCGCCTTTCTGATCGTTTGGTTGGAGAGGAAATTAGGGGAGCACCACGAGGTCGTTGATTTCGACTTCGGTGACGAAGCGCCGCTGCCCGCCAAAGCGGTAGAAGCGGCCAACGAGTTTGCCCTCGATGGCGAGGTGTACGCCTTTGGCGCCGAATTCTTCGACAACTTTGGCCCAGCGGCCCCAGGCGCTGAGCAGGTGCCATTGGCTGCGTTGGCGCATGATGCCGTCGGCGTCGAGGAATTGTTCTTTGGTGGCGAGGGTGAAGCGCATGAGTTGCTTGCCGTCTTCGAGCTGCACATGGCGCGCCTCAGCGGTCATGTAGCCGATGAGGTTGACGTGGTTCATGTGCAGGTTTGGATTGGCCGAAATGCGCGGCAACTCAGGCTGCGTTTTCATTGACCGGCTGCTCATGGCTCACGTTTTTTTTGGGTTGAACCATAATGAAATCATAGAGCTCAATGATGGTGGCAAAGCGCTTTTCACCCGCTTTGTTTTCGTATTGTTGGTTGACCAACTTGCCCTCTACGACAACCTCCATGCCTTTTTCGAGCTTCTCGCCCACTTTTTCGGCAATTTTGCCCCAAGCGTTGATGGTGTGCCACTGCGTGTAGTCGTGCCATTCGCCATTTTTGTCTTTGAAGTTTTCATGGGTAGCGAGCGAGAAACGCGCAAGCAAACGCCCTGAATCGAATTTGACAATTTCTGGCGAACCGCCCAAGCGCCCCATCAGGCTGACTTTGTTTTTAAATGCATTCATAACTAAAAATTTAATTGGTGAATGCCAAAGTTCAGGGCAGCACAGGCCATTATTCGGTTGTTAAGTGCTTAATGTCGGATATTGTGGCGAAGTTAAAGGACTCCTAAGCAAACCCTTTATTTGCGCATACTTGCGAAGCCATTCAAATAATTATGCTTCCTTTGCGTTTGTAGCAAAAAAACACGACTATGTCCAAAATCAAAAACAATCTTTATTTCAAAATTGGTGGTATCGTACTGATCGCCTTGCTTTTACTCATCCCCACTGGCATGATCAAAAGTATCATTTACGAACGTGAACAGACCCAAAAAGATGCCATCGACGAAGTCAGTGAAAAATGGGGTGGCGAGCAAACACTACAAGGCCCTGTACTCACCATTCCCTACACGCGCTATGTCAAAGAAATCGACAAAGAAAATGGCAAAGAAAAACTAGTGCAAATCACTGAAAGACTACACGTATTGCCGAGCAAACTCAATGTACAAGCGAGTGTGAATCCGGATCGCAGACACCGTGGTGTATATGAAATTGTGGTTTATAAATCGGTGTTGCACGTGAGCGGTGAATTCACGAAACTCGACTTCAAAGACCTCGAGAGCAAAGGACATACGTTTAAATTCAACGAGGCCACCCTAGACGCCGGAATTGGAGATCTGCGTGGCATCGAAAAACAGATCAACCTCAACTGGGACGGGCAAAAAATCGGCTTCAATCCGGGCGTATCGAACCAAGATGTTTTTTATACTGGTATCAACGCCAAAGTAGCGATTTCACCCTCAGACGATCATTTGTATCGCTTTAGTTTTGACGTAGAACTCAACGGCAGTCAGCAATTGTTTTTCACGCCTGTAGGTAAAGAAACAGATGTGGTGCTGAACTCCGACTGGCAAACCCCTAAATTCACAGGTTCTTTCCTACCAGACCAGCACACTACTGACAAAAATGGTTTCAAGGCACATTGGAACGTCTTGAACCTCAACCGCAATTATCCGCAAAGCTGGACGGGTTCTAGCTACAAAATCTATGACTCTGCCTTTGGTGTTGACCTCAAAATTCCTGTCGATAACTACCAAAAATCGCATCGCACCATTCACTACGCTTTGCTTTTCATCGGCCTGACCTTCTTGGTTTTCTTCTTTATTGAGATTTTCCAATCTTCAGGAATTCACCCGATTCAGTATATTTTGGTGGGCATTGCGCTTGTGGTTTTCTACACCTTATTGCTCTCTATTTCTGAACATATTCAGTTCAATAGCGCCTTTTTACTTTCTGCCTTAGCTACAGTAATCCTGATCAGCACTTATGTACGTGCCATTTTAAGATCCTTAAAAATGAGTTTGTTTATTGCGGGCTTGTTGTCGATGCTTTACATCTTCATTTTTGTGATCATTCAGCTAGAAGACTTAGCGCTCTTGATTGGCAGTATTGGGGTGTTTATCATCCTAGGGCTCGTGATGTATTTCTCCAGAAAAATTGACTGGTACAACCTCAATCAGAATAACCTCGAGGCCTAACGCGACCAGATTTCATAACTCTTTAACGCTTGGTGCTGCAGCATGGACAAACCATTCATGACTGCGGCACCTTTTGTTTTGGCGCGTTTCATAAGGGCTGTTTGGGCCGGGTTGTACACTAAATCGATGACCAAATGTGCGGGCGTCAAAAATTCAAAAGGAAGCTCAATGGATGCATCAACGTTCGGAAAAGTACCGATAGGCGTACAGTTTACTAGTACCTTACAGGCCTTCAGCATATGTTCGTTGATTTCAGCGTAGGTATAAACCCGATTTTGATGATCAGCTTGGCGAGAAATATAAAAAACCTCAAGACCCAATTGTTTGAAAACATGCGCCACCGCTTTGGAGGCGCCACCCGTTCCAAAAATAAGCGCGCGCTCGTGCTCGAAAGTTAGGAAAGGCTTGATGCTTTGAGCAAAACCATAAGCATCTGTATTGTAACCCACCTTCTCACCGTTTTCAAAAGCAATGACATTGACAGCTCCAATTTGAGCCGCGCTATCATCTAGTCGATCTAAAAAAGGAATGACACTTTCTTTGTAAGGAAAAGTAACATTGAGGCCGGATAGGTTTTGATCGAAAAGCGACTGAATCTCTGCAATATCATTCAGTTCAAAGTTGGAATAAGTCGCAGCGATGTTGTTTTTCTCAAAGTAGTCCTTGAAAAATGCTGCTGAAAACGAATGCCCGAGGGTTTTGCCAATGAGGCCGTAGTGTTGTGTCATGGTTATTGTACCGCAAAGATAATTGGTAA
>CALJTX010000022.1 GCA_937975705.1 uncultured Flavobacteriia bacterium | reverse complement strand
ATCACCACCGGAAGTTAATTCATTACCTTTTCGATCTGTGCAAAGTGAAGTAAATCCTGCGGAATACATGTGTAACATTGTATCTTTTCTAACAAAACATCCTGCACCCCAAACATAGCCTCTACTTGTAATATCCCCGGAATAAATAGATTGGTGTCCAACGGCATATGCTCCTTGAAAAGTAGAGAACCAATTTGGTTCTTTTCCATCGAAAATTGGTATTCCTATACCACCTAGAACACCAATATCATGGTTAGAATTCATTATCTCGAACCCATTTAAAACAAAATGCTCAGATAACCAATTATCATCATCACAGAAAATTAAAATTTCACCTTTAGCGGCTAAAACACCCGCTTTACGAGCAAATGAAAGTCCGGGGGTCTTTTCCACTACAACATTCAATGAAAACGGCGCTGCAGATTCATTCCAGAACTCTTCTGCTATCTGAATTGTTTCATCCGTGCAATTGTTATCTACAAGGATTATCTCACAACGCAAAGAGCCCAGAATTTGCTTAGATAAATGCTCAAGAGTAGGAACAATTCTATTTTCACTATTATAGCAACAAATAATTACTGAAACATCCATAGTACTTTTTTAAATCGAAAAAGCAATCTTGTTTTCATTACTAAATTAATTGTAGTTAGATATTGCCACATAGAACTTCTTTTTCGAATTGCCCCCCTATTCTTAGTAAATATTAGGACCAGAGAATACAGATGTATTGAACTCAGTCCCAATAAGCGACTTTTCTAAGCTCCAGGGTTTTAAAATATTCATGCACCTGAAGTTATCTATTTTGTGTAGGTATAATTAATGAAAATCCATTGTTCTTTTAGATTCGAAATAAGTTATTATTTATACCAATGGTGAGCTCACCAGAATTAAAATAAGTAAAATTATGTAACGCTAATTGCCTTTCAATTTCTTTTCTATCACCAACTTCATCGTGTATTTCGATTGCTAAAACTTTAAAGTGATCTAAAAAAGCACAATTCTTGTCGTTAGTGAAGACCTCAAACTCACCACCTTCAATATCCATCTTCAATAAATCAATGGGTGTTCCAAGATATTGATCAACTATATCATATAAATCGATTGATTGGACAGTTCCAGAATCATCTTCTAAAGCCCTAATTGACCAATCCAATTCATCACGAAAATTGTTTTCTAGTGAAAATAATTTTTTGGAATTGCTTGATAGAGCCTTGTCTATACAAATTGTATCTAACAACAATTCATTTCTACCAACATTACTAGTTAATTGTTTAAAATTATTTTTATCCGGCTCAATTAATATACATTTACAATTGCTTAGTTTATTTGATAGATAAAGTGATGTTAAACCAATATTGGCTCCTGCATCAACGATTGTATAATGGTCCTGATTAAGTGAATTCAGTATTTCATAAATAACTTTATATTCTTGGTATTCAAATATTTGTTTGAACACAAATATATCGCTGTGACTTTGGTCTCTTAATAAAATTTGCATATTGTCTATTTCAATTTTTATTCCCTCTGCAAAAATTTCATGTGATTTAATTACTTTTACTGAGGATAATAAACTATTCAAATACCGTTTATTTAGAAGCCTTTGAGGTATTAAACTTTTGATCAAAAGTTTAAATCGAGACGTTTGTTTTTTAATCATTTTATATAGGATAAAGGGGCGAAATAACCAGCATTCTTGGGGAAATCTATAGTTCTATTATTACTAGGGTTTTGTGTTACCTCAAAACTCACGATTTCTTTATAATTCATGATTTCTGAAAAATGATCAAAGCCAAACCATAAACCTAAATTATATGTTCCTGGGATAATATATGAAATATCTATTACAGCTGAGTAGTTTGTAATTTGGTCTTGTTCGGTAAATTGTATTGTATTATATCCGGGAATTGACTCCATTAATGGAAATGAATCACCTGATGAAATATAAAATGCAACAAATGCTTTTTTCGATGAAATATCCTTATTGTAAATCGAAAAATTCAGATTTAACTTTAGATGTGGTTGTTCTCCTATAATTTCGCAGTTTAATGAAACTAGACCATAGTCTTTAAGATCCAATAATTTATTTTCCCACGTTTTTGAAATGTGATTACTACTGTACATTGAAAGAACTGAATCAATGTGATTATCACCGATAACAGTACCTCTATCCAACAAAATACCCTTATTACACAAACTCTGCACCGCCCCCATATTATGACTCACAAACAACACCGTTCTACCCTCGCCCTTACTCACTTCACCCATCTTGCCTAAGCACTTCTTCTGAAACTCTGCGTCGCCAACGGCTAGTACTTCGTCGACAATGAGGATTTCTGATTCTAAGTGGGCGGCGACGGCGAAGGCAAGGCGGACGTACATTCCGGAGGAGTAGCGTTTGACGGGGGTGTCTATGTAGCGTTCTACGCCGGAGAAGTCGATGATTTCGTCGAGTTTGCGGTCGATTTCGCGTTTGCGCATGCCGAGGATGGCGCCGTTGAGGTAGATGTTTTCGCGGCCCGTGAGTTCTGGGTGGAAACCAGTGCCGACTTCGAGTAGAGAGGCTACGCGGCCTTTGATGTTGATGCGGCCGGTGGTGGGGGTGGTGACTCGTGAGAGGATTTTCAGTAAGGTGCTTTTGCCGGCGCCGTTGCGGCCAATGATGCCAACTGCGTCGCCTTGGTTGATTTCGAAGTTGATGTCTTGGAGGCTGTAGACGATGTCTGAAGCACCTTTGTTGGCGCGGTCATTGGTTTCGCCAATTTTCAGGAAGGGGTCTTCTTGTTTGAGGACTTTGGTCTTGAACCAGCGTTCCATGTCTCTGGAGATGGTGCCGGTACCGATTTCGCCGAGGCGGTAGATTTTGGAGAGGTTCTCGACTTTGATGGCTGTGTTGCTCATGTGCTAAACCGTGTCGACGAAGGTTTTCTCCGTCTTGTTAAAGATAATGACACCCAAAAAGAGGGAGACAAGTGTAAATATGACTGAATAGCCAAGTGTTTGAAATGTGAGGCTGCCCTCGCCCAAGAAGCCGTAGCGGAAGGCTTCTATAATGCCGGTCATGGGGTTGAGTTCGATGACCCATTTGTAAGCGGCTGGGGCGGCGCTGAGGGGGTAAATAACGGTAGTAGCGTACATCATGAGTTGTACGCCGAAAGTGATCAGAAAAGCAAGGTCGCGGTATTTGGTGGTGAGTGCTGTTATGATCAGGCCAAGACCCAAACCTAACAGCGCCATAAGAAGAACGAGCACCGGGAAGAGCAGCACAGTTGCGTTCAGATGGAAATTTGCGCCGTAATATGCGTAATAGCCAAGCATCATAAAAAATAGAATCATTTGCACGGCAAAGCGCACCAAGTTGCTAACGACTATACTAAGCGGCATAATGAGACGCGGAAAATAGACCTTGCCGAAAATATTGGCGTTGTCTCGGAATACCGTACTGGTTTTGGTAAGGCAGTCGGCAAAATAATTCCAGGCGGTAATGCCCGCCATGTAGAAAAGCGGCTGTGGCAAACCATCGGTACTGAGGCCCGCGAGCTTGCCGAAAATAAAAGTAAAGATGATGGTGGTGAAGAGCGGCTGTATAAAAAACCACAGTGGTCCTAAAATAGTTTGCTTGTAGAAAGAGACGAAATCGCGCTTGACCAACAACCATAGGAGGTCGCGGTAGCGCCATACATCTTTTAAATTGAGTTCTAGTAATGAGCTTTGTGGCTCAATAATTAAATCCCATTCTTTGAGGGCTTCTTGGTGGTCCATATTTTATTGACTTGCCAATCGTTGTTGGCGTCTGAATTTAAAATAGCCGAAACTAAATAAGGAGAAATAGATTGCTACTGTTGTCCAGAAAAGCAGTGGAAAGGTGCTGAGGCGGTACATGCGCAAGCTGATCGTATCTGCATAGGTCTTGCCCATTAACAATTTAGCTAAACCATAGTAGGGTTTAGAGATACCACCCCATTTGTCCCAGTTGGTGTAGCGGACGTCGTTGTAGCGGTATTTTTCTTTGAAACTTTCGGGCATCTGACTTTCAAAATCTTGCCAGTGTTTGGAGACATATTTAATGCTTGCCATTTTGCCGCTTTTGGTGCGCGGTATCCAGGTGTAAAGTGGATCTATCATGACCCATTTATTGAGGATATTCGAGCGGTATTCGATGATGATGTGGCCACCCCAGGTGCCGTTCACAATTTTGAGCTGTCCGATTCGGACGTCGTATCCTAGGACTTGTAATGTGCGCGCTAGTACCATTGAATAGCCGCCACAAGCACCCGAACCATACATGAGGTTGATGTCGGCACTTTGCAAAACACTTTGTTTCCAGCTCAACTTTTCGTGTCCTCGAAAAATTGCACTACGAGCGCGCATACTGAGATTGAGTGATGTCATGGCTTCTTTCACGACGGAGGTGTCGGTATGATTGGCGGCATGAGCTTGGGCCATATGGCCAATATTTCGATACAAATTGTTTTCATGTTGCCATTCAACAAGAATGAAAATCAAAAAAACAACGAGTGAAAAATGAGCAATTTTGAGCCTACGTGTTGAAAGACAGCGATGAAGGTATGCTTTGAAAAAAGTAGGTCTTATAGTGGAGAGAATGCGAAATAAAGCCATATGAAATGGACGTGAAAATTGGGTATTAGTTGCTTTGTTTTGAGTAAAGAAGCATGGGTTTTTAGGAGAATAATTTTAAGTCACTCTCTATCATTTCTTTAACGAGTGAAGTTAGGTCGTACTTAGGCTGCCAACCTAATTGTGTTTTGGCCTTGGTGGGGTCGCCGATGAGGAGGTCGACTTCTGTGGGGCGGTAGTATTTGGGATCCACGCGAACAATAGTTTTTCCTACTTCTAATTGGTAGTTCGGATTGCTGCAAGCCAGTACCTTGGCAATTTCGTTTTCTTGGCTGCCTTCGAAAGTGAGTTCGACGCCAATTTCGGCAAAAGCCATGCGTACAAAATCGCGGATAGAGGTAGTTTGGCCAGTTGCGATGACGAAATCTTCAGGGGTATCTTGCTGAAGCATTCTCCACATTGCCTCGACGTAATCTTTGGCGTGGCCCCAGTCGCGCAGGGCATTGAGGTTACCTAAGTAAAGGCAGTCTTGTTTGTGGTGCGCAATAGCTGCAACCGCCATGGTTATTTTTCTAGTGACGAAGGTTTCGCCTCTGCGCGGCGATTCGTGGTTGAATAAAATACCGTTGCAGGCATACATACCATAGGCCTCGCGGTAATTTTTGGTGATCCAGTAACCGTAGATTTTGGCAACTCCGTAAGGTGAACGTGGGTAAAAAGGAGATGTTTCGTCATAGAAACCGTTGGCGTTTTTATTTTCAGCAAAGCCGCCGTAGAGTTCTGAGGTAGATGCTTGGTAAATACGGGTTTTCTTTTCAAGACCTAAAATACGCACCGCTTCTAAAATGCGGAGTGTTCCGATGCCATCTACATTGGCCACGTATTCAGGAGAGTCAAAAGAAACCTTGACATGAGACATGGCGCCCAAATTGTAGATTTCATCTGGTTGCACCTCTTGGATGATGCGGATGATGTTGGTAGAGTCAGTGAGGTCACCGTAGTGCATTTTGAAATGGACATTCGGATTGTGCTGATCTTGATAAATATGATCGATGCGTTGTGTATTAAAAGACGAAGCCCGGCGCTTGATGCCATGCACCATGTATCCCTTATCTAAGAGTAATTCGGCTAAGTAAGAGCCATCTTGGCCGGTGATACCGGTAATGAGTGCCGTTTTCATATTTTGACTTCTTTAATTTGTGAACTGTGCGCTAAAAACCAATTATAGGTTTGGGCAATTCCATCTTGTAGTGACGTTTTGTATTGCCAACCTGCATTTTTAAGTTTTGATACATCCATTAACTTACGTGGTGTGCCGTCTGGTTTTGAGGCATCCCAATTGATTGAGCCTTCATGCCCTATTACTTTTTGAATGGTAAGTGCCAATTCTTTAATAGTAATATCCATTCCTGTCCCTACATTATAAAGGTGCTCAGGTAAGTGCTGTTTAAGCGCAAATACTACAGCTTCAGCTAAATCATCAACAAATAAAAACTCGCGCATGGGTGTACCGCTGCCCCACAATTCTACAGGAGCATGGTTATTGTTTTTGGCATCGTGAAACTTCCTGATCATGGCGGGCAAGACATGTGAAGTTTGTAAATCAAAGTTATCAAACGAACCATAGAGGTTGGTAGGCATCAAGCTCACGTAATCTTTACCAAACTGTTTGCGAATGGCCTCACAGGCCTTGACTCCTGCTATTTTAGCAATGGCATACCACTCATTTGTGGGTTCTAAAGCATTGGTAAGTAAGCACTCTTCTTTTAGGGGTTGGGGGGCAAATTTGGGGTAAATGCATGAGCTACCCAAAAATATAAATTTGTCGATTCCTGCCTGAAATGCGCCATCGATGAGGTTATTTTGGATTTGCATGTTTTCCATCAGGAACTGATATGGAAAATTGTTATTGGCCAAAATACCCCCTACTCTGGCAGCAGCATCAATCACCACTTTAGGTTTCTCGCGTGTGTAAAATTCTTGAACAGCTGCTTGATTGCGCAAATCAAGCTCTTTGCTTGTTTTTCCTATGAGTTGTGTGAATCCTTCGTTTTCCAGCGCGCGCCAAATAGCCGAGCCCACCATGCCCTTGTGACCAGCGATGTAGATTTTAGTATTTTGTTGAAGGTTCATTTTTGGTGTTTTTTTTCACGGCTTCGCCCTTGCTACCCACAGTAACATTTTGCGAAATTGGTTGTAAAGCCCTGCGCCTATTGGCTTAGAGCAGTTTGACGAAGCTTTTGGGCACGTTGACCGAAAAAGCGATGCCTAGTTGGCGGATCTCGATAATGACGCGCAGGGTGTTGAGGACCTGAACTGCGGTACCGATGATGCCTTTAAAGGGGCCGCGGGTTACTTCAATGGGGGTGCCGGGCTCGAGTGAGATGGGTTCGAGGTCGGTGGCGCCAACTTCTTGAAGTAAGATGCGGAGGTTTTGAATTTCGTGTGTCTTCACTACGGCTGGTTTGCCGTCTTGGCGCAAGACACCTGCCACGCTAGGCACAGTGTAGAGGCGCTGGAGCTCGTTGAGATGGCAGCGTACAAAGACAACGGAGTTGATGAGTGGCTTTTCGAGTTTCTTTTTGCGGTCAGACCACTGCTTGATGGTGGTGTAAAGTGGCAAATAGTTTTCGAAACCAAGTTGGGTGATGCGCTCAGCTACTTTTTTCTCAGTGAGGGGCTTTGTATAGACCACATACCAGTTCAAAGAAAGGTCAGATGAGGGAAAAGATCCTACAACGCTATTGTTTATCTTATGTGTGTCCACGTGCATGAATCCTTGCAAATATAATACATTTACCTTACTTTACCCTAGTTGAGATTTTCGTTTTTTTCACATAAATATGAAATATAGTTACACAGCACTTTTTTGAATATTATTTACATAATCTTTTGTTAAGGCAACTTGTGACAGAAGATAACGTTGGCTTATTATAGGTTTAACTAGCTTTGTATATCATGAAAAAAACACTCCTCTCCCTTACTCTTTGCAGTACTGCACTTTTTCAGGCGCAAGATTTCAATCGCTCTTCATTAGGGCTGTCAATTGGCGGCCATGACGGCATGCACAACACGCTACACACCACACGCATCTACAGCTTCAGCCATTACGAAGCCAACTACCGCTATATGCTCAATAACCGCGTTGGCTTTAAATTCGATGTCGGTTTTGACAACTTCAAATTCAAAGATGGACATCCGCACACCCAAGCGTTGCGCTTCAGCATTCAGCCCACCTTCAACCTTACCGATATTTTACATTTTGACGACTTTTCTAAGCGGCTAGGACTTCAGCTACACGTAGGCGCTGGTTATGCCACTATGTGGAACAAAACCCTGCTCTCTGGCCCTGCTGAACTATTTTCAGCTCAAGAAGGTGCGGTAGATGAAATGTTGCAAGGCATTATTGGCCTAACGCCTCAATTCAAAATCAACGAGAAGCTCAGCATTAATGCCGACATTAGTTTTATGGCTAACATTCGCCAAAACAATGGCTTTGACTTTGAAGCGCTGCCGGTTCAAGGTGGTGGCTTTAGTGGCTATTATGCCGCTGCTACAGTAGGATTCAATTACTACCTAGGTAAGGCCAAAACCCACGCAGACTGGAGCTATACGCCGCGTCTGCAAGCTGCCGACCTCGCCAAAATTACAGAGTTGCAAAAACAAGTTCAAGCACTTCAAGCCCAAATGCAAACCGTTGACACCGTCGTGGAACGCTACGAGACGCGTGTAGAGGTGGTTCAGGGGCAAACTGACACTATTTATATCGATGACAATAAAACGCTCGCAGATGCTGGCGTTTACGAAGTGTTGTTTGTGAAAGGTTCGCCTTGGCTCAATCCGGTATATCACCAGTCACTGAATAACCTGATTTCCTATATGAAGACGAATCCGCGTGTACAAATTGGTGTTGTGGGCCATGCAGATGCAGATGGTGAAAATGACGTCAATAACAAACTATCAGCTGCTCGTGCCGAAGCGGTTACGACTTATTTGATCAGTAATGGCATTGCCAAAGAAAGATTGGTGGTGAGTTTCAGAGGAAAGTCAGAAACAAAATACCCTGGTAAAACCTTGGAAGTCGACGCCGCGAATAGACGTGTGAGTTTTTCGATAATTCGGTAAACTTGAGTCAAAAGCTAAGCCTACTTCGGAACCCCGGTGTCGTAAAGCTTCTTGCCATTCAAAGACACCGCAATTTCTACGCGACGGTTTTGGTAGCGCCCCTCTGGGGTGCTGTTGGTGGCAATATGAATTTCTTCTCCGTGGTATTCGTAAGTAATACGCTCAGCAGCAATACCACAACTCACTAAGAATTGCTTAGCCGACTCCGAACGGTTTTTGGAAAGGTTGATGTTGTAGGCATTTGTACCAAGGCTATCGGTGTGGCCAGACAAGTGAATTTGCCATTCAGGGTTGGCGCTAAACAACATGGATAAACCACGCAAGTATTTCTGATACTCCGGAATAATGGCGTATTTGTCAAACTCAAAGTGAATGTTTTCAATTTTCGATTGGTCAATGATGGAATTGATCAAGGCAAGCTCTAAGTTAGCTGTGTTTACTGGAAGCTCTATTTTCGGAACGTCCACAGAAAGTAAGGCTACATTTGATAAGGTTCCTTTAGCGTTTTTGACCGTGTACGGAATGGTAGCTGTTCCGCTGAAACCGTCTGCAGCAATAAATTTCACTTTTCCGTTTTCAACAAGCCATGTTCCTTGTGCATTCGTGATTTTTTGCTGATTACCTGGAGTTCCGGGATCGAGGTCAATAGTCGTAAGGTCAATATTTTCAAGAGGGTCTGATGAATGCGTAGCGATATCGATAAGCGTAGGTTCGCCTGGCTTAGCAGTTTGCTGATCGTTTTGGGCCACAGGAGCCGAAACAACCTCCAATACGTCAATACTAATTGTTGCCACATTTGACACCACTCCGTTTTTGTTTTTAACGGTGTAGGTCGTCAAATTCGCCTTGCCAACAAAATCTGGGGCCGGGCTAAAAGTAACGATGCCATTGGCAACAGACCAAGTACCTTGAGAGGTAGGTTTGAGTTGTTGGATACCTTCAGTTGTAGGGTCGAGGTCAATAGATGCTGGATCTAGCGCGCCCTCTGGATCGAGGTCGTTGGTCAGGACAGCAACATTCACAGCCTGCCCTTGTTTGGTAGTTGCTACATCGTTATTGGCGACAACTTTAACTGCGTTTACAACTGGCTCGGCAGCTACATTCACAGTGACATTTGCTACGTTAGACACAACGCCGCCATCGTTTTGAATGGAATAACTCATGATCGCCATCCCTTTGAAATCCTGAGCTGGCTTGTAGGTGATGCTGCCATTTGCAACCAACCAAGTACCCTGACTGTTGGTGATGGTTTGTTGTTGACCTGGTGTATTCGGATCGAGATCAATGCTCGCTAAATCTAAAACGCCTTCAACACTTTGATCATTTTGAGTGACTGCAATGGTTACTGCTTTATTGGCTTTGGTTTCAGCAAAATCGTTTTCAGCAATAGGTGCAGCAATGACTGGTAATACATCAATAGTGATGAGTGCTGCGTTGCTTATATTGCCCTTTTGATCGGCTACTACATAAGTCAGATTCGCAAAGCCATTGAAACCCTCTTTTGGCTCAAATGTCACTTTGCCATTTTGAACTTTCCAAGTTCCTTGCTCATTGACGATGCGCTGCTGAATGCCTGGCGTTGTTGGATCGAGGTCGATGCTACCTAAATCAAAACTACCTGCACCAATACTATCATTGGCCAAAATGTCAATGGTGATAGGCGTATTCTCAAGAGTAGTACCAGAATCCTTGTTAGCTTTCAATTGTGCTAGCACTTTGGTGTCGGTTGGTTTTGGCGCAGCGATATCAATTTGCTGATTGATCAACGTAATTACCGTTAGCAATTCCGAAATTTTAGTATTGATATCGTCTAGGCTTTTGCCCTCCATACTCTGTGGAAAATCTTTCTCATATTGAGCCAACGCCATGTTCAAGAAAGCAAATAAATCAGGAGAAACACCAGCCTGTGTGGCTACATTGCGCAATGAGTCAATTTGATTTTTAGTTTGTACCAATTTAGCTATTGCGGCTTCGGTACTGAGCACGGCGAGTTGAGGTAGGGAATCAATCGGAACCGGCGTTACAATTGGGGTTTCTTTTTGTTTTGTGATGACAAAGCGAACGATGTCGTCGTCTGCACCTTTACTGTAGCGGTCGGAGGTAAAGTAACCCGATGTATCGCTGTCATACATCATGGCAAGATCGTCGTGTACAGAGTTGAATTCAGGGCCCATAGAAACGACCTTTCCGCCTACCAATTTGTACATGTCGTAGCCTCCCATGCTATTAAAGCCGTTTGAACTAAAATAGAGCGTGTCTTTGTAGACCAAAGGTGCAAGCTCGTTCAGGCCAGTGTTGACCACTGCTACCTTCGTGGGTGTACCAAAAGTTTTACCGTCAAATGAACAGACGTAGATGTCTTCGTTCTTTTCTAACAAGCTGCCTTTGTCTGAAACAAAATAAAATTTGCCGTTTTTCTCATCGTAAAAAGGATGGCTGACGTTGTACTCTAGAGAATTGAAAGGAAAAACCAAGGGGTCTGACCATTTATTATTGACGTTAAAGGCATAAAAAACACCCAAACGCAAATTGTGTTCCTTGCCGTGGTTATTGGTGAAAAAAAGAACTTTACTGTTCCCACTAATTTGGCCATCATAAAAGTTAGAACTCATCGAAGTACCAACTCCAAAAGTTTTAGTTGTGAAAGTAGCTGGCTCCAATGAACAGCCCTTTACCACATATAAATCAGAATATGGTTGCAGCGTGTAGGGGTCTATCATGGTTGTGTCGCAAGCAAATGCGGCCGATAAACAGTACATTTTGTCGCCAATTTTTCTAGGGCCCCAATCTTCCCATTTGGTGCTAAAGCAAGTTTTCTCGAGTTGGAGCTTTTGTGCATAACCAAGCGTTAAGCTCAAGCAGAAGACAATAAGGGTTAGGTAGCTTCTAGACACGTTTTGGAAGACCTTTAGATGAAATAACGCGGATTTGTTGTGCGCTCACATTTGTTCAAAATGCGGTAGCGCAAAGCGATTTCATGCGATTGCATGGTCACACGGTTCAACTGGTTAATAGGATAACTATAGGCATATCCGAGATAGAGATAATCTCGAATTTGCATTCCCGCTATGGCGCCAACTGAAGCATTGTATTGGAAAGTAAGACCAAAATCATACTTTTTGTCGAAGGTAAAAATAGTGTTAGCCTCTACATTTAATGGCGTGCCTTTGATTTGACGGTATACCAAGTTTGGACGTAAATCTACTTTTTCACTTAAAGGAACCGTACCGCCGATATAGGCAATATGGCCAAATTTTGTGTCCACAAAAAGCGTCATGTCGTGATTCAAGAAACTCGTCTTAGATACATTCGGCATTGCGTAACCCAAATAGAAACGCTTTGAATAAAGCAAACCACCAAAGCCGGCATTCCAGTTGATGCCAGAACGCAAGGTGCCCACCATGTAAGGGTCGTTTGGATCAATAATGGTGAGTTCGCCCAGATTTACAGTAGTATACGTTACGCCCATTTTCATACCCACCCCAAACTTCCATTTTTCATTGAGTTTTAGATGATAAGCCAAACTGATTTCACCTTTTGACATATTGACAGGCCCGTATTGGTCACCCATTAAAGTAGCACCGATACCAAAATTGTTCAGCACATTAAAATTAGCGGATGTCAAATAGGTCTTGGGTGCACCAGGCATGTTGATCCATTGATTGGCGGCATAACAGATGATTTCAGAGTGTACTCCTGCCCCAGCCTGCGCTGGATTGAGTTGAAGTACATTCAGTTGGTTCTGTCTAAAATTGGGATCGCCCTGAGCACTAACAATATTGTTAATGCTCAGTAAAGCGATAAGCCCAAGGGTTTTAAAATTGATCATCTTTTTCATATGAATCAAGGCTATTTAATGTTATTGTACACGATTGATGTAAACGAATCCTGATTTCAATTTACCGTTACCTAAATCAAGCAAGTAATAGTAAGTAGCATCTGGAACTGGTTCTCCTGTATTGAGGAGCGTACCATCCCAAGTGTTATCGTATGTCGAGCTTTGGAAGACGAGCAAGCCATGGCGGTTGTAAACGGTCAAGCTTTTCGCATCGTAATTATCCAAGCCGAGGATTTCAAATACATCGTTGTAACCATCTTTGTTTGGTGAGAAACCAGAAGGAATCACAATCGCGTTGGTATCGATGAAGTCGTCACAAGAGTCGTCGATGCCGTCGAAGTCAGTATCGATTCCAGAACCAACAACTGTTACCATAATATTGGCAATTGAAATGTTGCCGCTGTTATCGATAACGGTTACTTCTACTGGTGTTTTACCTACATCTGAACAAGTAAACAAGAACTGACTGAAGATGATGGTGTCGATACCACAGTTGTCTGAAGTATTGACGTCGATCATGCCGAAGTCAAGAACTGCCTGACCTTGTAAGTCAAGTGTGAGCATTGCATCCGTTACATTCACGTATGGTGCTTGTGTATCGAGTACCGTTACCGTCTGCGTAGCAGTTGTAACGTTGCCACTTGCATCGGTGATTGTCCAGGTTACAGTTGTTGTACCTAACGGGAAGATGCTCGGTGCATTGTTTGTGATCGTGTAATCACAGTTATCTGTACCTGTCGCTGTGCCGATGAACACACCGCTTGCCTCACAATTGATGTTCGAAGCAACTGTTACGTTACCTGGCGCAACAATTTGCGGTGCAATGGTATCTACTACTGTGATCGTTTGGATAGCAGTAGTGGAGTTACCGAAGGCATCGTAAACTGTCCAAACAACTTGTGTTGCACCAATACCGAATGTAAACGGTGCGTTGTTCGTTACTTGAAGTACCGTACAGTTGTCGGTTGCGACTGCCTGACCAATGTTCAAGCCAGATACCGAGCAACCTGCAGTGAGGTTGTAAGTGATATCTGCTGGTGCAGTAATTACTGGCGCAATTGTATCGCCAATTGTAATCACTACTGGAGCAGCGTTCACTGAACATCCTTGTGCGTTGGTTACCGTTACCCAGTAAGTTCCAGCTAGACCAGTTGTAATCAATGGCGTTGTAAGGCCGTTGTTCCATTGGTAGCTAGTGAAGATAGCCGGTACAGAAAGGTCAGTTGTAGTGTTCGGACAGATCATTGTTGGACCAGTTACCGTAATGACTGGTGCCACCGGTTGTGGATTCACAATGATGTCTGCACTAACTGAGCTTGTACAGCCGTTCGCATTGGTTACCGTGTAAGTAATGGTTGTCAAACCGACCGTTACACCCGATACAACTCCTGTAGCGTTCACTGAAGCAACCGCGTTGTTAGCAGATGTCCAAGTACCGCCTGTAGTTGAGCTAGCGAAGATGGTCGTTGAACCAGCACATACGGTTGTTGCACCTGTGATGGCTTCAACTACTGGCAATGGATTCACTACTAGTGGAGAACTTACAGTTGTCACACAGCCGTTGGCATTGGTAACAGTGTAAGAAATGGTCGTTGCTGCAGGAGCAATACCTGTAACAACACCTGTCGTTGCATTCACAATTGCAGTTGCTGTATTGGCAGTAGACCAAACTCCACCTGGAGTTACAGAAGCAAGGGTTGTAGTTGATCCTGCACACACAGTTGTTGTTCCTGTAATTGGCGCAACTACTGGCAATGCGTTGATCGTTACAGTTGTGCTTACTGCACTTGTACAAC
>CALJTX010000021.1 GCA_937975705.1 uncultured Flavobacteriia bacterium | reverse complement strand
ACCGACGCCTGGAGGGCCATAAAAACACAAAATAGGCGCTTTCATGTTGCCTTTGAGCTTGAGAACGGCAAGATATTCTAAAATGCGTTCCTTGACTTTTTCTAAACCAAAATGATCGCGCTCAAGCACGCGCTTGGCGACGGTCAAGTCTAGTTTGTCTTTGCTGTAGACATTCCAAGGAAGTTCGAGTAGGAGGTCAAGGTAGTTGAGCTGAACGGTGTATTCGGCCCCTTGCGGATTCATGCGCTGTAGCTTTTCGAGTTCTTTGCCGAAGAGTTTGGCCACGCGGGCATCCCATTTTTTGTGCTGCGCTCGTTTTTCGAGTTCGCGCGCATCTTGGATTTGGGGGTTGTCGCCGAGTTCGTCTTGGATTGTGCGCATTTGCTGATGCAAAAAGTATTCGCGCTGTTGTTTGTCGAGGTCTTTGCGGACTTTGTTTTGGATTTCGTTGCGCATCTCGAGCACCTGAATTTCTGCCGTGAGGTGCTCAAGCACCATCATGACGCGTTTCTTCATGTCCATTTCTTCAAGCATCGCTTGTTTTTTAGCGACATCGGCGTTCATGTTAGACGAGATGAAATTGACCAAGAAACTTGGACTATCGATATTGCCAATGGCGAATTGCGCTTCTGACGGAATATTTGGGCTTTCTCTGATGATTTGTAAAGCGAGGTCTTTGATTGTATTGAACATGACCTCGAGTTCTTTATTGGCTGCATCTAAGGGTTGTTCGGTCAGGACCCTCACTTTGGCCTTCATGTAAGGTTCGGTTTGGGTGGCCTGTAGCATTTCAAAACGCCGCTTTCCTTGGATAATGACCGTAGAGCTTCCGTCGGGCATTTTGAGCAAGCGAATGATTTGGGCAACGGTACCAACTTGATGTAAATCAACAAACTGAGGTGCTTCAACGTCTTGGTTCTTTTGTGAAACAACCCCGATGATTTTGCTGCCCTTATTGGCTTCTTGTATCAGCTTGATGCTTTTGTCGCGGCCAACTGTAATAGGAATTACTACTCCTGGAAAGAGCACGTTGTTGCGCAAAGGAAGTATGGGGAGTTCTTCAGGATATTCTTGTTTGTTCATGTGCTCTTCTTCCTCTGCTGTAATGAGTGGAATAAACTCAGCATCGGCATCATAGCCAGATACACCAAAAAAACCTTGATCAAAGAGATTGCTCATAATAGAATTGTTTCAAGCGGGTGGGTGACAAGATGCATGCCAAAGGCAGAAACGCTGCAAAAAAGTCAGTTGTTTGCCAAAAAAGTAAAGATTTGACGCTCTTCTGGGCCAAAAGCCACTTTCCTTCTGGCCATCATGGCAGAAGCCGCTTCTATTGCTTTGTCGAGTAGGTAGGGCTCTGTTTGGGCATCTGCTACCCATTGAAAGGAAGGAATGTGTTTTTCGGGGAAGTGACTGCAAAAAACATTGCTACAAACACCTACCACACTAGCGGTGTTGAATTGTACATTGATTGCAGATTTGCTGTGGTCACCCATGGTGAGGCCCATGAAAAGCTGATCGGTCTTGACCTGATCTTGTGCTTCATAACTATAGGTGCTCACCATTCCGTAGTTGTTTTTGAGGTTGGAGCAGTTGGTGTCGGCACCTAAGTTGCACCATTCGCCAATGAGTGCGTTTCCAATAAAACCGTCGTGACCTTTATTGGAATAGCCTTGAAATAGGCTATTGCTGACTTCGCCGCCGATCCGACACTCGGGTCCTATTGTGGTGGCGCCGTAAATTTTAGCACCCATCTTGACAACGGCGCCGTCGCAAAGCGCTAAAGGGCCGCGCAAAAGTGCGCCTTCCATGACTTCTGCATTTTTGCCAATGTAGATAGGGCCTTCGTTGGTATTCAAAATAGCGCCCTCAATGCGCGCTCCTTCTTCAATAAATAATTGTGATTCAGGGCCAATAAGCCGATTGCTTGTGCGCAATGCGGCACTTTTTCTACCCCGAGTAATGAGTTCAAAATCTTGCTTTAAAATAGCTGCGTTTTTGAGGTAGAGATCCCAGCGGTTTTCCAAAATAAGAAGCTCCTCAACCATTAGTTCTATGCGTTCTCGCTCCTCTTGATGGCGCGCAACCAAAACTTGATTGACATACAGCGCTTGCCCTTCTTGAAGTTGACTTACAGCACTTGCGATGTATTGATTCGCAATAACTTGCGCATTTACCCAGATGCCGTCGTTGCTCGGAAATTTTGCCTGTAAATAGCTTTCAGTTTGATACCCAATTTGCACATCGTTGAGCAGCATGGTCCAACGTTCTGTATTGGTGAACAAGCCACAGCGCAGCTCGGCAAGCGGGCGGGTGAGTGTCAGCGGCGCAAAGCGCAAATGCAAGTGGTGATCAGACAAGAGGAGTTTCATCGGTTTGCTGGGGTTGATGGGCAAAACTACTCAAAAAGAGCAGCGCAAAAGTAAGGAATCCGTTGAGTAAAAGCATTTCATTTCCAAATTGATAACCTTTCCAAATGAGGTCTGCATTCTTGCTCAAGAAGTAGCAGCAGAGTGGGGCAAGCACGACAATAAGCGGGATAAGTACTGCGGGCACATTTCTTTTGGTGAGGATACCAAAGGCAAACAAACCGAGGAGTGGGCCATAGGTATAGCCTGCGATCAAAAAGATCAAGTTGACGATGCTTTTGTCGTTGTACCATTTGAACAAGAAAACCAACAAGGTAAACAGAGCAGCAAAGCTGATGTGAACGATTTTTTTGAGGCGCATGCGCTCCGCCTCGGGAAGGTTTTTACGCTCAAAGCCAATGATGTCAATACAAAATGAAGCCGTGAGTGCGGTGATTGCACCGTCTACCGACGGAAATAGCGCGGAAATAAGTCCGATGATGAAAATGATGAAAACGCCTTGAGGCAAATATTGCTGAATGATTTGCGGAAAGAGGTCGTCTGGAGCAAAAGTGAGACCGTTTTTGAGTGCAAAATAACTCAGGATACTGCCGAGTAGCAAAAACAAGGCATTGACAATGAGCAAGGTAAAGCTAAAGACGACCATATTCTTTTGGGCATCTTTGAGCGTCTTGACACTGATGTTTTTCTGCATCATTTCTTGGTCGAGACCCGTCATTGCGATGGTGATGAAAGCGCCGCCAATGAAGTGTTTCCAGAAATAATCGCTTTTGGATGGATTCCAGGACCAAATTTGGGTGAGTTGTTCGTGTTGGAGGTTTTTCCAGAGCGCTGACCACGACACCTCCATTTGCTGTTGCAGCGTGAAAATACACACCACCAAAGCCAAGAGCATAAAGAAGGTCTGCAGGGTATCTGTCCAGACAATTGTTTTGACACCTCCTTTAAGTGTGTAAGCTAAAATCATGAAGATGATCAGGAGTGTAGATTGCCAAAAAGCCAAGCCAATTGGTTCAAAAACAAAAAGTTGCAAAACGTTGATGACAAGATAGAGCCGAACTGTAGCGCCTAGTGTGCGCGAGAGAATAAAATAACCCGCTCCCCATTGATAGGCCCGCAAGCCCAGGCGCAGTTCTAAATACCGATAAATGGAACTCAGTTGGTATTTGTAATAGAGCGGTAAAAGCACGTAAGCCACAACAAAATAACCCGCAAAGAAACCGAGCACGAGTTGGTAATAGTGCCAGGCGCCCGCGCTTACTGCTCCGGGAACCGAAATAAAGGTGACGCCCGAAAGCGAGGTGCCGATCATACCAAAAGCAACGAGATACCAAGGGCTTTTTTTGTCGCCGGTAAAAAAGCTATGGCTGCTCGCATTTTTGGAGCTGAAGTAGGCGATTGCGAGCAGTAGCCCGAAATATAATAACAAGATGAGTGGGAGTAACACATTATTCATGAAGTAAAAATAGCGCAAAGCACTATATTTGCCTCAAAAAAAATACGTATGGAACTCATTTTTGTGGTTATTTCGTTTCTATTGGTCAGTTTGGCTATGGTCACTATCGTTTATTTATTTCTCAAGCGCCAACACGACCACAGCCTCATCAAGCTGCAGACCGAACTCAGCTTGCAACGCCAAAATTATTTTCTCCCGAGTAAGCTCGAGGCGTATCAGCGCTGTATTTTGTTGTTAGACCGCATTTCGCCTGCCAACCTTACACTGCGCACGCTGCAAGTCACAAACAATGCCCGCACCCAACAAAGTTTGCTTGTCAAGACCGTTAGAGAAGAGTTTGAACACAATATTGCACAACAGCTTTTTGTATCGCCTCAGGGTTGGCTAATGCTGATTCAAGCAAAAGAAGAAGTGTTGCGTGTTATCAATATGGCTGCCAATACTTTAGATACACAAGCTAGTGCTACAGATTTGGCTGCCAAGATCCTAGAAATCTCCGCTCAGATTGAGCAGTTCCCGACAGAAATTTGCCGTTCGTATTTACAAAATGAGTTTCAGCGCTTCAACGCTTAGCCATTTTTTCTTTGGCGATGGCAATGAGCATCGGCAGCAAAGACAAGCCAATGATGCCAAAAATGACGGTTTCAAAATTGTCTCGAACAATCGGAAGGTTGCCAAAGAAGTACCCCAGTAGCGTAAGGCCCAATACCCAACTGATGCCGCCAATGACATTGAATCTTAAAAAGATGCTGTAACGCATATTGGCCAAACCGGCAGTAAAAGGTGCAAAAGTGCGCACAATCGGTACAAAGCGTGCAATAATGATGGTTTTGGAACCGTGTTTCTCGAAAAATGCTTGTGTTTGCAACAGGTGCTTTTCTTTGAGCAGGGCATAGCGTCCGATTTTGAGCTCAGCTAGTTTTCTGCCATATTTTTGACCGATCCAAAAATTGAGGGCGTCGCCTAAAATTGCCGCAACGATCAATAAACCGAGCACCACCAATAAGTTGAGTTGTGCCAATTCGTTGTCAATTTGTACACCTGCACAAAAAGATCCCGCTGCAAAAAGCAGGGAGTCGCCGGGTAACAAGGGCATGAAAACCAAGCCGGTTTCTACAAACACAATCAAAAACAAAATAGCGTAAACCCAAATGCCATAGTCTTGAATGAGCAAGAAAAGGTAGTTGTCAATATGTAGGATGAAATCGAGGAGTTGGGTGAATGCGCTCATTTATTGGCAAGTGATTTGAGGTGCGTTTTGTTCGATCCAGGCATTCATACCACCTTCCAAAACACAAATATTTGTGGCTTTAAATTCGGTCTCCATGAAATTAGCGAGCGCCTCTGCGCGCTTTCCAGACTGACACATGAGCACCACTTGGTTGTAGTGTTGGTAACTTGGATAGGCTGCTGCAAAAGTGGCCATCGGAACAGATGGGCAGTCAATTTTACAGTTGAGCAATTCATAGGGTTCACGGATATCGATTAGGCAACAGCTTTCTTGGGCTTCGAGCGCCTGAAGAACGGCCTTCGGACTGAGCATTTTCATGGTGTCAAATTTTAGCAAAGATAAAATTCTTGGTCAAAAGACCTTGATTTTATCTGTCTGCTTTTGCGCCTGAATGTCGATTTGGTAGCTTTTTCGATTGGAAATCTGCAGCGCAAGGTGCTTCAGGCTGACTTTCGTCGTGCCTTTTTTTACTTGTAGGTAGCGGATTTCACAATTGTGATAAATTTCAAGTGTAGGCAATAAAAACGCGCATTTTACTACGGGCTTCGGCCCGATGGCCAGCGCCTTGGGTCCTTTTCTGATCAACAGCACCTGGTCGTTTTGGTAAAAGGTGATTTCACGAACAAATGCGTTGCGTTGGCGCAGCCCCGCCATAAACAGCAAACTACTGAGCAAGCCCAATTGCGCAAGCTTTTTGTAGTTGCGCCCCAGGCCGTAAAACAGAAAATAGGTTGCCAACCAAAACAGCAGCACCCACCAAAAGGGGAGTACAAATCCTTTGGCTAAAGCACCTGGCGCTACACTAAAAAACCGCATGATCTCCAACATCCATTGAATGGTCGTTTCCAAGACAAAGGCGCTGAGTCGGTCTAGCCACGGCAGCGCCTGCAAAAAAGGGAAAAACATACCCAACACCAAAATCAAGCTCGATAAACTCATCAAACAAAGGTTGGCTAGTTGCGCATAATTTGGATACAAATGAAAATGATACAAACTCAGCGGTAGTGTGGTGAGGGTGGCGGCCAAACCGAGAGCAGTGCCATCCCATAAATGTGTCAAGACTTTCCACCTGAATTGAAGTCTAGACCGAAGCGCTTCGTAATAAAGATAAATACCGAGCATAGCGAGATATGACAACTGAAAACCGAGGTCAAAAAGATATAGCGGATCGTAGAGCAAAAGACAAAATGCCGAAAAGAACAGCGCAGAGAGCTGACTCATTTGCCTCCCCGAAAGCTGACTCAAGAGCAATACACTGAACATAAAAACACTGCGCAAGACGGATGCCGACAAACCTGTCAATGCAGCATAATACCAAACAATGAAGAGCACAAGTAGCAAGGCTTGTTTGCGGCTTACCCATCTGGAAAAGTAACTTAAGATTTTGAGTAAAGCCAAGATCAATAAACCAATATGCATGCCCGAAACCGCCAAAATATGCATAGCGCCTGTCGCTAAGAAATAAGTACGCAATTGCTGGTCAATTCCGTCGCGTTCTCCTAAAATAAGTGCCCTGCCAATCGCCGCCGAACGCGGTGTAAGTGCGCGTGAAAAGGTTTTTGAAAGCTGATTTTTGATTTGCGTAAGCCAGGGCTTTTTTGCAGTCAGGCCTTGTGTTTCTATGAGCTGAATTTGTTGGCGCTCGATAAATGCCCGGTGACTCACGCCTTGCAATTCATAATACCTCGACTGATCAAACGCACCTGGGTAGCGCTCGTTGTTCAGCAGTACTGGCTTACAACGCAAGGCATAAAGCGTATTGCATTTCAGTGGCTCCTGAGCAAACATGTAGAGTTGCAGCACCACTGACTTTTTGGCCTTTGGGTTACCCCAATAAAAACGGCCCTTTATTTTTTGTAGCTCCTTTTTGTGCGCTATCGTTAGAGGTTCAAAAAGGCCAGAAACTTCTTGGTTGATTTGCAACGCTTGCTGCGCTCTGAATTCAGCCTGACGGCTAAAGAGCAGCCAAAAACCAACGCAGAAAAAAGCCAAAACAAGACCGATTTGCCGCCAGGATTTAAAAAGGAGTAACGCTGCGCTTCCCAAAGAAAAAAACTTCAAAAAAAGCAATGAGGCCTCCGTTAAATTACGGTAATCAGCCAAATAGATCCCAACGATAAAAGGCAATAAAACAAGTAAGAAGTGCCATTGGAGTTTTGGCGCTTCTTGTACAGAAGGTGTGGTCATGAGCGAGAATTAGAGGTAGAATTTTCCCGCTTTGAACTTGATTTTTTCGGTGTGTAAATGCGGCCTAATGAAGGGCTCGAGCGCTGCCTTGGCGCATAAAAAATGTGCTTCGAGTTCGGTAATGCTGCGCGGCTCTGAAAGAAAAGCCAACAGCGTGTTTTCGTCTAAAGTCCGTGGAAGACAGACATCGCATTGGCCGCAAGGTGCAATTTGCTGTCCAAAGTAGGTGATGAGTTGTTGAGCGCGGCAAGTTGGAACCTGACAATAGTTTTGCATGGCAGCTAATTTATCCTGTGCCGCTTGCTTGCGTTCGAGGTAAATTTGGGGTTTGAGCTGAAGATACGATTCGGGTAGTCTTTCAATGGTAAAATAGAGCAGGGGTAGGTTGCTCTTTTTAGTCAGTTCGATGATGCCATTTTTTTGCATGAAGTCCAGTTGCTCTTCAAAACGCTGCGGTGTCGTTTTTAGTCTTTGGATGATTTTGTCTTCGTGCAAACGGGTCATTTGGTCAAAAATGCCAGGATAGCTGCGCACCAAAGTGGCGCAAAGTGTGTAGTAAGCTTCATGTTGGATCTGAAAATTGTACAGCACCTCATTATTGACAATGAATTGCAGGCGCGTAGGCTGAAAAAATCCTTCTTCTAGACTTAAATTGCCGTTTTGCTCCAAAATTTTGAGTGCATAATACACTTCGTCGTCGGGTAAGTTGAAGGTGCGGCAAAAGGTTTTCATGTCAAAAGGGTAGCACTCGTCTCTACCTGACCCGATGGCAATTTTGAGGTAATTGCAAATGGCGCGATACACAAAAACAACGCGTTCAGCACTCGGAAAGCTCTTGTCCAATTGTTGCTGCATGAGCGCGAAGTCTTTGGGCTCATGTAAAAGAAGCGCATAGGAGGGAAGGCCATCCCGACCACCGCGACCCGCTTCTTGGAAGTAAGCCTCTGGTGATGTGGGCACTTCATAATGCAGTACAAAACGCACGTCGGGCTTGTCTATGCCCATGCCAAAAGCGTTGGTGGCCACCATGATTTGGTTTTGGTCAGTGAGCCAAGCGCGGAGCATTTGACTGCGTTCTTGTGCGCTGAGCCCGCCATGGTAAATACCACAACGCAAGCCGTTGGCCATTAGAACCCGCGCCACTTCTTTGACCGATCGCCGGGTCTGACAATACACAATACCGGTACCCTTCTCTCTTTGGCAAATGGCCAAGATTTCTTGCATTTTGTTGTGGGCGGGCCGCACCAAATACTGCAGGTTGTCTCGAACAAAAGAAGCTTCGAGTACTTGCGCTTTGGGCATTTCTAGCTGCACAAGGATGTCTTGCTGTACTGCTTTGGTTGCCGTTGCTGTAAGTGCTAAAATGGGCACTTCTGGTTGAAGTTGGCGGAGTTTGGCAATTTGTCGAAAAGAAGGTCGGAAGTCGTGGCCCCATTCCGAAATGCAATGCGCTTCATCTACCACCAAAAGCGCTATTTTCATGCGTTTGAAACGCTCTATAAACAGCGCTGACTGAATTCTTTCGGGCGAAGTATATAAAAAATCGAGACCGCCAAAACGGGCGTTATCTAAGATTTGATCAATTTCTCGGTAGGGAAGGCCACTCGTTAAAGCTTTGGCGCGTAGCCCTCTTTTCTGAAGGTTTTCTACCTGATCTTGCATGAGCGCAATCAAGGGAGTAATCACAATACAAATGCCATCT
>CALJTX010000020.1 GCA_937975705.1 uncultured Flavobacteriia bacterium | reverse complement strand
CCACCCGTTGGTGTGCCAAAACACAAGGCAGGTGTCGGATATAACGTAACGGCCAAAGCACTTCCGGGAGCTGTAACAATTCCTGAATAAGTAGCCGTACAACCGTTGTTATCCGTAACAATAACCGAATATGTACCCGCGCTTAAATCATAAATATCTTGGGTGCTTGCACCGTTATTCCATTGGTAACTAAATGGAGCTGTTCCGCCAGTAATTGTAAGGTCTACAATACCATTGGTGTCGCCCAAACACACGACGTTATATACTGTTCCATTTATTGTAAGAGGGCCCGAAGGTTGGCTGACATTAAAGCTCAAAAACATACCACAACCAAGCACATCCTCCACATTGACAAAGTACTGACCTACTGGTAAATTTGTGATGTCTTGTTCGATTGCTCCTGTACCCCAGTCATACACATAACCGGGCATACCACCAGAGGGTGTAAGGTCTATCCAGCCATCGGCACCACCAAAACAATTGACAGGATGCACGGTGGTGGCCACCATAACCGTATTGGAAGGGTCTAAAATCTGAACTGGAAGCACTTCCTGACAGCCGTTGGCATCTGTAACCGTCAAAACATAAAGTCCGTTTTGGATGCCCGCAATATCTTGTGTTACGGCCCCGTTGTTCCAAGAGTAAGTATAGCCAGGAGTACCACCCACTACACTTGCGTTAATTGAACCCGCTATGGAATCCAAACAGTTGGCATTGGTGTGGGTTTCACTGAGAGTCATGGAAGTAAGTGGCTCAGTTAGCGTTATGCTATCGATTTCAATACAGCTATTGGCATCAGTTACTGTTACGGTATAGGTACCTGCTGGTATTCCGGAAACGTCTTCCGTGGTAGCGCCATTTGACCATGAATAAGTAAATGGAGCAACACCACCGGTTACTGTAAAATCAATGGAGCCTGTAGAGTCACCTAAACAAAGAATATTTTGCCCGGTGATGGATGTGAAAATTGGGATGGCTAAATTCAGAATCGTCAAGGAAAGTGAGTCTGCACAACCATTTCCATCTTCTACTTGAACCGTATAAGCACCAGCTGGAGCCGGATTCACGTCTTCATTAAAAGTAAGATTGCTCCAAACAAAAGAGTATGGTGCCGTACCTCCACTGGTAGTAAGGTCAATAGATCCTGGGCCATCACAACCGGCGTCTTCGTGCGTTTCAGATAAAACAAGAGGGCCTTGAGGCTGCGTGACTACAAAAGTTTGCGTAATGGTACAAAGGTGGTCATCTGTTACCAAAACACTATATGAACCAGCCGGTAAAGTATTGATGTTTTGCGTAGTAAAAGCGCCGTTATCCCAGTTGTAGGTATATGGCGTTGTACCGCCCGAAACAGCGATATTGACCGCGCCAACATTATTTCCAAAACAAGCAATTGGTGTAACCAATCCGGACATAGAAAGTGGTGCAACGGGTTGTTGAATGGTGGCGCCATAAGTAATGGAACAACCGTTTGCATCTGTAATTTGTACGTTATAAGTTCCGATTGGCAAGCCTGTAAGATCGGCAGTAGTAGCGCCAATTGACCAACTGTAAGCGTAAGCAGGGGTTCCGCCCGCAACTGTAATATCTATCGAACCTGTGGCATCACCATAACATAATACATCTTGTTGCGTGTGTGTAACAGAAAGTGGCTGCGCCGGCTGGGTTACTATTGATTCAATTGAATCTTTACAATTGTTGGCATCTGTCACAATCATTTCATAGGTGCCTGCTTGTAGATTGCTTAAGTTTTGTGAAATCTGACCATTAGACCAAAGGATGGTGTAAGGAAGCGTGCCTCCTGCTATAGTCGTATTGACTGCGCCGTTGGTTCCGGCATAGCACAGCACTGCAGTAGGGCTGGCGGTCAGGGTGATGTCTAGTGGTTGGGTAAGGGTGATATTTGCGGTAGCCACACAGCCGTTTGCATCAGTAACGGTTAACGTATATGTGCCAATAGGTAAATTCGCTAGGTTGGTAGTGGTTGCACCGTTGTTCCAAGAATAGGTGTAAGGAGCCGTTCCGCCCGCAACAGTACTTGAAATACTGCCGTCCGAAGCACCAAAGCAAGAGATATTCTTGCCATTGTAGTCGCTGGTAATTTGAAGTGCTACGGTCAATAAATTTGGTTGCGTAATTGCAAAATTGGTGTCAGACTGACAAGTAAAATTATCGGTAACAACCAAAGAGTACAGACCTGGAGAAAGGTTGGAAATGCTATTGGTGTTTTGGCCGCTCGTCCATTGATAAATGAAAGGTGCTCCTCCGGTTACACTCGTAACAATGCTTCCATTAGCGGCATTGTAACAAGTAACATTAGACAGAGAAACAAGTGAAATAGTAGGTTCCGGATGCACCACAATACTATTGGTGATGTTGTTGAAAGTACAGCTCGAGCCATTGAAAGTGATGTCCAATTCATAAACACCCGAATTAAGCGTGCTGATATTTGAGACAAAAGGATTGTGAAGGGTGTCTGTAAACCCTTGAGGACCAGACCAAAAATAATTTGCCCACTGCGAATATGTCGTATTCAATTGTAGCGTGTCCCCAGGACACAACGGATCATTGAACGTAAAATTTACAGGCGGACACGAAGCGGTTGAGATTGTTACCTCGTTATTTGCTGAAGTTGGGCAGCCAAAAGCATCGTAAACATCAGATGTACCATTATTGGTGACCGTATTGCCAGAAAGAGAACCTGTTCCGAAAATATAAGCTTTGTTTTCAAGTGTGGAATCGCATTTAAGGATGAGGCAATCGCTAGAAATCTGAACTTGAAACTTGACCAAAACGCTATCAACTGTTGAGTTGACCATACTGCCCCCACTCGTTGCTGTTGCTCCTGTTCCTACTCGGTACTTGACAAAGCGGTTCACGGCATCGTACTCGGCTTGGTCATCACCAGGCGCATCGGTCTTGGCGCCTGCATTTGGGCCATTCAAAACCACCAATGAGTTTGGTACATAAGCCATTCGAATGTCTAGGGTGTCGGTGATAAAACAATTCAAGGCCACGTCGGACCCTATGTTTTTACCTGATATTGTATATTCTAGGATATCGCCAGGCGCTACTGCCCCACCGTTGAGGTCATTGACAAATACGGTTGCGCGCAAGTCCGGCTCGTAAATGTCAATAGCGGAGGTAATAACGCGGGAGAGAATGGTTTCTGAGGTGGTGGTCACGCGGATATTGGCAGAAGTAGCACCATTACTCAGGTAATTTTGCGCTGCATTATTGGGGATATAAATGGTGGCGTCGTACCCGAGCGTATTGTTATAATTGGGATTCCGAAACGGGGTGAGTACGCCATTGTAAGCAATTGTACTGTTGAACATATCCGTTGCGGTATGAAGCGCATCTGAAACCTGTACGTAGTTGGTGCCAACACCATTGAAAAGCAGTTGGTCGCCAGTTTGAGCGCGGTCACCGTCATAAGCAATTACACCTAATTCAAAGGAAACAGCACCTGAAAGCGGCGTTAAAAAGCCTGAAATTGGAATTGTAACGGTATTAGATGAAGACCCCTGACTCACGTTGGCCAAACCATCAAAAACCGTTAAGTTTTTATAGGGTTCAGAGATGTTTTTGTAAACGACTACAATAGACCAACCTCCAAATAAATTTGTGCTGTTGGTTTGTTGAATCTGATCGGCGACCATAAATCGGCCTTTGATACCAGCCGCCTGAACAATGCTTGTAATATTTTTAAAACAAAAATAGGATACCGCACCTGTGGTATTGTTGAGCGTTTGATCTGCAGTGAGCTGTTGATAGCTACCGTTGTTGACCTTCAATTTGATATTGCTGCGGTTGGCATAATTTGTAGTTGAGGTCGTGATTTTTCCACCCCAGTAGAGACCGGCCCATGTAATTTCGGAACAATTGGGGAGGTTTAAGCTGTCAGATGAAGACATGAAGGTGGTAGGGTCGCCATCGACGTCTACATAAGACATCGTGAAACTGTTATTTTGACCTGTACCAGATGGTGGCATCTCAGCTTTGGCGCTGGTACAACTTGTAGAAGAGTTACAGGTTACTGATACGTTTGAAATGAAGCGAATTGCTCCTTTTTGCTGGGTTTGGTAGCGGATATTGAACGGACTAACGATTTGTCCAAAACTGTAAAAGATGGCGCCAAAAGACAGCACGAATACCAACAGAAATTTAAAGGGAGCGTTGGAGAATGGAGTATAGTTATCTTTCATGCAGGTTTTTGGAGAGTTAACAGCTTGATTATAACGAAAAAGGCCACCAAAAGGTTGCCTTTTCAAAAGAATTTAACAGTGGCTGCTTTAAAGCGGAATATTACCATGTTTTTTCTGTGGTAATGCTTCGGCTTTTTTCTCAAGCATTTTGTAGGCGCTGATAAGTGCTGCTCTCGTTTCTGAAGGCAATAAAACCTCGTCAATAATACCTCTTTCTGCAGCGCGATATGGGTTGGCAAATGTATCGGCATATTCAGCTTCTTTCTCTAGCCATTTTTGGGCCGGATCTGCTGCTGAGGCAATCTCTCTTTTGAAGATGATTTCTGCTGCGCCTTTTGCACCCATGACGGCGATTTCTGCGCTTGGCCAAGCAAAGCTGAGGTCGGCACCTAAACTGCGCGAGTTCATGACGCAATAGGCCCCACCATAGGCCTTGCGGGTAATAACGGTGATTTTTGGAACTGTTGCCTCGGCAAAAGCATAGAGCAATTTGGCTCCATGTGTAATGATTCCGCGCCATTCTTGATCTGTGCCTGGTAAAAAACCAGGGACGTCTTCTAAGACTAAAAGCGGAATATTGAAGGAGTCGCAGAAACGCACAAAACGCGCACCTTTTCTGGAAGCGTCGATATCGAGCACACCAGCCATTGAAGCCGGCTGATTGGCAATGATACCTACTGTTCTGCCTTCCAAACGGGCAAAACCTACGACGATATTCTTGGCAAAATCTTCGTGAACTTCTCTAAAACTGTGGTCGTCTACCAAACAATCGATTACGCGTTTGATATCGTAAGGAATATTGGAGTTTTCGGGTAAAATTTGCTCGATTTGCTTGTTTTTAGAGGCTTGAAAGCTAAAAACAGGTGTAATTGGCGACTCCTCGTTGGCATTTTGCGGCAGATACGTGATCAGGTCTCTGGCTTTGCGAATGCACTCTACGTCGTTGGAGGCCGTAAAATGATTGACACCCGATTTTTCAGCGTGTGTTTTGGCACCACCGAGGTCTTCAGAACTTACTTCTTCGTGCGTTACGGTCTTGACGACGTTCGGGCCGGTTACAAACATGTAAGAAGTTTCTTCGACCATGAAAATAAAGTCGGTGAGCGCAGGCGAATAAACGGCACCTCCTGCACAAGGACCCATGATCAAAGAGAGCTGGGGCACAGTGCCCGAAGCGCGGGTATTGCGGAAGAAAATATCGGCATAACCACTCAATGAAACCACGCCCTCTTGAATACGCGCACCACCGGAGTCATTCATGCCAATGATAGGCGCGCCATTTTTCATGGCCATATCCATAATGCGGCAAATTTTAGCGGCGTGTGTCTCCGATAAAGACCCACCAAGCACCGTAAAATCTTGGGAATATACATAAACCAAGCGTCCGTGGATATTTCCATAGCCGGTAATGACACCGTCTCCGAGAAACTTTTGTTTGTCTAGTCCAAAATTGGTGGAGCGGTGCTCGACAAAAGCCCCGATTTCTTGAAAGCTGTTTTCGTCTAGCAATAAGGAGATGCGTTCGCGCGCGCTGAGCTTGCCTTGTTGGTGTTGTTTGTCAATGCGTTCAGCACCTCCACCTTGATGTAAGGCCTGACGTTTATCGTGTAGTTGTTGTTCTTTAGCCATAGTATTCTTGAACAACAAAAATACTGAATTTAGTCCTTCAAAAAGGCGGCTTTATTTTCAGAAATGATCAAGAGTAACCAAGCGCTCAAAAAGAAAATAATTTCGACGTTCTCCGACCAGTCAAAAAATGCCAAACAGACCGACATCAGCATCAAAATAATGGTGGCAGCCAACAAGCGAGAACCCAACTTCTTCACCTGAGCCACCGCATCAAAAGTACCTGTTGTGAGCAGCTCCATGCGCTGTCTAGAGTGTTCGGTGTATATGAGCAAAGGAACTAAAATGAGTCCCTGAGGAATAAAAAAATCTTCGTACCAGAAAAAATTAGAAAAGGCAGTTGTAAAGCGCCAAGTTGGTTCTGTCAGGACGATATAAAAATGACTGATAATGATCAAACTCAAGTAAAATAAGGAGGGGCGCAAAAGCAGCTGAGGGGTACGGCTCTCTTTGCGAAAGAAGGCAAAAAACAAGCGAATACTGAGGTCAAAAATGATGAAAAGTAAAATGAAGTAGAGATCCCAACCCCACCAAACATAGCCAAGCAGTGGTAAAAGAAAATCGCCTAGAACTTCACTGACTAATTGCGCCTTTTTCATATGCGTTTGCGCAATACGTTAACACGGTCTCTCGAAAGCTCATACGTGGAGTCTACTTTCAACGCTTTGGCGTAACTAAAGAGCGCATTAGTGAGGTCATTGCGGTCTTCGTAGAGTAAGCCCATATTGTGATAAGATGGCAAGTGCTGCGCATTGACTTTCACTGCTTTTTTGTAAAAATACATGGCGCTATCAGGCTGGTTATAGGTGAATTGCGCCAAATAGCCTAAGTGAAAATACCCGTCTGCGTAAGTGGAATCTACTTTCGTCATTTTGCGGTATAAACGCTGGGCAGCAGCTGGTTGGCCAAATTTTTCTTTTGCATAAGCGAGTGCGTAAATCACTTCCGTGTTTTTGGGTTGGAGCTGATATGCAGTCATGTATTTCTCGATGCAAATGGGGTTGTTTTCATATTCGTACAACGAACCGAGCAGAAGGTAGGTCATGTAATAATTGGGATCTTGCTGCACCGCTGTTTCATAAGACGAAATGGCAAGTTTCACGTTATTTTCTAACTTATAGATGGTGCCTTTGAGGATATAAGCATCTCGGTAAGTTTTGTCTATGCGCAGCGCTTTATTAATGTACTTAAAAGCGGCATCGTGGTCATTGAGCAAAACTAAAGTATTGGCCAAGCCGACCAAAGCGGGTACATTCTTAGGCGCTTTTTTAACCAAGTTGCGGTACATGGTAAAGGCGCGAAAGATGTCGTCGGCGCTGCGGTTTGGCTTGTTGATGAGGCACTCCGCATACAAGACGCGCGCTTCCGTATTATTGGAATCGAGTCTGAATGCTTTGGCCCCGAAATTGAGGGCTTTGTCAAACGCGAGGGAATCCATGAGGATGTTGCCTTTTGCTATGAGCAGCTCCAAAGAATCTGGGTGAGCCGCCAAGAGTTGGTCAAGGGTTTTTTTCTTACCAGTTGCTTGATCTGGGTTACCGCAAGCAACGAATAAAAAGCCACTTAAAAAGATTAAAAAGAAACTGCGCATAACACAAAATTAAGATTTTGATTTGGATTCTATCTTGCGTAATTTTGTAACGTAAATTATAGCCATGAAGCGTAGTATCCTTTTGCTTGCCATAACAGTGCTTTTGAGCACCCAACAAATTTTTGCTCAAGGATGTTCTCAGTGTAAGCTGCTCGCCGAGCAAGGCAGCGGATTAGATGAAAACAGCTTTGCGAGCAACATCAATGGCGGTATCCTTTACCTGATGCTCATCCCCTACCTCATCTTGCTATTTTTATTCCGCAAACCGGTATTCAATTTTTTGAAAGGCTTGTTTAAGGCCAAAGCTTAAATCCAACTCACCACTACTTTTCCTGTTGTTTGCCCCTGGCCAAGTGCTTCATGGGCTTCGGTAAACTGACTAAAATGATAGGTTGTAATTTGTGGTAACTGAAGTTCACCATTGTGATACAAGCGCAGCATTTCCGACATACTATTTTGAATCACATGCGGATGCGCTTCTGCTATTTTGAGCATATTGACGCCCAAAATATTCTTGGATTGCATCATTAGGCCAATTGGTAAAACAAAACCCATCTCCCACAAGAACGATAATTTGCCAAAAAGCCCTTTTCTTGTGGCTAAATCAGCACCGCCAAAAAGAAACAACCTTCCACCAGGGCCCAGTAATTTTAAATCTGTTTTCGCTGACTTCCCGCCTACTGCATTAAACGAAGCGGAGAGTTTTTGATCTCCTAAATGGGTTGCTAAAGTTTTGGAATAAGCTTCCTTTTTGTAATTGATAAGAACATCTACTCCTAAAGATTGTAGATACGCTTTCTTGGCATCACTGCCGATTTTTCCATACACAGTGGCGCCTTTTCGCTTGGCCAATTGCACCAAAAAACTACCGACACCGCCTGCAGCAGCATGCACCAATACGTGATCATGCGCCTGAATTGGTGAAAGTACTTCAGCCATATAATGAGCCGTTACACCTTGGGTAGCAAAAGGCAGCGCTTCTTGAGCAGGCATTTCGGCAATCGGAACAATTGCATTTGAAGTGGTTTTGGCATGCCTTGCATAGGCGCCAAAGCGAGCAAAAGCCAAAACGCGCTGACCCACCAATGCAGGGTCCACAGCTGAACCCACTTCGGTGATGCGCCCAACAAGTTCATAGCCGAGCACACAGGGTCTTGGGGGCGCCTCGCGGTACAAACCCAAGCGCGCCATTACGTCGGCATAATTGAGTCCAAAAGCTTCGGATTCAATGAGTACCTCATCGCTTTGTAGTGGAGAAAGTGTTATGGCTTGGAGCTGAAAAGCCGCGTTTGCAGCACCAATATCGACTAAAACAAACCCTTCTGTCTGCATTAGAAACGCGCCGTAATACCGCCCATAACTTGGATCGGCTGAACCGGATAACTGTACCAACGGTTGTAGCGCTGAGCAGCTAGGTTATTGGCTTGTAAGAACAATGAAACTCTTGGTGTATAGCGGTACTCTAATCCTAAATTGACATCTACAATTGCGCCGAGGTCCACGTAAGTCTGTGTGCCTTCGAGTTGTGCGTCTGTGGCACCTGCGCGCACAAGCGCTTTACGACCTGTTTCTACATTCGCATCAATTTGGGCATAAAATTTATCGTATAAATTATACGCTCCTCTTGCCGTAAACTGCAATATAGGTTGGTTCCAAGCAAAGGCGTTGTGATACAACTGATACATGTTGTAGCGGCCCAGCACATCAATTTTCAATTTCTCGCCAGCTTGATAACTCATTGAACCTTCAAAAGTTGTTTGGTTCAGCGTATCGTAGATTACGGTGAGATAGTTGTCGAAAGTGGCTAAAGTATCGGTTACAAAAAAGGCTTTGTTCTCAATATGCAAGAAATGTACACCTACATTGAAACTAAGTGTTTTACTCAACGAGCCTTTGAAGCCCGCATAGATATCGTAAGGATTGTGCTCGTTGCGCAAAGCAACATTGGTGCGGATAAACGGATTCGCCTGAGTAAGCCCCTGTAAAGTATTTTGCTTCAGTCCACCTCGTAAACCTATATACGGAATAAAGATGTTGTTGAACATTGCGTACTTGAACTCCGCATTAGGGTATACAAAAAAGTCTGTGCCCAATTGGCCGATATCAGCAGTAATGGTGACGCCAAGTTCTACTTTTAGGCGATCGCTCAAGGCTTGGGTCCAGACGCCAGGCTTGAAATCGATAATGCTATTGTTCACTACAAAACCGGTGTCGCCAATGGCGTAAACACTGTCCAAAACACCACGCTTGTAACTGTTGTAGCGCAGACCTAAATCGGCATAAAAGTGCTCGTTTTTGTAGTTATACCACCCACGCGTTTTGAAGGCAAAGTTGTCTTCTTTGCTGCGCCAAATTTTGGTGGAGTCGGTCGGGAGAGTTAAAAAATGCTGGTAATTTGCTTGCAAAGACAAATTGACTTTAGCAGAGTCGCCGCGCAGTAAAACATATTCTGCTGCACCCTTTGTCAAATGAAAGCGCTGCGCAATGCTATCTGCGGCAATGGAGTCATTAGGAATACCGTAGTAATGAAAACCATTGTTGCTATAGTTGCCATCGATTTTGAACTGATAATTGCGCTCGTTGAGTCCAAAATAGGCATTTGCCGAACTGCGATCGTATTGTGCAGGAGCATAAATGACCTTGTTGCGGTCTTTGATATCGCCAAATGAACTCAGGTGCTTGAGGTGTGCGCCATATACCATATTTCTCGAGCGATCAGACGTATAGTAGATCTCGCCAAGTGGCATGATTACGGAGCCAATACCTGCCTTCACATAAAAAGGATACAACTTCGCCAACTTCTCAGAAGTTTCTACTGTAGCTGCTTCGATAGTATCGAGTAAAATTTTGGTTTCAGCCTGAAAAAACAACAAAGGGTAATCTTTTACTGCCGTTGCCTTGACGGAGTCGATGATTTTGGGGTTTTCCAATATGCGCGAAGCGGGTTCTACCTGCTGATTGGTAATGGTATAAACTGTGATATTCTCTCCTTGCTGCGCCCAAATATGGAGCCCTGTCAGAAGAAAAACGAATGTGCTGATCAGTGCTTTCATGGCTTACTCTTCGTTGATTTCAATTTTCATTTCTGGTTGCGGTTCTTCGTTTGCCGGCGGGTTTTTGAGCTGCATGAGCTCATCCCACAAGTCCGAGGCCTCTGCCAAGACGCCATCTTGCTGATCTGGATAAAAGTCCATCACAGATTTGAGCGTTTGCTCTGCTTGAAATAAGTCCTCGCGGCTAATGTGCACGCGGGTCTGTAATAGCAAGCCCTTGGCTACCCAGTAGTTATAACTTGGCTTCATTTTGAGCAACGCTTTGATTTCCGCTTCGGCTTCGTCGTACATCTGCTGACCAAAATAGATGTCGGATAGCAAATATTTAGCCTCTGAACCCATTGATGTGGTAGTATTCTTAACCAACCATTCCAATGAAGGTTTGGCTTCTTCAAATTGCTTCAAATGATAATTCGAAAGACCTGTTGCATATTCTGCTTCTACTTTGAGCTGCGGTGTTAAAGCGGCGTTGTCCAAAACAAAACGCGCATTTTCTTTGGCTAAATTATAATTGGCAACCATAAATGCACAGCGCATGATCCCTAACTTGGCATCAAAAGTGCTCGTTGGTTTGGCGGCAACTGCCTCGAGTTTTTGGTAATACTGCAGTGCTTTTTCGTAGTTCTTTTTCATGTAATAATGCGCTGCGGTCTTTGCCGAAGCATATTCTGCATAAGTGGTGACGGAGGTTGCCAAATACTTCTCAAATTGTACAATTGCTGCACTTGAATCTTTTGTCTTCAGCAGGCTGTTGCCATAATAGAAATACGTTTCATTGACATAGCGCCCATTCGGGAATTTCGAAAGATAGATTTCAAATTTCTCGACAGCTTCTCTAAAATTGGTGTCTTGGTATGCAGCAAGAGCTGGAGAATAGAAAATGTTTTCTTTTTCTTCAGTTGAGATATTTGCGCAAGGATAGCGGTCAATCACCTCAGAGGCCATATCCGGTTTCTTTTGGGCATTATACACATCGATCAAGCTGAGCACTACCTTTTTACACACTTCTCTTTGTTGCTCGTAATTGGCTAAGATTTCCAAATAAGCCGCTTCAGACCTCGTGTAATCCCATTTTTTGTAATAAATATCGGCGATATCTAATTGCACATCGAGTAAATAAGGTGATTTAGGAAATTCTGCTAAAAATGTCTGATAAGCCGAGAGTGCTGCATCGTAATTGAGCAAAGACATGTAAGTGCGCGCCAGCTCGTATTGCGCATTCATGCGGTATTTTGAAACCGGCTCTTCCTTGAGTAATTTGCTCAATGTCAGCGCTTTCTCGTTGAGCTGCTCGTTGAATCCTTGTGCTTTTGCTAAATAAAACAAGGCCTTGTCGTTGAGGGCCGTATTGAGGTTGTAAGCCTGTTGGTAATATTGGCTAGCCTGTAGGTTTTGCTTGTTGACATAATAAGCGTCGGCAATGCGAAAGGTGGCGTCTACAACTTTGTTTTCTTTATTTGGATTAAGTTGTAGATACGTTCTAAAAGATTGGATTGCTTCATCGCGCTTGCCTTGTTCAAAATAGGCATACCCAATGTTGTAATAGGCATCGACTTTTTCGGGTAAAGAATTAGATGCAGGCGAATTGATGAAATCGCGGTACATGTTAATTGCTGCGGGTAATTCATTTTTCCTGAAGGAGATATCTGCCATCCAGTAACGCGAAAGCGCCACCATTTGCGGGTCCATTGGATAAGTGTCTACACGTTTGAAAGCTGCATATGCCTCGGTGAGCTGGCCTTTCTGAAAGAGCTCTACACCATAATTAAAGGCTACAGTTTGATACACTTTTTTGAGTTGGGCATCTTTGGAAGGAAGTTTTTCGATGGACTCTAATGCCTTGGCAAAATTGGAAGTGTTGGTATACACATTGACCAAATATTGATACACATCGCGTTTTCTTTTTGAATCTGGGTATTGGCTTAGGTAATTTTCAAAAGCCCGAACAGATTCATCGTACGGATTGATATCCACTTTGAAAGATAATACGGCAAACTGAAATAAGGCATCTTCCTTGATTTGCGGTAAAAAAGTCATTTCGGCCGCACGCTCAAAAGCACTTCGGGCTGGCAAGAGTTTGTTGAGTTGCAAATACGCATCGCCAATTTGATACATCGCAATATGACACAAGCTGTCTTGTGAACGCGTAACGCGGTCAAAATTTTTGATCGCTTTTTCATACTGCTTGGTTTTGTAGTACGCAAAGCCCAACTCGTAGTAGTCGTCGCGGGTGCCACGCGCATTTTGATGGTAGCGCTCTAAAAACGGAAGTGCCAACTCGTATTTGCTCATTTGATAATACGCATTGCCAATAATATGCTGGATATCAAACTCATTATTGACAAACCCACAGTTCAAGACCGTTGGTGCAAAATCAATGACTTGTTGGTACTTCCCTTGCTTGTACAATATTTGGGCAATGTAATAGGGCACAACCCCGCAGAAAGTGGAGTCTTTTTGAAGCGCCTGAAAACCTTCTAGTGCTTCTTGTAAAGAGGAACGCACATAACTAATGTGTGCATAATAGTACAATGCCGGCTTGGCATATTGCGTGCTGCCATCCTTGATGTCCTTGAACGCTAAATAAGCGGCATCTTGGTCTTCATTTTGATAAGCTGAATAACCCAATTTGAACAAAACTTCTTCTTTTTGTTCGGCACTCAGCCCCGATAAGTTGATTTGCGCAAACGCCACTTGGGCATTTAAGTAATCTTCAGACTGAAAATAATACGAACCTACGCCTATTGCTATTTCATTTCTGAAGTTGTTCTCCGGATATGTTTTATTGAATTGCTCCAACAGTGGAATGGCATCATTGTGGTACAGCTTCAGCGCAGACATGCCCTCATAGTAATGCGCCTTGATCAAGTAAGGGTCGTGCTCGTTGCGCTGCTGGGTATGGCAGGCATCAATAAAAACCCGAAACTCTTGCTTGGCAGCAGCAAACTGAGCTTTGGTAAATAATTCTTCAGCATTGAAAAATGCTGCATTCTCTCCGCTATATTTAACGGATTCCTGTGCCCAATAAAATAATGGAAAGCACAACAGGAAGACAAGACAACGCAAGTTACGATTCATAGAATGTAAAATTAATGGGGGCACAGGCCCAACTTGACCCTTGCAGGCAAAAGTTTTAAACCTGAATTTGTTAAGATAAAATCGAGACATTTGATAAATGGTTACGACATATTGAACACATTTGTCTAAAATTAGAAGCCGTGTCAAATGTAATCGCGCTGGCAGCAGCCAATATTTACCAACAAGATCAACTGATCTTGGCAAATGTTCAGCTTGAACTTGCCGCTCAATCCTTTGCTTATTTAATTGGTAAAACCGGAAGTGGGAAGAGCAGTTTGCTCAAAACACTTTATGCAGAAATTCCATTAGTAGAGGGCGAAGGCGAAGTGTGTGGTTATGCACTCAAGGGACTCAAACGCAAGGACATTCCGTTTTTGCGCCGCAAAATTGGCATCGTTTTTCAAGATTTTCAATTACTGACCGACCGAAATGTGCTCGACAACCTTAAGTTTGTCTTGGGTGCTACAGGCTGGAAAGACAAAAAACTAATGGAACAACGCGCCCTCAATTGCTTGCAGCTTGTGGGCATTGAGCAAAAAGCAAATTCTTTCCCGCACATGCTCTCCGGAGGAGAACAACAACGCGTATCAATTGCGCGTGCACTACTCAATCAGCCGGCGCTTATCTTAGCCGACGAACCAACAGGGAATCTAGACCCAGAAACGTCTAAAGAAATTATGGAACTACTCCTAGCGGTAGCGAAAGAGGAAAACACTGCCATTTTGATGGCTACCCACGATATGCAAATGGTGCGCCATTATCCTGGTCGCATTTTAGAAGTACTCGATGGTCATTTGATAGAGAAAGCTGTTATTTAGCAGCTGAGAGTTCTCCGACAATAGCTGTTCTTAAAAAAGCTTCGCGCGCGGCAGTTGGCACATTGGCCAACGCAAACATACATTTGGTTAATGCGGCCTCGGCTGTTAGGTCTGCCCCGCTGATCACCCCAATTTTTTCGAAAAAAGTGCTGGTCTGATACGCGCCCTGTCTTACTGCCCCACTCTGACACTGCGTGATGTTCAATACCAATCCGCCAGCAGCAATAAATGTCTCTAGAAGTGCCTGAAAGGCAGGATGACTAAATGCATTGCCGGCGCCAAAAGTTTCGATAATGAGGATCTTGCTGTCCGGATAACTCAGTGCTTTAGTATATTGGGCAAAAGGCATGCCTGGGAAAAGACGCCAAATCAAGACCTCATTGGAGAGTTCAAATTGAGCCTGCAAAGTAGCATGTTCGGTTCTAAACAAACGCTCCTTGAACCATTCAATTTGTACGCCAGCCTTTGCCAAGAGCGGATAATTGGGGGCCGCAAACGCCTCAAACTGATGCGCTGAAACTTTAGAAGTGCGATTGGCTCTGAACAACGCGTATTCAAAATATACCGCAACCTCTTGTAAAATTGGTGCGCCTTGCGCATCGGTTGCTGCCGCAATTTCTATAGCGGTAATGAGGTTCTCTTTGCCGTCTGTTCGGATAATGCCGATGGGCAGTTGCGAGCCTGTAAACACAATTGGTTTCTGGAGACCCTGCAGCATGAAACTTAAGGCACTAGCGGTATAGGCCATTGTGTCGGTACCATGCAAAATTACAAAACCATCAAATTGATCGTAGCTAGCAGCAATCCAACGGGCGAGTTGTTGCCAATGTGCAGGGCCTAACTCAGAGGAGTCTAGGGGTGGGTCAAAACTCTTGACTTTAATGTCGAGTTCAAAACGCTTGAGCTCAGGAATATGGCCATAGAGATGGGAGAAATCAAAACTTTCGAGGGCGCCAGTTTGCGCATTGGTGATCATGCCAATGGTGCCGCCTGTATAAATCAGTAAGAGCTTACGCATGCTCGAAAGTAAGGAATTTTTCTAAAGCAAATAAACGCACGGCGTTGTCACTTGTCTGCTTTTCTAGTTGTGCTGCACTGAGGCCCAATACTTCTTGAAGTTTACTGACTACCTCAATGAGGTAGCTGGGCTCATTGCGCTTGCCTCTATGCGGAACCGGCGACAAATAAGGCGCGTCTGTCTCTAGAAGTAGTCTGTCTAATGGGATTTCCTTAACAACCTCAGCCAAACCGGCATTTTTATAGGTCAGAACGCCGCCAATACCAAAATAGAATTGTTGGTACTTGAGAATGCGCTGCACTTGTTCTTTGCTGCCTGTGAAGCAATGAAAAACGCCACTAAGTTCAGGTGTCCACTCATCGTCGAGGACGGCAAACAATTCTTCAAAAGCTTTGCGCACGTGAATAGCGATAGGAAGTTGGAGCTTTTTTGCCCACTGCACTTGGATCCGAAACACTTCTTTTTGAGCTTCGAGAAAGGTGTCGTCCCAGTAGAGGTCTAGCCCAATTTCTCCAACCGCGCAATAGCGTTCTGGTGCGGCAAAAAGCTGCTTTTCAATGGCGGCCAATTCTTGTTGCCAATTTTCCTTCACGTAGGTCGGGTGCAAGCCCATCATCGGGACACAATTTGCAACTGTATCGGCTAACTTTTCCAAGGGCGCAATACTTTCTGAATCGATATTGGGCAAAAGAATGGCACCAACGCCTGTTTGAGTGGCACGGCGCAATACTTCAGAGCGGTCCAGATCGAATTCTTCGGCGTAAAGATGAGAATGGGTATCGATGATCATAGGGTAGTAAGGTATTGTTCCCAAGCCCAAGCATCTCTGAGCGCATCTTCAATGCCCAGACGTGCCTTCCAGCCAAGCAGTTGCTCGCCTTTAGTGGCATTGGCGTAAATTTCAATGACGTCTCCGGGTCTTCTAGGGCCAATGACATGTGGCAACACTTGGCCTGTAACGCGTTCAAATGCAGCTACAATTTCAAGGACAGAGGTGCCTGTTCCCGTTCCAATATTGACCGCTTCTAAAAGCCCTTCTTGTTGTTTAGACAAGTACTCTAGGGCGGCAACGTGCGCCTCAGCTAAATCTTGGACATGAATGTAGTCGCGGATACAAGAGCCATCTCTTGTAGGGTAATCATTGCCAAAAACGGTCAGGTGTGGGTACTTTCCAATCGCTGTTTGGGTTACAAATGGCAACAAGTTATTGGGTTTTCCGATCGGGAACTCCCCAATTAGTGCCGACGCATGGGCGCCTACAGGATTGAAATAGCGAAGGTTCATGAGTTTGAGTGCTGGTGCACTTTGGTGAAAATCAGCAATGATTTGCTCTCCCATCCACTTGGTGTAACCGTATGGTGACTCTGGTAGTTGTTTTGGGGTAGTTTCACTAACTTCTTTCTCACCTTTTGGCTCGCCATAGACAGTACAAGAAGATGAAAACACAAAATTCTTGACTTGATGGGTTTGCAAAAGAGACAATACGTTGATCAGGCCAACTAAATTGTTCTGGTAGTAATCCAGCGGTTTGGCTACAGATTCACCAACTGCTTTGTACGCAGCAAAATGAATCACGCCTTCAAAAGCGTATTTGTCAAACAATGCGCTTAAAGCTTGCTTGTCACAGATATCTATACAATGTAGCAGTGGGTCGTGACCTAAAATTGTGCGAAGACCAGCTAATACAATTTGATTTGCATTGCGGAAATCATCGGCAATTACGGGTGTATAACCTTGCTGTTGCAACGCAATGACTGTGTGTGAACCTATATAGCCCGCGCCACCTGTAACAAGTACGTATTTCATCATGGAACAAAGTTAGGAGAATCCGTTGGTTGGTGAACAGCTTTAGCTTAAGTTTGTTAGTTGGTATATGAAACTCCTCCTCGCATTCGCTTTACTGAGCCTTTTGGGCACTACCTATGACCTAGAAGTGCAAGTAGAAGGCATCCCAAATACCAAAGGCAATCTGTTTATTGGGTTGTTCAATTCAAGTGCGTCCTTTCCAAATTATGGCAAGCAGTACAAAGGAGTTGTTGTTGCGCACGACGGCAAGAGCCATGTCTATAAATTCAAAAACCTACCCAAAGACAGCTATGCGCTCGCCATTTACCACGATGAAAACAAAAATGGCAAACTCGATAAAAACTTATTTGGAGCGCCAACAGAAGCCTATGGCTTTTCTAATAATGCAAGAGAAACCTTTTCAGCACCAAGTTTTGAGTCGGCAAAAATTGTCTTAGACCGAGACAAAAAGTGTCAGATCAGGATCAAGTAAGCAGCTTAAGTAAATTCTATTAACAGAGCGCCTTTTTCTACGACATCGCCTTGCTGAATAGCAATTGCGGACACTACGCCAATACCTTCTGCCTTTAAAACGTTTTCCATTTTCATGGCTTCTAGAGAAAGTAAGGGTGCGCCCGGCTCTACTTCTTGACCAACCTGCACATGAATAGCAGTGACACGGCCTGGCATGGGCGCTTGCATTTCTTTGAGTTTGCGCAATTTGGGTTGGTCTAGGCCCATGGACGCAATGAGCGCATCTAAGGCATGGCCTTTCTTGACCTGAAAAGTACGGTGATTGACACGAATAGTGAGCTGACCCGTTTCGGATTGATCTGAAACGAGCTCGCCATGGTATTTTTTACCTTCAAACTTGATTTCAAAAAAGCGATGATCAAACCACTTCACAGCAGCGCCGCTAAGGGTTTGGGTTTCTTTATTGTCTAGGAACCATTTGTTCATGAGCATTATTTTGAAAGTTGAATAGCGGTGTCGGCAGGGGCTTCAATTTCTTCTGTTTTCTCGACAGAAAGGCTTGTAAATTGAATGTCGTTGGCCAAGACCTCTGCACAAATATAAGCTTTATGTGTTGCAATGGCCTCTTGAATAGCTGCTGTGGTATCGATCTGGACCAAAATGCGATCTGTGACGTCAAACGCACTTTCTTTGCGCAAGTTCTGAATGCGATTGACAATTTCTCGTGCCAAGCCTTCGGCTTTCAATTCGGCTGTAATAGTGACATCTAAGGCCACTGTTAAACCATTTTCATTGGCCACTAACCACCCAGGAATGTCTTGTGCTTGGATTTCGAAATCAGTGAGGTCTAAGGAGATGGCCTCCCCGTCTATCTGGCCATTCCACCCTTGATTTTGTTCGATTTGCGCAATATCATTTTGATCAAATTGTTGTACCAACTGGCTGATTGCCTTCATTTGTTTGCCATATTTTGGACCTATGGTTTTGAAATTAGGCTTGATCGACTTGACAAGAATACCAGTGTCCGAGAGCAACTCGAGTTCTTTCACATTGACCTCTGAACAAATCAGATCGGTGACATGACGGAAATTGGCAGCTTCTTGGGCATTCAAAACGGGAATCATGATCTTTTGAAGTGGCTGGCGCACACGGATATGTTGCTTCTTGCGCAGGGCAAGCACCAAAGAACAGGCTTTTTGTGCCAACTCCATTTGTGTCTCTAGCGTAGATAAGATTTGTTGGCGATCTGCACTTGGGAAGTCGGCGAGGTGAACAGAAGCATGTGCTTGGCGGCCTGTAGTTGCGTTGAGGTCTGAAAAGAGCTGATCCATGTAGAACGGCGCGATTGGCGCGGCTAAAATAGCGACGGTTTCCAAGCAAGTATATAGCGTCTGATAAGCGGCGAGTTTGTCTTGGCTGTCGTCGTTTTTCCAGAAGCGGCGACGGCACAAACGCACATACCAATTGGATAGTTGCTCCGTAACGAAATCTTGAATGGCGCGACCGGCTTTTGTAGGTTCATAGGCGGCAAAAGCAGCATCTACCTCAGCGATTAAAGAATTGAGTTTGGAAATTACCCACTGGTCGATTTCGGGTCTGTCTTGCAGTGCAATTGGTGCTGAGCTAAAATCAAAACCATCGATGTTTGCGTAAAGCGCAAAAAATGAATAGGTATTGTAAAGCGTCCCGAAGAATTTGCGCTGCACTTCGGCAATGCCTTCTAAATCGAATTTAAGGTTGTCCCAGGGCTGGGCGTTGGTGATCATGTACCAGCGTGTGGCATCTGGGCCGTATTGATCTAAGGTTGTAAAAGGGTCAATGGCATTGCCCAAGCGCTTGGACATTTTTAGGCCGTTTTTATCTAAGACCAAACCATTAGAAACCACATTTTTATAGGCTTTCTCTCCGAAAACCATTGTAGAAATAGCGTGCAATGTATAGAACCATCCGCGCGTTTGGTCAACGCCTTCGGCGATGAAATCGGCAGGAAAAGCAAGGTTGTCATCGATGAGCGCCTTGTTTTCGAATGGATAGTGCAATTGGGCATACGGCATGGCGCCGGAGTCAAACCATACATCGATGAGGTCGGCCTCGCGTTTCATGGGCTTGCCACTCGGCGATATCAAAATGATGGGGTCTACCTTGTGCTTGTGCAGGTCTATGAGGTCGTAATTTTCAGATGAAAAGTTAGAGGGGTCAAAGTCTGCAAATGGATTGTTTGGCATGAGGCCAGCCGCTACGGATAGCTCAATCTGAGCTTGAAGGGTGGCAATCGAATCGATGCAGATGCGCTCGTCTCCTTCTTCTGTAGACCAAATAGGAATCGGAATGCCCCAATAGCGCGAGCGCGAGAGGTTCCAGTCGTTGGCATTTTCGAGCCATTTGCCAAAGCGGCCCGTACCAGTGGCCTCAGGTTTCCAGTTGATTTCTTTATTGAGGGCTACGAGTTGGTCTTTTTGATCGGTAACACGGATAAACCAAGAGTCTAGTGGATAGTACAATACAGGTTTGTCAGTGCGCCAGCAGTGTGGATACGAGTGCTCGTATTTTTCTACTTTAAAGGCCTTGCCTTCTTCCTTCAATTGAATAGCAATTTGGACGTCTACAGATCGTTCGGGCTCTTGGCCTGCATCGTAATACTCGTTTTTGACGTACATGCCGGCATATGGGCCCACTTCGGGTCTGAAACGGCCTTGGAGGTCGACGAGTGGAACGAGGTTGCCGCGCTCGTCTGCGACGAGCAGCCCTGGCACACCGGCTTCAGCCGCCACACGGGCATCATCTGCACCAAATGTTGGCGCAGTGTGTACAATTCCGGTGCCGTCTTCGGTGGTTACGAAATCACCACCAATAACGCGAAATGCTTCTTGTGGATTTTCTGCCGGTTGGGCATAAGGCAAAAGCTGTTGGTACTTTAAGCCGATAAGGTCTTGGCCTTTACAAGTTCCGAGAATGGTGTACGGAATTTGTTTGTCGCCGGGGGAGTAATTTTGAAGTTCAGCGGTGTTTTCTACCGCCACGAAACCTTTGGCAAATTGATAGCCCACCAAGTTTTTGGCGAGGATCACTTGCATTGGAGTATATGTATATTGGTTGTAGGTGGCTACAGCAACATATTCAATTTGTGGGCCAACGGTAAGTGCTGTATTGGATGGGAGTGTCCAGGGTGTGGTGGTCCAGGCGAGTAAATGTGTTTTTTCGCAGAATGCAGCTTCAAATGGTAAAGTTTGGCCATCCAAGACCTCGAACATAGCCACCACAGTGGTGTCTTTGACATCTTTGTAGCAACCTGGTTGGTTGAGTTCATGTGAAGATAGACCCGTGCCTGCCTTCGGAGAATATGGTTGAATGGTGTAACCCTTGTAGAGCAAGCCTTTGTTGTAAAGCTGGGCGAGCAACCACCATACGCTCTCCATGTATTTAGGGGTGTAGGTAATATATGGATCTTGCATATCAACCCAATATCCCATTTTTTCGGTGAGTTGGTTCCAGATATCGGTGTAGCGCATGACTGCTTCTTTACAAGCGTCGTTGTAGGCGTCTACTGAAATTTTAGTGCCGATGTCCTCTTTGGTAATGCCGAGTTCTTTTTCTACGCCGAGTTCTACAGGCAAGCCGTGGGTGTCCCAACCGGCCTTGCGATGTACTTGCTTTCCTTTGAGCGTTTGGTAGCGGCAAAAGATATCTTTGATGGCGCGGCCCATGACGTGGTGAATGCCAGGTAAGCCGTTGGCCGAAGGCGGACCTTCATAAAAGACAAAAGACGGTGCACCATTGCGCTGCGACACAGATTGCTGAAAAATGGATTCTTTTTGCCATTTTTCAAGAACACTGGCCGCGACATTGGGGAGATTTAATCCTTTGTACTCAGGATATTTTGCTTTCATGAACGTTTGCTTTGTAAAGACGCGAATTTACGACAAATCGGGCTATTTTTGCAAGATATGACCCTCAAAACAAGGCTCCACGACCATTTATTTAACGCACTTGAAAGTCGAAAATCTGCGCTGCAGGTCGGGCGAAGCCAATTAAGTATCGATAGCACCGAGAGTGGAAAGGGCTCAGCAGGCGATAAACATGAAGTCGGTATTGCGATGGCTCAAATCGAAATAGAAAAACTCGACCAACAAATTGCACTTGCCCAACAACAGCTGCAGACCCTTCAAAAAATAGATGCAAGCGCCGAACTAACGCATATTCAAATCGGTGCACTTTTTGAAATAAATCAAAATTGGTACTATTGTAGTGTGCCTTTTGGTCAAATTCAATTTGAAGACAGAACTATTTTCTGCATGAGTTCAGACGCCCCACTTTTTCAAGCCCTCAAAGGAAAAAAAGAGCAAGAAAGTGCGCAATTTAATGGACGCAATTGGAAAATCAACAAGATTTACTAATGAAGAGCAAGCAAAAAATTGCCATCATAGGCGGTGGAGCAGCCGGTTTTTTTGCAGCCATTGCAGCCAAACAGCATTGGCCCGAGGCCAGCGTCTGTATTTTAGAAAAAAGCAATAAATTCCTAGCTAAAGTTAAAATTTCAGGTGGAGGGCGCTGCAACGTTACCCACGACAGCCCCGATATCAACGAACTTTCTAAAGCATATCCAAGAGGAACGACCCAACTGCGCAAGGCTTTTCATCAGTTTGCAGCTACAGATACGATCCAATGGTTTGAAAGCCGCGGCGTGCCGCTCAAAATTTATCCCGATGGCTGTATTTTTCCTTTAGCCAATGACTCACAGGTCATCATTGACTGCTTTCTAAAATCATGTCAGCAACTAGGTGTAACACTCCTCACCCAGCAGCATGTTGCCAAGATAGAAGTGAACGAAGCAAGTGTTTTATTACACAACAATGATGACATTCAATCCTATGACCAAGTCATTATTTGCGCGGGCGGACACCCCAAGAGAAGCAGTCTCAATTGGTTGGAAACCATCGGACTAGATATTGTAGAGCCGCTGCCCTCTTTGTTTACTTTCAATATGCCAAAAAACCCCATTTGCGAACTCATGGGGACAGTTGTGCCGAATGCCACAGTCAAAATTGAAGGCACCAAACTGAGTGGCCAAGGTCCTTTGCTCGTTACACACTGGGGCATGAGCGGCCCAGCTGTTCTATTGCTTTCCGCTTGGGGAGCGCGCTTGTTGGCCGACAAAAATTACCAGTTTGCCATACTTGTCAATTGGCTCGATCAAAAAAAGGAAGATGACTTGCGTACAGATCTTTTACATACCATAACAGCCCATGGCGCTAAGAAATTAAGCAATTGGAATCCAACACCTCTTACCAACCGACTTTGGAACCACTTACTTGAGCGCGCGGCCATTTCTGCAGATCAGCGCTGGGCCGAGGTAGGCAAAAAAGCCATCAATAAACTCGTCAATACCTTGCTCAATGACCGCTTTGAGGTACAGGGCAAAACAACCTTCAAAGAAGAATTTGTAACAGCCGGCGGTGTGGCGTTAAGTGAAATCGATTTTCTGACGATGAAAAGCAAGAAATTTCCACGCCTTTCCTTTGCAGGTGAAGTGCTAGATATCGATGGCATAACCGGCGGATTCAATTTTCAAGCTGCCTGGACCACAGGATTCATTGCAGGAAAACACGCATTGGATAAATAATCCGTACTAGAACACACGGCAATTGTACGCTCGGTACTTAAAATTCTGCGTTCAAAGGCGTACGTGGGAATGGAATGACGTCGCGAATGTTAGACATACCTGTTACGAACATCACCATGCGTTCAAAACCTAAGCCAAAACCTGCATGCGGAACCGTTCCAAACTTGCGCGTGTCGAAATACCACCAAAGCTCTTCTGCAGGAATGCCGAACTCTTCACATTTCTGAACCAAAACATCATAGCGTTCTTCGCGCTGCGAGCCACCAACAATTTCACCAATTCCTGGGAATAAAACGTCCATTGCTGCAACCGTCTTGCCATCTTCATTTAAGCGCATATAGAAGGCCTTGATCTTTGCTGGGTAATCGGTAAGAATGACCGGGCACTTGAATTCTTTTTCTACTAAATATCGCTCGTGCTCACTTTGAAGGTCAATACCCCACTCTACCGGATATTTGAATTTCTTTTTCTTGTAATGATTTGAATTGAGCAATACATCAATAGCTTCTGTATAGGTGAGGCGTTTGAAAGGATTTTCAATGACAAATTTTAGGCGCTCCATGAGGCTCATTTCGTGGCGCTCGTTGGCTGGTTTTTGCGCTTGTTCTTGTGCATCGCGTTCATCTAAAAACTGAACATCTGCCGCACAATTTTCAAGGACATAGGCACAGATAAATTTCAGGAATTCTTCTGTGAGGTCCATGTTGTCTTGGAGGTCATTGAACGCAACTTCCGGTTCAATCATCCAAAATTCAGCTAAGTGGCGAGACGTATTGGAGTTCTCTGCTCTAAAGGTTGGGCCAAAAGTATACACCTGACCTAAAGCAGTAGCTGCCAATTCTGCCTCAAGTTGGCCAGAAACGGTTAAGTTGACCGGTTTGCCAAAGAAATCTTGCTTGTAATCGATCTGTCCGTCTTCGGTCAAAGGCGGATTTTTTGCGTCGAGTGTGCTCACTCTAAACATTTCGCCTGCTCCTTCGGCATCGGAACCTGTAATAATTGGGGTGTGCAAGTAATAAAACCCGCGCGCATTAAAAAACTGATGAATGGCATATGCCACCGCATGACGAATTCTAAAAACTGCACCGAATGTGTTCGTTCTAAAACGCAAATGGGCTTGCTCGCGCAAGAAATCTAAGCTATGACGCTTTGGTTGCATGACAGTTTTTTGGACGTCATCTGGATGCGCATCGCCTAAAATTTCTATGCCTGTCACTTGCAGCTCAACTACTTGACCAGCACCTTGAGAAGCAACGAGCTTGCCACTCAATGAAAGTGCCGCAGCTGTGGTAATGCGTTTCAACAACGCTTCATCCCACTGCTCAAAATCAATAACTGCTTGCAAGTTGGCCATACACGAGCCATCGTTGAGCTGTACAAAACGGTTCGAACGAAAGGCTCTTACCCAACCTTTTACGGTGATTTCTTGATCAAGCAAAGCCTCGTGGCCAGCCAAAATTTGCGAGATGCGGATTCTTTTCATGCTGCAAAGTTAGTGAATGTTTAAATTCTTTAAATCGTCTTCACTAACGGTTGGTGGAAAGACTTTTGCTTGAAGCTTCGTTTTGACTAATTCTGCCACGCGCTGCGCATCGGCTTGTGTCTGAAAACCCGCATTTCCTGGCCTTCCAGGAATCACAGGCTGATCGAGCAATAATTTGCCGTTTTGTCGGATTTGATATCCCCAACCATTGGCGTTTTGGAGCGTGGTTATTTCAAAATGATTTGAAGTCGTGGGCTTTATCTGAGTGTGGCCACTTTTAATTTTAGAAGGCTTTTTTACCCCTACTTGCTCTGAAGGCTCAGCCTGGCAAGAAACGAGAACCAAAAGTAAAAGGCTGACTATTCGGTGCATTTCACAAAGGTAGTGGTCTGAGGCGTTTTTGTATCAGAAAGTACCAAAAAATAAGTCCCTGTTGGCAAAGCACGAACGTCAATGGTAAATTGAGTTGCGTTTTGAACAAAAGGTGTCTTGACTTCAGTACCAGTGGTACTAAAAATTTGAAAACGAGCCTCCGGACTCGAGGCCACAAACTCAACGAAGTCAGTCGAAGGATTCGGTTTTAATCGCAATTGTTGCTGTTGGTCAGTGGCCAATGAAGCTGTCCCACTATAGGCCCAGAGGTCGTCGAAGAAAATGCCGTCATTATAGCCTGTTGCGATATGACCCCAGCCGTCTAGGTAGAACGCAACCGCATTTTTGCGCCCGGGTCCGGGTAAATTGGCGCGCTGCGTCCAGTTGTTTAAAAAGTAGTTGTATTCCCAGAGGTCGTTGTGAAAAGTGTGTGCGGCATCTTCACCAGTGCCGAGATAGCAAACGGGAAAAGCAGCCCAACCACAAGCGCCTGAGCGCGCATTTCCGGGGAAATTTGCTTTTTGGATCCATTGGTCTGTTTGCGGTTGATACATCCAAAAATCATTGCGCAACGTGCCGTCGTCTCCGGTACCTACAAAACCATAATTTTCCATAGAAAAAGCAACAGCAGCGCGGCGTGCAGTGCCTGCAAAATCACTAATTTGTGCCCAACTATTGGTATTCGGATCGTAGCTAAAAAAATCGGCTAAAAGGCCTGTTGCACTGTTACCTGTTCCGACATATGCTTTGTTTGCAATCACAAAACTGACGGCTTCTCTTCTGGGCGCACCTGTGAAATTGGCCTTTTGCGTCCAGGCCTCTGTGGTGCGGTCGTATTCCCATAAGTCGTTCATGAACGCAATGGTTTGGGTTTGGCCCAAGGCAACATAACCTTTGGTTTGACCACCTTGCGTTAAAGCAAAGGAGGTTGCCCCAACCCGCTCCAAGCCATCGCCACCATCGCCACCTAAAGAAACTTCGTCATCCCAGTCGTTTTGATCAGCGCGGTAAGAATACATTTTTCTTTTGTATGCGAAGTCATCGGTACCGGCAACTAGATATGCGCGGTTTTCAATGACAAAAGCGCTTGCCGCAGACTTTGGCTGGCCATTGACAGTATCTTTTGAAAGCCAATAGTCTTGAGCAAAAGCGGCTTGATTCAATAGCAAAATCACAAATAGGAGATAAATGAACTTGCTCATATCTTGGTGATTTTTTTAGTGAGTTGTTGTCCATCTGCAAGTCGAAAACAGAGCATATAACTGCCCGCTTGTAACGTACTTAAGTCTATTGTTTGCGCTTGAGCGTCCGTTAAATCGACCTGTCGCACTTTTATCCCTAGTGCAGAATAGATGGTCAGTTCAATGTCGTTCGACTCAATACCTTTGATCTTCAAATCACTACAAAACGGATTCGGGTAGATTTGTAGCGCAGCATCGAGCGCGTCTAAGGCTGCGTAATTGGAAGGTGCATATACATACCAGCTATCTTTTTTGCCCGAATACCCTTTCCCTGTGCCGACATACGCTTTGTTGTCAATGACAAAAGAAACTGCACTTTTGCGCTCGCTTCCTCCATAAGCCGCTCTGAGCGTCCAGGTATCGGATTGCGGATTGTACTCTATTAAATCTGAGAGTAAACCACCGTTGTTGCCCAAACAAACAAAGCCGCGCTCTTCAAGTGTAAAAGTACTTGCCGAGCCTCTTTCATAACCAGGAAAAGGAGCTATCGCCTCCCAATTATTGGCTCCGGGGTCATAGCAATACATGTCTTTTTTGAAAATATTTTGGTCTGTACCCATGCCAACATATGCTTTTGAGCCGATCACAAATGCGGACATTTGGTAGCGCACTCCCCCGGGGAAATTAGCGCGCTGAATCCATTGGTTATTACTGGGTTTGTATTCCCAAAGTTGGTTAGTATAAATACTTGGTCCCGTTTTGCCGCCGCATATATAGCCCTTGCCGCCAACGGCAAAACCCGTAGCAAAATAGACACCTGCTCCTCCCGCTCCAGGAAAATCAGCAATGGCTGTCCAGGAATTTGTTGTGGGGCTATAACGCCAAAAATCTTTGAGTGTGTTACCCGTTGGACCCGATAGGCTGTCCATTCCTGAGCCCACAAAAGCGAAGTTATCAATTACAAAAGAAATCGCATCCCGACGAGCCGACCCCGGAAGATCTGCTTTTTGCGTCCAGGCATCGGTCTGAGGGTCATAGGCCCATAAATCTTTATGAATGACATCGGCGGTATCCAAACCACCGCACAAATACCCATAACTGCCAATTGAGAAGCCAGTAGCGCGTTCGCGTTTACCCATGCCAACATCATTGCGTTTGGACCACGTGTTGTATTGTCCAAAAATGGTGGCCGGAAAGAGTAAAAGAAGAAATAAAACTAACCTCATCGCTTCACCATTTTTTGTTGATAAAGCAGTTTTTGATCATTGCCAATTTTTAAGATATAATATCCTGATAATAAATTAGATAAGTCAATTTTTTGTTGAAAATATAACAAGCTCTCTTTCAAGAGCAACTTTCCATTCAGATCATAAATGCTGACTTCAAAATTGTCAGAAGACAAGCCCAAACATTGGATATGGACTTCATCCACTACAGGGTTTGGATAAACATTTACCTCCACAGTATTTTGCTCTAGGCCAATGCTGTTGTCTGTGGGGTTGAACTGCCAGAAATCATTGAAGTTGATGCCATTTGTTCCGGTGCCGATATACCCACGGTCGTGAATGGAAAAGGCAACTGGAAAACGGCGACTCGATCCCGAAAATTCTATTTCTTGTTTCCAAGAATTAGTGGCCGGATGAAAAGACCAAACCTGATCGGTTACGACCGACAAGCCTCCGACATAACCAGATGTAACGTAGCCACGTTGCTGAATGGCAAATGCGGAGCTTCCACCTGTAGATACACCCGGGAATGTAGCGCGCTGATACCATTGATCGTGCAATGGTTTGTATTCCCACAGTTGATTTCCCCCTTTGATGAATCCGCTGCCTTCAATTGCAAAAGAACAAGTCCAAGACCCAAATGACATTGGTGCGGTTGCACACATAGACCAAGCGTTGGTGCTTGGGTCGTATTTTGCTAATTGATTGGTATAATAAACAAAGCCCTGATTGTTTACTGAAAATCCTTGGCTATCGCCTGGATTGCTCAATATACAATTCGCTATTGGCGTCCAGGTGTTTTGCTGCGGATCAAATTTATAAAACTGGGTACTGAGTGCTGAACCACCTCCCACTACCGGGCAATTGTCTACCACAAAAGAAACCGCACCATGCGTGCTAACGGGAAAGTCGGCACGTTGGGTCCAGGTGTCTGAAGCAGGGTCGTATTCCCACCAATCTTTAAAAGAGATGTCTTGCCCTGTACCATTCACATGCCCAAGACCCATATAGCCGCGGTGCGATGTAGCACAACCTGTTGCACGGTGACGACCCGGGCCGCCAAGGCTGGACTTCTGAATCCAAAATTGCGCAAAGAATTGTGGCACTAAGGCCATACACAGAATCAAAATGACACTTCTCATAGTTTCTGCCATTTTTGGATGCGACCCGTCGCTAGTTCTTTTATGAGGTAAACACCTGCCTGAAGATTTTCCATCTCAAATACGGACTGCGTTTGCGTATCTAAAGTCTGTAACACTTGACCTTGCATATCCAAGAATTGATAAGCTCCAGTATTTGCAGTAAGGTGCAATAAGCCCAAGCTCGGATTCGGATAAGCATTGAAAGCTTTATTGACATTCGATTCAAGTCCTACGTAACTCGCAGAAATTTGCAATGCGTAGTCACCACTAAAAGCGCCCCAACCTTCCACAATAATATAGAGTGGCCCAAGGTCAGTTGCATCAAAAGAAAGTGCTGATTGTGGTGCGCAATCATCCGCATCATCGTTGTAAGCAATGACTGCTCCATTCATGTCTACAACACTTAGAAAGGTGTCAAAATTGGCGCCGCACAACGAAACATTGACTTGTTCGAGTAGCGGGTTGGGCTCGAAATAATAATAAATATCCGGAGAAGGATAGACATAATTTTGGTTTGAATAACAAACTTCTGTCGATCGGGTGTCTGTATATGGGAGTGCCCCCACAACAATGGCGTCGTTTTGGTCATCGCCAGGATAACCTGTACAATCTAAACCATTAGTGAGTGTGATGCCAAAATCAGTTACTGAACCCCAAGCATAAGTACCACAAGGATTGAGTGGAATAGTACCTGCCTCGCGTTGCATCACGCGCAACCTTGTAACGCCATTAACGGCATTTGGCGGGACTGTAAAAGACCAAATTTGAACCGGCGCGGGTGGTGTTCCTACCCATGTGCCGAGACTTTCATAAGGGTCAAAATTCCCATTTTGATCGAAATCTATCCATGCTTCACCCGCGCCAGCATAATTGCCGTTACAGGTGCCAAACTTCACTGAAATAGAATAAGTGCCGCCTGCATTGAGCGAAACGTTCACGCTTTGCGTGAGGTCTTGTAAACCAATCACACCAGGACAACCCACATAATTTATAGTGCCCACCACGCCAGACAACACAACACTTTCTACGTTAGAATCTACAGTACTTGTAGGGCCAACGTTGGTGCAATATTGAGCAAAAATCGGGATTTGAAACAATGCAAAAAGCAGTAAGTAACTGTGTTTCATTAGCTAGTAGTTTACCGAAAGGTAAGTAAAAAATATCAGTTAACAAAAGCTTAACAAGGAGCTACCTATTTGTTGTTCCAGTTGGTCATGGCCATTGATAGGCCATCAAAAACAAAACTTTTAGCAGAAGATGCGGCTGTTTGTATCCTTTCTGGCAGTGCTTTTCTTTCTTCAGTTTTCCATTCGCCCAAAACATAATCGGCTTGGCGGCCTTTGGAAAAATCTGAGCCTACACCAAAACGCAATCTAGCATATTCTTGGGTTTTGAGCAGGGCTTGGATGTCTTTGAGACCATTGTGGCCACCATCACTACCCTTACCTTTCAAACGCAGCGTACCAAATGGCAAAGCGATATCATCGGTAATTACAAGCAGGTTGCTCAGTGGAATTTTTTCGGTTTGCAGCCAATAGTTTACGGCTTTTCCCGATAAGTTCATGTAGGTAATGGGCTTGATCAAAATCAGCTGGCGGCCTTTGAATTTGGCCTCTGCTCTGAAAGCTGCTTTGTCTAAAGAGAAGTTGGTGCCGAGTTCTGAGGCCAGCTCATCTAAGACCTTAAAACCAATGTTGTGTCGGGTTTCAAGATATTCAGCACCGGGGTTTCCTAAACCAACAATTAGGTATTTCATTTTACCAATTTGGGCAAGTGTTACACTTATCGGCTTGTTTCAAATAAAATAAAGCACCCACAACGATGTCGCTTTGTCCATACAAGAAAGCTTGCTTGGCATGGGAGTCATAGTCATTGGGGCGGGTTTTGACGCGGTATTGACCGATAAAACCGCCTTGCACATTGGCAGCTACAAACAAATGCTTGAAAAACTCAGCGCGCAAGCCAAAATGACCCGAGGCGCCCACACCCGAAAGGGAGACGGTTTCCATGGACTTCTCGCCGGCAAAAGTAAAATCATTGTAAGAAAGAATGGGGCCCGCTCCCACACCCATTAAAGTAGTGAGCGCAAAATTTCCTTTTTCTGAGTTATAAATTTTAAATACATTGGTAAGCTGTACATTGATATAATTGAGCCCATTGGTGTTCTCGTAATGAAAGGTAGTTTCATTTGTAGTAATGGAATCACCGCTGTAGGTGCCTGACCAACCTGTAGCTTGATCAATTCCGGGGTTAATCGTGCCGCTCAAATAATAAGTTGGGCCATGCTTCATGACGTACTTCATGTGCTCATAGCCTAAAGATACTGCCCAATTGCGCTTGAAGTTATACCCCACACGTACATCGAACTGCGGAACTGTAAAGGTCTTGAAATTTACATATTCATTGAAATTTGTAGATGGCCTATCTGCCGCTTCTACGCCTTGTAGTTTGAAGTCATAGCCCGGTCCAATAAAGCGAATGGTGCTTGGTGTATAAATACTGCGGTTGTAACCCCAATAAAAAAAGAGTGTGCCGGGGCCCGTAGACTTCTTCTGATTGAGGTATTGCGCCTGAGCACTAGTACCTAAAACACTGAAAAGAGCAATTAAAATGAGTTGTTTCATCGCGCGATTATTTGAATCCACTCCTTTTGCGTCAGGATGCGTTCTAAACGAAAATGAATGGTTTTGTTACGGTTATGCCAGGCTACTAAACCATAGCCCTCTGCAAAAATTGAATATTGAATGCCGGTAGCTTCATTTTCCTTTCTCGTAAAAGGATTGAGCACAGTTCGACGGATTTTATCCCGAAAAATCAAGGATGCAGCCTTATTTTTATTCAAAAAGCGCGTCGATCTCTTGGTTTGAAATTTGCGGAAGAGTTCCTGTAAAATCACTGTAGAATCAGTGACACCACTGAATTTAGAAGCAAACCAGGTTTCTTTTTGAAGATCAAAAGGAAACAATTGATTTTTATAGAGTAGCGCCTTTTCTTTGCTTTGCATTCTATTGACCACCATGTGATCCTGAACCACAAGTGAGTCAATATTGTAATTGATGGCTTCGCGCAAGCGGCCATCACCGGCATACACCTCCACGATAAGATGCGGACCTACAGCGTCTTCTACAGTGTAAATCCGGTGAAATTCTTCATCTAAGCCATTTGCAATATCGCGGTATTGATAGATTTTTGGAACGGTATCTAGCGGATAAAAGTAGGCAGCATTGGGATTTTGGCTCGTGTAGGTAAAAGGCTCATTTGAAAAATATCCCTTGACATACCAACCTGTGAAAGTGGCAAAAAGAACGATCAAGCCAAAAAATACCCATTTTTTCATTTAGACATCTTTAAAAACGCAACTTCTTGTTCGGTGAGGTGGCGGTAATACCCACGCGGTAAATCTTTTTTAGTGAGACCTGCATATACAACGCGGTCTAGTTTGATGACTTGATAACCAAGCGCTTCGATCATTCGGCGCACAACTTGGTTTTTACCCGAACGGATCTCTACACCGATTTCATTGCTCGCGCCATCCTCAACAAAACTTGCAGCTTCTGCTTTGAAACGACCGTCGTCGAGGTCTATGCCACGCGTCATTTTTTCGAGGTCTTCTCTGGCTACAGCCTTATTGGTTTCGATATGATACAGCTTGCGGGCGTGGTAACGCGGATGCAAGAGTTTTTTCATCATGTCGCCGTCGTTGGTAAATAACATTAGGCCGGTTGTTTCGCGTTCCATGCGGCCCACCGGGAATATTTGTTCACGGCAAGCTTTACTCACAAGGGTCATGACGGTCTTGCGGCCGCGGGGGTCGTCGATAGCTGTAATGTAACCTTTTGGTTTGTTGAGTAAAACATAGCGCTTGGTGCCAGTTGTGATGGTCTCGCCATCGTATTGCACCACATCTCCGGGCTTGATTTTGTAGCCTAATTCAGTGACAATAACACCGTTAATAGAAACCACACCGGTTTCGATCAGGACATCTGCCTCGCGTCGCGAACAAATGCCTGCATTGGATAAAAATTTGTTGAGTCGGATGGCATCTTCGCGGAAACTAGGCAGCGGATCGCCTTTTTTGACTTTGATTTTGTAATCGATGTATTTGCGCTTGTCACGGGCACTTACCTTTGGTGCGTCTTTGGCACCGCTTACTTTAGGTTTTGCACCTGTTTTCTTTGGTTGTCTCATTTGAGTACAAAGATAGGCAAAAAGAAAATGCCTTTATTGAGGCGCGTCGAGCAGTTGCGAGATATGTGCTTGGAGCAGACTTACTTCCTTAGGATTGGTGCCATCGTAGTAGCCCCTGATGCGCAATTGCTGATCGACCAAAACAAAATTATTGGTGTGAATGAAATCGCTGCCGGCATCGCCTAAATTCTGTGCCTCAGCAGGTTTCAAGACAAAGAAGGAGCGTCTGGCCAAGTTGTACAAATCTGCTTTTTCTCCGGTTAAAAAATGCCACTGCCCTGCTTTGGCGGAGTGTGCACTTGCATAGCGCTTCATTTGGGCAACTGTATCTGTGTCGGGGTCTACAGTAAAGCTAAATATACGCACCTTTTGCTCGTTGGCAAATTTGCGCTGAATGCGCTGCATTTGGGTGTTCATAATAGGGCAAATACTCTTGCAGGTGGTGAAGAAATATTCGACCACGCTCACTTTGCCTTTCATGTCTGAATTCGTGATCCAAATGCCATCTTGGTTTTCAAAGCGAAATACACCAATACGGTGTCCTTTTCCCATGCGCAGCATTTCAGGATCAACCATCTCTTGCTGCACATCAATAGGATTGATTACCGGTAGAGGTTTGATTTTGCCTTGATCACTTAAGTAATAGTAACCAATAGGCACCAGTATCAAAAAAAAGATAGCTAAGAATAGAATGCGTTTCATGGCGTAAAGTTAGGCATTCAATAAACTCAAAACCCTGACTTTAATCAGTTCTTGGCGTTTTTCAATTGAGCCACTCAAAACGGTAAAATTTCGTTCGTTTCTCTGAAGTGCAGCAAGGTACAAATCAAATAATTGCTGCCGATCATCAGGGTTTTCTCGGAGCGGATCTGCTTCCCAAGGGATGTCTGGCGCGCACAAAAAATAATGGTCAAAATTTTGTGTAGCTAGCAAGCTTGAAATGACCGGACTCACTTGCGCATATTTTACCTCAGACCAAATATCAAACACATGCATTTCGGTGTCGGCTATAAATCCCTCGTTAGGCCATAAAGCTACCTGTTTGGTAGCCATAAGATCTAAATCTTCTTGCTTGTAGGTAGATTTTTCAGTGAGGTAGGTTCTGGCGTATTCGGCTATGTATGGGAGATCTAAAAACGATGAAAGCCAAACGGCATGTGTGGTTTTGCCGCAAGACTCCGGGCCGGTAAATGCTATGCGGAGAGTGCTTTTTTCCATTTTCTATAGCCGTTAAAAGCAAGTAATAAATAGGCGAAATACAAAATTGCAGTAGACCACCAATGTTCGGTGCTGAACCAGATAACTCCTACGATATTGACAACAATCCAGACCAACCAGTTCTCCAAAACTTTTCTAGTGGTGAGCCAAGTAGCGAGTAAGGAAAATACAAAGAACTGCGCGTCTAGTGCTTCTCGCCAGACCCATAATAAATAAATGGAAAAAAACGGTTTAACGCCTAATTCAAACCACAAGACAACAAAGAAAAACAAAATACCAACCAAGAAACTCAATAAAACCCATATCCAAATTGCTTTCCCAATAGACCGAACAGGCAAGGATTCTTTTTGATCTGACCATGTAAACAAGCCATAAAAACCAAGAATGATATAGGCAATTTGCTGGCTAAACAAGCCCCATGTGTGCATGTTATAGAAAAACAAAGCGTAGAAAAAGGCGCTAGCGATACCGAATATCCAGCCTACAGACTTTTCGGTAGCAATGAGATAGACATAAATAAAGCCTAAGATTGCAGCGACAATTTCCAACAACGGAGACAAAAAGTCAAAACCTAGCATATCAGCGGATCACGAGTACTTTAGCCACTTTGCGCTCACCACCTTGGTAATTGTTGGCGGTCCAGAAGAAGTAGACACCGGTTGGGACTTTTTCTCCGTTGAGATTTTGGCCGTTCCAAGTTGCGGTGCCGCCGTTTGATTGGGTTTTATATATCAAATTACCAGCAGCGTCTGTTACTTTGACATCGGAGTTGTAGCGGATGCCCTGAATGGTGATAGGGCCAAAATAATCGGGCTTTACCGGATTAGGAAAGACATTGAGTGTTTCGTAGCTGGGGTCTTCATAGGTCGCATCTATGCGAAAGGAGACCAAGCCCTTGTCGGTAACGATATAAAGTTCACCAGATTGCTGATTGATTTCGATATCGTAAATGGTATTTGAAATCAAGGGGGAGTTGTCTTCGTTGTATTGTGCGATTATTTTGGTGCCATCTGAAGAGAGCAAAACCAAACCTGCATTGGCCGTAGACATCCACTTGCGGTTGCCGCCATCTACTTCAATGTCGGTAATACTGGCGTCGCCAAGTACTTCTTCATAGTTGCCTTCAAATGGAATCAGGATGCGCTGTGCGTCGTAGTTGCCAGCCCCCGCAGTAAAGCTTCCATTTGCGTTGTACAAGACTGCAAAGCCCGCATCGGTGCCAATCCAGAGTTCTCCATCAAAATCTGCGGCAATTGCGGTAATTTTATTTGAAGGAAGGTTGCCTTGTAACTCTCCTGATGTCAGTTGAATGTATTCGTCGTCGCTGGGGTCGTCTAAGGTGCCTTGGTGCTGCAAACCTACAAGTCCATTGGCATAGGTTCCAATCCAAATGTTGTCTTGAAAGTCGATTTCGAGTCGGGTTGTTTGCTTGTTAGCAGCGCCCGTGCCCAAATAAAAACTTGTCCAGGTGCCGTCGGTTTGTCGCATTTTGAGTGGGCGATCTGTGTAGCCATTTGCAGCCCATAAATTGCCTTTCTGGTCAAACTTAAGCCCTGATATCAAAGACCAACCATTGCCAATTGAAACAGGCTCTATTGGTGAATTACTTTGGTCAAAAACAAGGGAATCGGTCTCGTTCAAAATGGTCAATGGCGCAAAAGAATAAGTACCGGCTGCTATTTCTTTTGGATTTTTGGGGTTCACGGCAATGGAGATGAAATCCCACATTTTGGTGTAGTCCCAGGAAGTTACTTTTGGGGTGTTGAGAGAACGCCATTGGTTTTCTTCGAGGATATGAATGCCATTGCGCGTAAATGCCGGTGCAATTTCTGCCTCCAAGCGACCTGAACCAACCGCTAAAACACCTTCTTGACAATCCATGGTGTAGACAAAAGGGTTGGCAAGACCCTCAATTGGATAGCGCTTGCAAGTATATGCATTCAGGTGCTCCTGCAGTCCCCATGCTTGGTCTGCACTCCAATAGGAATTGCTCAGTTGACAAACACGCGAAGGATTGATCCAGCGGTCTAGCAAGCTCGCGGAATAAGCGCTCTGTTGCAGGCCGTCGGCATTATAAAGAAAAAAGCCGCCGTCTATAGAAATCGCCATTTGAGAACCAATATTTTGGATACTGTTGATTTCATAGCTAAAAGGCTCGTTGATGACGTTGACTAATAAATCGTTTTTCAGGCGGAAAACGGAATCTTGGCCATATGCTTCATTAGAGCGCAGGACCCAGAATTGTTGGTTGATCGTTTGTAGCTCGCGGTATTTGTTTGTGGCCTGATACGGGAAGCGCAAATCGCGATCCCATTGAGCGTAATCTGGCAAAGCGGGGTTACTGCGTAGCCCTTTGAGCATTTGTGTTGAGGTGAGCGCAAAGATGGAGTCTTGGGTAAGCGCAACATCGACAATGGCTTCTAGTCCGTTTGTTGGATAGTAGGTGTCTTTGATTTCTTCTTTGGCGACGTCGATCAAGACGATGGAGAAGTCGTTGGCGACGTAAATGTAGGCGCCATTGCGCTCAAACTGATTGATGCGCTTAGAGTTAGATATCTGAGCCAATTTGATCGCGGGTAAATTGGTGATTTTACCGGCCTGCCATTTATCGATGTTGCCGTTGGCATAGCCGATGTAGGTGGCGTTGTCAGTGGCATCGTGGTATAAACAAGAGATTTCGATGTCTGATAAACCATTCAGTGCGGTTTTCAAAACACCCTCTTCAGTATAGGGGTTGTAAATGTAGAGGCCGTTTTCTAGTGCTGTAAAAATGCGCTCGCCATCGGTAACGATATCGATGGCTTTTGCACTCGCCACATGGTACTTCCATGTACCCATTGGAATCTGTGCTTTGGCGATACTGCCAAAGGTGAGCAACAGAATGAGGAGAAGAAAGTTAGGCTTCATGGTGAGCAGCTGAAGTGAGTGTTTCGGTTTTGATGATATAAGTGGGACGCTGCTTGCTCTGCACAAAAAGCTTGCCTAAATAAATACCAACAATACCAATTAAAATCATTTGAATGCCACCAATGAACAAGACCGATGCAATTAAGGAGGTCCAGCCGGTGATAGCAGCATTGGTAAAGACTGCTATGTAAATTGCGTAGCACCCATAAACAAACGCCAAAAAAGCAAAAAAGAGGCCTAGATAAATGGAGAAATAAAGCGGTTTGGCGCTAGAAGAAGTAATGCCGTTGATGGCAAAATGAAACATTTTGGAAAGCGAATACTTGCTTCGGCCACTGAAACGTGCAGCGGGCTCGTAATCGAGGGCAACCTGCTTGAAGCCCAACGTAGGAATAAGGCCGCGTAAAAAAAGATGTGATTCTTTGAAGGATTTGATAGCGCTGACTACTTTGCGGTCGAGTAGCCGAAAATCGGCTGTGCCCTCTTCAATGGGCACCTCAGATAAACGATTGGCTAACCAGTAGAAGGCTTTTGCACTTATTTTCTTGAAAAAACCTACGTTTTGTTTGTCTTGACGGCGCGTGTAAACCACCTCAGCGCCATTGCGCCAAAGTTGAACCATATCGGCGATAAGTGCTGGCGGATGTTGAAGGTCGGCGTCCAAGCTGATGACTGCAGCTCCGCGGGCGTGGTCAAGACCAGCCTTTAGGGCATGTTGGTGACCAAAATTGCGGCTGAATTGTAAAAAATGAACACGCGCATCTTGGTTGCGCAAAGCTTCAATGCGCTGTAACGAGGCGTCTGTGCTGCCGTCGTCGATAAAAATGACTTCGTAAGCGTCGATGTGAAGTTGGTCTAAAACGACCTTGATTTGTTCATAAAGCCGCTGCACATTTCCCTCTTCGTTAAAAGTGGGAATCACTAGTGAAAGTTCTGGATGTTGCTGTGCATTCATGTAGAGCGAATTTACGCAATTATCTTGGCTTTTGATTGGGGTTTGATACTAAGATCTGCTCAAATCGCTCGCCTTTCCCTATATTTGCGTAAATTCCGTGAAATGTCAGTAAATGAACGTATCTCTACAGACAACGCTCCCAAACCAGTAGGTCTGTATCCGCACGCGCGCCGCGTGGGCAATTTGTTATTTTTATCAGGTGTTGGACCTCGCGTTGCGGGCTCAGATGCCAATGACTCTTCTGTCCCGGGGCTCAAGCTAGATCACAACGGTAATTTTATCACCTTTGATTTTGAAGCACAATGTCGCAGCGTATTTGAAAACGTGCGCATCATTCTAGAAGCATCTGGTTCTAGTTGGGAGCAACTCGTTGACGTCACTGTGTTTTTAGTCAATATGAAACGTGATTTCCATACCTATAACAAACTGTACGCAGAATACTTCAAAGACAACCTGCCGTGCCGCACAACTGTCGAGATTTCCTCGCTACCCACACCTATTGCCATCGAACTTAAATGTATTGCCACAATTGAATCTTAACCTATGACCGCATTTATCATCCGCATCGTTTTGGCACTTGTTGCCACTTTCTTCAATGTTTACCTCTTTGTATCCGGACACTGGGGTTGGGGCATCTTCTTTATTTTCATCACTGCGCTTATCATCCTTTCATTTTTTAGAAATGAGAACATGATTTTAGCGCTCAATCAAATGCGTGTGGGCAATCAAGACAAAGCCAAAGCGTATATCAACAAAATTACACACCCGCATTTATTGCCAAAAAAGCAACATGCCTACATTCTCTATCTCAAAGCGGTACTTGGTGCACAAGAACTAGGTTTTGCGACCTCCGAACAACTCTTGCGCAAAGCCATAAACTTGGGCTTGCGTCAAAAAGAGGACAACGCTGTAGCACGCATGCATTTAGCTGGCATCTGTGCCCAAACGGGCCGACGCCCAGAAGCATTGGCGCTGCTTGCAGAAGCCAAAAAACACGATAAAAACGGCATGTTGCGCGATCAAATCAAGATGTTACAACAACAACTTCAGATGGCGCCTTCCAAAAATCAAATGCGTATGGCCCAAATGACGGGTGGTCGCAAGAAAACCCCTAAAATGCGTTAATATGTCTCAACCGCCTCGCGCCATAGCGCCTACCTGGCCAGATTACCAATTAATTGATGCCGGAGGTGGTAAAAAACTTGAACGCTGGGGCAAGGTCATTACCATCAGACCCGATGTTCAAGCTTATTTTCACAGTGGCAAGCCGTTTACCGAATGGAAAGAAATGGCTCATTGGGAATTCACAGAAAGTCCAGGTAAAGCAGGTCGCTGGAAAGCCCTTAAGAAAGATGCGCCAACAGAATGGCAAATCTCGTATGGTCGCTTAAAGTTTGTGCTCGGCACTTCCACATTCAAACATGTCGGCCTCTTCCCCGAGCAAGCAATTAATTGGGCGCACATCGATGCCCACGTGGGTTCAGACGACAAATTTCTCAATCTTTTTGCCTATACCGGCGCAGCAAGTTGCATGGCTAGGCTCAAAGGTGCCGACACTTTTCACATCGATTCTTCTAAATCTATCTTGAACTGGGCCAGCCAAAACATGGACGCTAGCCGACTGCTCAATATCCATTGGGTACTAGAAGATGCCCTCAAATTTGCTGAACGAGAAGCGCGACGCGGACATCAATACAACTACATCCTCATGGACCCACCCGCATGGGGCAACGGCGTCAAAGGAGAAAAGTGGAAACTAGAAGATAAAATCGATCAGCTTTTTGCCGCTTGTGCACAAATACTTAGCCCCTCCGGGCGCCTCACCCTCAACACCTACTCGCCCTCTATTGAGGCCAATCTCCTGACCGAGTTAGCCGATATGTATTTTGAAGGGCGCCGTGCCGAACACACCGAACTTTACCTAGAAAGTCAGACAGAAAAAACGCTTTATTGCGGTGAGCTCCTTAGAATAGAATAAGTACTATCCCTTCTTAAAAAAGGACTTGAAGACGCTGTCTAGTGAAGTATATTTAAAGGTGAAGCCTGCGTCTTTGACTTTTTGATTGCTGGCCTTCAGATCTGCCAATACTAAAATTGCGCGTTCGCCAAGCAATAAGCGCAAAAAGAAGGCGGGGATGTTTGGCATAAAAAGAGGTCTTTTCAACCATTTTGCCAAGCGTTGCGTCATTTCTAAATTGGTCGCATTTGCACCCAGTACATTGTATGTGCCTTGCAGGTTATTTTCATGGGCAAACAATACCAAGCGGCACAAATCGTCAATATGTACCCAAGGACTATTTTGGCTGCCCCGACCAATTGGTGCGCCAATTCCCCAATAAACCGGTTGTTTCATGAGGTGCAAAGAGCCACCGTGTTTAGACAATACCATGGAAATGCGGAGTATGGATCCGGGTACCTGATTCAGTACACGTTGATGTGCAGCCTCCCACTCTTTGACAACGGTAGCCAAAAAATCAGTGCCATAAGGATCTTCTTCTCTAAATATTTTACCCGGTACATCCTCATAGCAATTGACACCAGAAGCCCCAACATAATACTTGAGGTTGGTCATTTGCGGAATGAGCGTTGCTAAAAAATCGGTGCCTTCAACACGGGAAGACATAATTTGAGCTTTCCGTTGGGATGTCCAGCGCTTTGAGCCAATATTTTCACCGGCAAGATTGACCAATACATCAATTTTAGCCAACTTACTCGTATTGATCTTCTCTAATTTTGGGTCCCAAAAAATATGACCGTGTTTGGTGGGCTTTCGGGTCAGTTTGTAAACTCTGAAGCCGCGGTCTTTGAAATGACGCGTGAGGTGACTGCCAATGAGGCCAGAACCTCCAGCAATAAGCACCGTTGGCATGTTGTCTCTTATTGTTGGCATGCCTCTTTTAAATTTTGAAGGGCTTCAGGAGCGCTCTGTTCTAATTTTTTACAAACGGCTTGCTTTTTTTGAAGTGCTTTTTTCAATAAAAGGGTGTCGTTGTGTGTGGCATTTGAAGACCAAATAACCGCTGAAAGGCGGTTGACTTTTTGGGCTTGCTTGAGACAAGCACACTGTGTTTGATCAGGCTGTGAACAGGCCGATAACAATGCAACAGAGGCAAGAAAAGAAATGCTTAATTTTATAAGACTCATACTGAACAAATTTAAAACAATCTCGTAGAAATGCACATGCGCCAATGGACTTCTTTTGCTATTATTTTTCTCTGTTGCGCAATGGGCTATGCACAAGAGTGTCAAAGTAGTTTTAGACCTAAAAAAGAACTGGCTGCCAAAACATTTTTATGCCCAGAGGCCATGCAAGCTGATTTAGCACAGTTGCACAAGCATATTTTAGAAACGCACCCCAACCCCACCTACTACGGAAACCTAAACGACCTCAGTGAGGCGTATAATCAAGCCAAATCAAAAATAACCAAGCCAATCAGTGTATTTGACTTCACCCTTGTCTTGAATACCTATCTCATTGCACTCAAAGATTCACATACTGGCATCAATCCCAAACAATTTCTTTACCAAGTCAACGGACAGCGCAAAGTGCTACCTTTTTTTGTAGAGACCATCAATGACAAATTCTACATCAGCGGGGCCTTTAATCCAGCGTTCATTATCGGTGCAGAACTCTTGCAAATTGATACCTTTAGTGTCGACCAATTGTATGCCTACGCCCTAGCCCTCAGTTTGAGTGAAGGAGATGCTACCGCAGCGAAAGAAGAAGTGGCTTGCGAATATATTGGAGTGGTGTACAACCTGCTTTGCATGAATTTAAGGCAGGCAAAAAGCGCCAAGGTAAAGATGGTGACTCCCGCAGGAGATACGCTCAATAAAGACATCGCATATAGCACTTCATGGAAGTATTTTTTAGCAGGAATTTTCAGCGCACCAGATGAAGAAGTACATTACTCTTTTGATGAAAATAACAATGGTATTCTCGTTGTTGAATCCTTTCAGCCCCTTTCACTCAACTTATATAAAAAGCAAGTCGATGCCTTCTTTGACGAAGTACAAGAACGCCGCTGTACCACTATTTATATAGATCTGCGCAATAATCTAGGCGGGCTTTTACGTGCCGAAGAATATCTTTTCAGCTATATCAATACCAAACAAACGGCTGTAAAAACAAATTACCTCTATAAACGCAGTAATTACGATCGCTTTGCATTATTAAGCCCCATGCAGCAAATGCAGTTTGAAAACCGCGCCAAGAATGTCTATCCAAACGGGCTCATCTCAAAAGAATACGACTTTTATAAATTACCCAAAGGAGCCACCAAGACCATTGTATACGACTACATTCCTGAAAACGACCGCAATTATGTTTTTAAGGGTGACTGCAACCTCGTTCTGAATGGGAATTCGATGTCGGCCTCTGTGTTGTTTGCGGCATGGTTCAAGCACATTGAGCGCGGCAAAATTCTGGGCACGCCGTGTATGGGCGGAATGGGTGGCACTTTCGGAAATCCAGCCATCATTTCGTTAAAAAATTCAAAAATCGATGTGATGGTGGCCACCTTAAAATTTACGCCTTTTCATATACAAGATCGCATTCTTTCTGCGATCAGTCCGGATATTCTGATCAAAGCGACAAGAGAGGATATCATTGAGCAGCGCGATCCGTTTTTGGAATACCTAAAGACTTACCAAAGATAATAACCTGCCCATACCAAAAGGTAGCGAAACAACTTCCCGACACCCATCAAAAGAAATGTAGGTAACCAAGGTGCCCGAAAGAATCCCAATGCAATGCCAATAACGTCGCCAATTAACGGAAGCCAACAAAGCAATGCCATCCAACTTCCATGGCGCTGGATTTGCCCTTGCCACCGATCAATAGCCTCTTGTTTAGCACCCAACTTTTGAAGCCAACTTGGCTTGCCTAAATACCCTATTCCGTAATTCAACCAAGCTCCGGTTGTGTTGCCTACAGTTGCTACTCCAATGCAAGTCCAGGGTTCATAACCCATCGTTAACATGGTTGCCAAAAATATTTCTGAGGCCACGGGCAAAATAGTTGCTGCCAAAAAGCTAGCCAAAAACAATCCTAAATATCCGATTTCGAAACTCATGTGTACAAAAAAAGCCGGTTGCCCGGCTTTTCAAATTTAGTTTAAAGAAATTAACGTTTCACGAATTTCTTAGTAAGTGTGCTACCGTTTGAAGTAATGCTCACTGTATAGATACCTGCAGCCCATTGCTCAGAAGCTAAAGAGACTTCTTGTGCGCCTGCTGCCAATTGCATCAGTTCATTTGCTTGCATCACTTTACCTGTAAGGTCTGTTACAACGATAGTGACGTCGCTGGTGTTTTTCAATTCAAAACGCAACGCTGCATTTGCAGCTGTAGGGTTTGGCATAACTACTGCTTGGCTCAATTCTGTTTGTTCAGCTACGTTCAAAATTGGGTCGAAATTCATGCGAACCATTGGCGTGTTGGTTGAGTAGTACCAAGTGTTGTCTGCCATGTCTAGGAAGAATGTAGTTTGTGGTTCTGACTTTCCTGCGTTAGAAACACGCAAACCAGTAGAATATGAACCAACTACGGCTAAGTATGTTGTGCCCGCAAATACATCTACATATGGCTCTAATTCCATCACCAAGTTAACATTGAGGTTGTTAGCAGCCAAAACAAGTGGTGCTGACTCTGATTCGAACATGAAGTCACCTGTAGTGGCATCAACTGAATACAACTTCACAAAAATTTCTGTTCCAACAGTTGCTCCTGAAGCTCCTCCTGGCAAACGCACGTTGATTGCTTTAAGCGTAGCATCTTGGAAAATGTCGAATAGGTTACCTGATTCAAAACCATCTGTACCGTTAGAAGTATTGCCAGAAGGCGTACCGTTGTCACGTGCATAAATAAAGTCAGTAACAGCAAAATCAATATTTGCCATCGCGTTGTTAGCAGGAATATCGTCTGTTGAATCAGCAGTAATAGAACGTGTGATAGAGATGTTACCTGGTGTTGCAGGTGGTGTATAGAATGTCGTTAATTCAATTGCAGCTGTATCAAGTGAGTTGATACTAACTGGAGCAGATGAACCTGTCCAAGCGCCGTTGTTGGCATTGATGTTCAATTTTACGTTTGATTGTGTATTAACACCGCCGTTGAATACGTCAGCAGCAAAACCGATTTCGGTAACTTGCTCGTCAGGGATTTGGAAATAAGGCAAACCAGCTGTACCCCAGAAAGTTGAAGTTACAGAAAGATCATTGGTTGGGTTTGTCACGATTTTAACGTCGTCGATATACCAGCCATAAGTAACCCAAACGTTTGGATTAGTAGCTGAAGCCGGGTAGTTTGTTGTCCAAGAAAAACGAACCCAAATAGGACTAGGCGTAGCCGTTAAAAACGTAGCCAAGTTGATGATTTTGGTATCTGGATTGGCGTAAGCCGAACCTCCTGCTGAAGACAAAACAGTTTTGTCTAGGTTGTTTCCGACAGTAACCCATGTAGTGCCATCTGTAGAAATTTGCATTTCTTGAAGGTCGTTGAAACGCGCACCATATTGTTGAAATTGCAAAGAAACTTGGTTGCTCCCGCCTAATGCCGCGATGTCAATTGGCTGAGCAGTGGTGAGTGTATAGACAACATTCAATGCTTGAGTTGCTGGAGATGCTGTTGGATCACCATTGACTAGCTCTGCATAGTTACCGCCTGAAGTAGAGGCAATACCACTTGTAGCCCACCAACCATCGTTGTTGTTGTTGATATTCCAACCAAAATCAATACCGCTCTGACCAGAGTTGTCGAGGGTCCAGTTTGCTGGAGTTGAAAAGTCGTCTGACCAAAGTGTTACACCAAGGATTTTTTCGTCGGCAGCTTCAGTAGCCACTTTAGGTGCCTTTACTAATTCCTGGAAGGTCTGGATACGCGGCGCTTTTTGAGCATAGGCTACAGAAGCAAGTGCGCTTACAAAGAGTATAATTTTTTTCATTTTCTTGTTATTTGGTAATAAATATAGTGATTTCTATGCGTCCTTCAAAAAAGGCAGCATTTTTCGGCCTTCATTGAGTGTTGGACCCGAACACGTAACAACGTATAAACCTTCTTGTTCGGGGGGGGGGATTAAATATTCACCCCATAAATCTATGGCCTGGCTATGGCCATTGTACACAAGCTGATTTCCATCCTGGCCTACTCGATTACAACACACAAAATAACATTGGTTTTCTATTGCACGTGCCTTCCCCAGAGCATCCCAGTGCGCAATGCGCTTTTGAGGCCAATTGGCGATGTTTAAAAGCACATCATACGCCGCACCTTGCGCTTCTGTGACGCGGTTGCGCACAAGCTCAGGGAAACGCAGATCATAACAGATTTGAAGATTCAACTTCCAACCAAGGTAGTTTACAATCACTTCCTTTTTGCCAGTTTGAAAATATACATCCTCACCACCCAGACCAAAAGCCTTGCGCTTGTCGTAAGTAACCACTTCTCCATGCGGAAATACAAAAACACCGCGATTGAAATATACCGAACCCTCTTTTACCATAATTGATGTGTACACGGCCAATTGATATTTAGACGCGATATCCTTTAAGAAATCCAAACCTTCGGATTTTGGCCACTCATCTGCGCAAGAAACGTCCATGGAAAAGCCAGTATGAAACATTTCTGGTAAGAGAAGTAAGTCCATCTTTGGCGCAGAGGTTAAATAAGACGCTATGCGCTCAAAATTGGCTTTTTTGTCTAGCCAAACTTGATCTAGCTGTAAGATGCCTATTGTTAAATTCTGCATAATCTTTCTGTTGCTGCTTGTAGCGTTGCCGTTGTTTTAGCATAACAAAAACGGATCAATTTGCGATCGGCCCCATTTGCATTAAAAACGGAGAGCGGAATGGCTGCAACACCATGATCAATGGTCAATTCTTTACAAAAAAGTGTATCAGGCAGATCTGAAATACCTGAATAAGAGGCCACTTGAAAATAACTTCCCTGAGCCGGAAGTAGCTCAAAACGGCTATTTGCCAAAGCCGCTCGAAAGAGATCGCGTTTTTCTTTATAAAAGGAGCCCAGTAGGCTGACATCGACGTGGTCCAAATAAGCGCAAAGCGCATGTTGGGCGATGCTATTGACGCTGAACACAAGGAATTGGTGCACCTTATGTATTTCTGCCATTAGGCTCGGGCTACAGACCAAATATCCCACTTTCCAACCTGTTATATGAAAAGTCTTGCCAAAAGACGATACAATAATAGCTCGATCGCGAATTGCAGGACACTCATTTATTGATTTGAATGCATCTTCAAAAGTGATGTATTCATAGACTTCATCCGAGAGAAGAATCAGTTCGGGGTTTGCTTGCATGAGTTCCTCCAAAGCTAAATAATCCTGCGCATCCCAAATTGTACCACTTGGATTATGAGGGTTATTGGTGATAAGCATTCTCGTTTTAGAGGTAATTGCAGCAGCAATACGAGACCAATCAGGTTTAAAATTTTGGTCCAAAGGAATGCGGATTGGTTCTGCACCAGCTAATCGAATTGGCGCTTCATAACAGTCATAAGACGGGTCGAGTATAACAACCTCTTCTCCTGCGTGAACAAGTGCTTGTATGGCCGTAAAAATGGCTTGTGTCGCGCCTGCCGTTATGAGTACCTGATCAGGCTGTATGACCCTTTGATATTGTCTGGCGATTAAGGTCGTAATTTTCTGACGGAGCTCCAATACACCCGCCATGGGCGCATACTGATGCGCATTTGCTTGAGCAGCTTCTATTAAGCACTCTTGAAGTTGCTGGTCTATTGGGAAATTGGGAAATCCTTGCGCTAAATTAATTGCATTGTGCTGGTTGGCCAATGCAGACATGGTAGTGAAAATGGTTGTTCCTACATGCGGAAACTTAGACTGAAGCATGAGGCTAGGATTACTGACCCAACAACATTTTTTTGGCGCTGTCTAGTGTAATGCGTTTGTTGTTATTAAAAGCAACAACAAATGCTTCAGTATAACCCGACTTACGCAATTGATCTTGTAAAGCGACCGCTTCCTCGATAGTTTTTACAGTAGAACCCAAACAATATTTGAAACTTCCTTCTAACTCATATTCGTATACATCTTCGCGCTTGAAATAAACGGTAGGATTAGGAATTTGGATCTTTGAAGACTCTACTTGTACTCTAAAATGAACACCTGTTTCATTAGAAATACCTTCTAAACGATAGTCTGGTTGAGCGCCGTTATCAACTTTGAAATTCATGTTGCCACCTTGCACTCCACCTTTTGGTTTCACCTTATCAGTACCAGTAGAAATATTCAGGCCACGAATGACAAATTCAGTTCTACGGTTGAGCTGATTTTCTTGTTCAGAACATTGTGATTTTTGACCACCTTCACATGGGCAATCTACGCGAAGTTGTGCCTCGCCATAACCCTTATAAGTGATCCGATTTGGGTTCGAAATGCGCGCTTGGATATAAACAGCTGCATTCTTAGCCCTGCGATCAGATAAAGCCTGATTGTAAATTGCTGGACCACGACAGTCAGTATGCGACCCTAATTCAACCTCAATTTTTGGATGCTTGTTCATGAAACGAACCACCTTATCCAATTCAATGATTGCGTCTGGTCTTAGGTCCGCTTTGTCGAAATCATAATATATGGATTTCAGACCTAGCAATGCTGTAATTTCCATGTCTTGTAACAATGGCTCGAGGTCCAGGTTGACAAGGTCTCTTACGTTGATTTTAGTCGAGTCTTTGGCAGTAAGGGTAAAGAATACTTCTTTAGAAGAGTAACCTTCTTTATCGAGGCTTACTTTGATACGGATATTGTCTCCAATAAGCATGCTGTCTAAAAGCTGCGAAATACTTCCAATCGCATCTGTTGAGCCTTCGAATAGTACAATACCTGTAGAATCATCCACAACACGTACAGTAACACCTTCGATAGGGTCGCCAGTTTGAATGTCTTTGACGACATATTCAAGTGGAATGTCGACAAACTTCTCTTTGATGGTAAAGAGATAGATGTCGTCTGTTGCTCCAGTTGTAGCGCGATTAGAAGTCATGAATCCTTGCTTCTCTCCGGTAAAAAAGATAGCGAGGTCATCATAGGCAGTATTGAACGGTGCACCCATTGACTTCACCTCTAAATTCTCCACTACAAATAAATCATAGGCCCCTATTGATTGATGCCCTTGTGAACTGAAATACAATTTGCCATTTTGGTAAACTGGGAAGAGGTCATTTTGTGCTGTATTCACCAAACGTACATTCTCTTTGGCTCCAAACTTGCCATTTTGAAAAGTACACTTATAGATATCCATTCCACCTTGGCCTCCTGGCATATCTGATGCAAAATATAATGTGTTGTTCTTTTCGTCGAAAAACGGATGCGTTGTATTATAAGCATCGTTGTTATAGGTAAACGGAACTGGAGTAGACCACTCACCTTTTGCATTTTTCGTTGAATAATGAATTGTCAAGGTCTGATTTTTATCTGAACCTTGGTTATTCGTAAAAAACAAAATATCATTTGCTACATTAGAAGAAACAGGACCATCATAGTAGCAGGTACTGAGCATCATTTGCGTTTTTTCAGTAGCGCTAAGTAGTGTTGCCTGATTCAACTTACAGTTATCTACAACATAGAGATCAGAAAATGGTTTCTTGGCAAATTCATCCATGTCAGTGTCTTCGCAAGCATTTATTGCCGCTGATAAGACATAGATTTTACCACCGTATTGTCTGGCTGCAAAATCATCGTAGGGTGTATTGAAACATGCAGATTTCAATTCAACATCCTGTGCATGAAGTAAAGAGGTAATCGTAATTCCGATAAAAGCCGCGAGCCAAAAACGCATGGAGTTCAGTTAAGATAAATCAATTGAAAAAGCGAGGTCCTTGACAGCGACTTGCACTGTTATTGAACTTGTAACGCAAAGCTACTTCGTGAGATTGGATAGTCACGGTGTTGAGTTTCGAAACAGGATAAGTGTATGAGTAACCTACATAAAACTTATTGCCAAAATCATAACCTACAATTCCACCTACAGCACTATTTAACTGATAGGAGACACCGAAGTCTAAACCAACTTTGTGCGTAAAGATCATGTTACAATCCAAAGTAAATGGTAAACCTTGCATGTAGCGACCAACAACATTAGGACGCCAAGTAACTTGCTGACCTAATTTTAGATTTGATCCAATGTAACCAACATAACCGCCACGATTTTCTACAAAAAGATTCATGTTGCGATCTTTGAAACTTAATCCAGCTACACGAACTTGAGAAAAACCTAAATAGAAATTTTTGTGATAAAGCAAAGCACCGTATCCAGCATTAAACTGTAAACCTGTCGTGAGGTTACTCATCATGTCAGGGTCGTTACCAACACCCGTAACCAAATCCGTTAAGTTCACAGTTGTGTTACCCGCCGTTGCACGCAAACCTACCGATAAACGCCAATTTTGGTTCAATTTCAAATGGTAAGCACCACTCACAGCAAACTGTGTAGATTTAACCGGTCCGAGCTCGTCCTGAAGTAAAGATACACCAAGACCAAAATTTTTCATGATATTGAAATTTCCGGAAACTGTAACCGTTTTTGGTGCACCACGCAAACCAGTCCATTGCGAATTGGCAAGCGTGGAAATATCGTTGTAGCTATTTGCGCCTGCTTGTGCAGGGTTCAACATAAGTGCATTGAACTGATTTTGACGGTAATTTGGATCCTGTGCTTGTGAGCCGAAGCCAATGAACACAGCGCCTAATGTCAAAATGATGCGATTGATCTTTTTCATATCTAGAGTTCTAGTCTTATTATTATTTCTGTACGCGGTTGATGTAAACATAACCATTCAATTGCTTGCCTCCATTTAAGGTAAGGATGTAATAATATGTTCCGTCTGGTACAGGCGTACCAGTATTTAACAATGTACCATCCCAGTCGTTGTTGTAGCTATCAGCTCCATAAACTACAGTGCCATAGCGGCTATAAATTTCCATTTTCTTGGTTGTGTAGCCTTCTAGACCTGGAATTACCCATGTGTCATTGTAGTTATTTCCATTAGGCGTAAACGCATCTGGAACAACCGGTCCGGACCATTGTGATCCACCACAAGCATCTGACGCCACTACTGTTACAAGCACACTTGCACTTGACTGATTTCCAGAATTATCAGTAACGTAAACTGTTATTAAGTTATCGCCTGTGTTTGAACAATCAAATGCTGATTGGCTCAAGACAGCGCTAGCAATACCACAGTTGTCTACAGAACCATTATCTAAATCTTCGAAACCTAAAGTTGCATAGCCGTTAGCATCGAGAATTACAGATGTGTTCGCCAACAACACTTGTGGAGCAGATTCATCAGCAACGGTTACCGTTTGATCTACAGTTGTGATGTTTCCAGCACCGTCAACGACTGTCCATGTAACAATTGTATTGCCAAGCGGATAAACCGCTGGTGCATTGTTCGTAATCGTAAGGTTATTCGTACAGTTATCTGTAGCGATTGGATTGCCTAAATCAACACCTATTGCCTCACAATATACATTACTTGCAACCTTAACATCTGCAGGGGCTTGAACCACTGGTGCATTGTTGTCGACAACTGTAACAACTTGCGTTGCTGAAGATGTGTTTCCAGAGTTATCTGTTACCGTCCAGGTCACAACCGTTGGCCCGATTGGGAAGATAGAAGGCGCATCGTTTGATACTGATGCAACTCCACAGTTGTCTGAAGTAAATGGATTACCCAAAGCTACGCCGATGGCTTCGCAACCAAGGTTTGGAGTGACCGTTACATTCAAAGGCGCCGTAATAACTGGTGCTGTATTGTCACCAATAAAGACTTGGATTGGCAATGAAGTTGCAGTACAACCATTAATGGATGTTACACTAACTGTATATGAACCCGATTGGTCAGCTACAATGAAAGGTGTGGTTGCACCAGAACTCCATTGGTAATTTGCTCCGTTTGATGCAAATAACACGACTGATCCTCCTGGACAAAGTGTTGTATTACCGCTTGCTGTAATAGTTGGTGTAACTGGATTGTTCAAGACACTAACTTGTGCACTTGTTGATGCTGTACAGCCATTTGATGTTACAGTGTACGTAATTGTTGTTGAACCAGCGTTTAAACCTGTTACATATCCAGCTCCGTCGATCGTTGCAATGAAGTTATTAGCAGCAGACCAAACACCACCTTGGGTAGCAGACGTTAAATGCACAGAACCACCCTCACAAACTGCATTTGCTCCGGTAATTGCAGCAACAGTTGGATTATTGTTAACCGTAACGTTTACTACTGAAGATTGTGTTGTACAACCTGCAGCGTTTGTTACGATTACGTAGTAATTACCTGATTGATGAACAGTCGTTGACGCGCCTTGGTCACCGTTGCTCCAAACATAGTTAGATCCACCTGTTGCAGTAAGTGTTAGAGAACCACCTGTACAGAAGACAGTTGGGCCATTCGCACTGATAACTACAGCTGGGTTTGCATTGAATACTACCGTTTCACTCGCAGTTGAGGTACAGCCTGCAGCACTTGTAACAGTAACTGTGTAAGTATTCGCTGCTGTCACGTTTATAGTTGCATTTGTTGAACCATTACTCCAAGAATAAGTAGCTCCACCCGCTGCTGTAAGTGTTACAGTTGAACCCAAACATACAGATGAACCAGTTGAAGTAATACTAGCAGTTGGTAGCGCATTTACAACAACAGTAATCGCGTTACTAACAGATGAACAACCTTCTACTGTTGTTCCGGTTACACTGTAGTCATCAGAGCTGCTTACAGTGATAGATGGTGTAGTTGCACCATTAGACCAAACATAAGTTGCAGCACCTGTTGCGCTCAATGTTACAGAACCGCCGTCACAGAAAGAAGTTGCGCCATTTGCAGTTGCAGTAACAACCGGAAGCGCATTAACCGTAACAGGAAGCGCTGAAGAAGTTGCTGTACAGCCGTTAGCGTCTGTAATAGTTAAAGTATAAGAACCTGTTGCACTTGCAACATAAGTATTATTGGATGCACCTGCGATTGCATTTGAACCATTATTCCAAGAATAAGTGTAAGTTGAATTCAACGGCGCAATTAATGAGACAGAACCACCTGCACAGAATGTAGTTGCTCCGATATGCGCAATCGATACTGCAGGCAATGCATTTACAGTAACTGATACAGGAGCGGAAGTAGCCGAACAGCCATTTGAATTTGTAACTGTAACTGAATAAGATCCTGCTGTACTCACCGTAATAGCTTGCGTTGGCTCACCAGTAGACCAGGCATAAGTCATGCCGGCTGACGCAGTCAAAGTAACTGAACCACCAGAACAGAAAGTAGTAGACCCACTTGTTGAGATTGTTGCAGCAGGTAAGGCATTGATTTGAACTGACGTTGATGTCTGAGAAGTACAACCCAAAGCATTTGTGTATGTATATGTAATAACAGCTGGGCCAGCACTAATTCCAGTGATTGTACCGTTTGCTGCTACTGTAGCAATTGCCACATCCGATGAACTCCAAGTACCTCCAGCTTGTGCATTTGCCAAAGTTGAAGTTGAACCCACACATACTGCTGCTGATCCTGTATTCGAACTTAATACTGGGTTCGCGTTGACATTCACATTAAATTGAACAGCAGTAGAACAACCATTTGCATTAGAGACGCTATAAGTAATTGTAGCAGCTCCATTCGAAACAGCTGTTAAGACACCTGCAGAATTTATGGTAGCAACACTTGTATTTGAAGATGACCATGTGCCACCAATTGTTGCGTTTGTAAGGACAGTTGAACTTCCTGCACAGATAGTGTTATTTCCAGCGATAGCCTGAACACTTGGTACAGACAATACTGTGATGTTTGTATTTGCAGAAGTTGCCGTACAACCATTACCATCTGTTATTGTGACAGCATATGGGCCGTCTACAGATGCAACAATTGATTGAGTTGTTTCACCTGAATTCCAGAGATAGGAAGCTGCAACTGGTGCAGTAAGTGTAACCGAACCACCCGCACAGAATGTTGTTGCACCACTTGCTGTAACCGTTGCAATTGGAGCGGCGTTCATAGTAACTGCAAAAGGAGCAGAAGTTGCTGAACATCCATTTGCATTGGTAACAGTAACGGTAACGTTTGCGCTAGCAGACAAGGTAATACTTTGCGTAATTGCACCGTTAGACCAAGAATAAGCAGATCCAGCTGATGCAACAAGTGTGACAGAGCCACCTTGGCAGAAGCTGTTTCCATTCAATGAAGTGATGTTAGCCAATGGAAGAGAATTTACAACAACAGCTGTTAGCGCTGAAGTTGAAGCACATCCGTTAGCATTTGTTACTGTAACAGAGACATCTTGGGTAGTATTTACAGTTATTGATTGCGTAGTAGCGCCAGTACTCCATAAGTATGAAGATCCTGAGCTTGCAGTCAATACTACCGAACCGCCTTGGCAGAAAGTTGTAGGACCATTAGCAGTAACCACTGCCGCTGGAAGTGAATTTACAGTAAAGTTTGTTGATGCCGTGTTGGTACAACCATTAGCATTCGTATATGTATAAGTGATGGTAGTAGTACCAGGATTTACACCCGTTACTGTTCCTGTTGTTGCATTAATGGCAGCAACCGTATTATTTGCTGTTGACCATAAACCGCCAGCTTGGGCATTTGTAATCACTGCAGTGTTTCCATCACAAACAGATGTTGCGCCAGCGTTAGCTGCCAATACTGGAAGTGGGTTAACCGTAACGTTTGTGGCAGCAGATGTTGCACTGCAACCACTATTTGTTGTAATTGTTACTGAATAAGCTCCAGACGCAGTTGCTACATATGTGCTCGTAGTAGCTCCTGTTATAGCGGTGCCATTTAATCTCCATTGGTAAGTATAAGTCAATCCGGCAGGAGCACTAGAGGCAAGTAGGTTTACTGAACCACCTTGACAGAATGTTGTGGCACCAAGTGTAGAAATAGCCGCTGTTGGCAAAATGTTGACACTAACTGTAATTGATTGTGAATTCACACAACCGTTCGCATTAGTTGTTGTATACGTAATGGCAACTGTACCAGCACTCACACCTGTAACCAAACCATTGGCTGCAACTGTAGCAACTGCTGAATTAGCAGAACTCCAAACAGGGTTACTTGCCGTTGTGCTTAGTAAAGTTGTAGATCCAACACAGACAGCAGCTGTACCGGTGATTACTGGAGCAACAGGTAAGCTATTCACCGTTACAACAGTAGCTGCTGATGTTGTCGAACAACCATTGGCATCTGTTACTGTAACTGTATTGCTACCTGATGTATTTACGGTAAGAGTTTGGTTGTTGCTTCCGTTAGACCATTGATAAGACAATCCTGTTCCTGCATTTGCTGTTAGAGTAACAGAACCTCCTTGACAGAATGTCGTTGCTGAAGAAGCAGTGATTGTTGCTGCAGGATTTGCATTTACAAATACTGAAGTTGGCAATGAAGTTGTTGAACAACCTGCTGCTGTAGTAATTGATACTGTAATTGTAGAACTTGTGGTAACGTTGATACTTGATGTTGTAGCACCTGTTGACCAAAGATATGTACTGCCTGAAACAACAGGACTTGCATTCAAAGTAACTGATCCGCCTTGACAGAAAGTAAGTGGACCTCCAGCAAGAATATTTGCCGTAGGTAAAGCATTAACGGTTACCGACGTTGCTGCAGTAGTTGCTGTGCATCCTGATGCATTTGTAACCGCTACGTAATATGAACCAGTTGCGGAAACTGTGATTGCTTGTGTTTGTGCACCGTTAGACCAAAGGTATGATGAACCAGCGCTTGCTGTTAACGTTACCGAACCACCCGCGCAGAAAGTTGTAGCGCCAGAAGCTGTGATGCTCGGTATAGGTATTGCGTTTACGTTGATGTCAGCAGATACACTAGACACACATCCTGAACCATTCGTTACTGTATAAGTGATTGTCGCTTGTCCTGATGCAATACCTGTAACTACACCTGAAGCAGAAACAGTCGCAATTGCTGAACTAGAAGTTGACCAAACACCACCAATTGTTGCACTTTCTAGTGTTGTATTGGCGCCTACACAAAGATTTGTTGCTCCTGTAATTGCGGCAACCACAGGTAAGGCATTCATTGTTACAACCGTAGCAGCTGATGTTGCTGAACAACCTGCAGCATTCGTTACGGTCACATAATAAGAGCCTGATGAATTAACAGTTATAGCTTGCGTTTGTGCACCGTTAGACCAAAGGTATGAAGCAGCAGTGCTTGCAGTTAATGTTACGGTTCCTGTACTACAGAAAGTTGTTGCACCCGAGGCAGTGATAGTAGGAGTTGGTATTGCATTGATTGTGACGTCTGCAGAAACACTATTGACACATCCAGACACATTTGTAACAGTATATGTAATGGTCGCTAGACCAGCAGATACACCGGTAACAACGCCTGATGCAGATACTGTAGCTACCGCAACATTTGAAGTTGACCACGCACCACCAATTGTTGCACTTTCAAGTGTTGTGTTTGCACCAACACATAATGTTGTAGCACCAGTTAAAGAAGCTACTGTTGGAATAGCATTAATCGTAACCGTAGCAGTTTGGGTATTGGTGCAACCATTTACGTTTGTGACACTATATGTAATTATTGCTGTACCAGCACTTACCCCTGTTACAACACCTGTTGTTGCACTGACAGAAGCAATTGCGGTATTAGAAGAACTCCATGTGCCACCAATGGTAGCGGATGCTAATGTTGTGTTAGAACCAACACAAACACTTGTTGTACCGGTGATGGCTGCAACTGTAGGTAGTGGGTTTTCAGTAACAACAACTGGAAGTGATGTTGCTGAACAACCTACATTATTGGTTACAGTCACCGTATAAGAACCTGAAGCAACAGCAATATAAGAAATCGCTGTAGCACCACTAATCGGTGTGCCGTTCAAATTCCATTGGTAAGTGTAAGACATTTGAATTGGCGCAACTGGGGCAATGAGAGTAACACTACCTCCATCACAGAAAGTTGTTGGGCCAGCCGCACTTATCGTAGTTGGAAGTGGTGTCACTGTTACGTTGTAAGTGAAAGGTGCGCCGACACAAGCAGCAGTTCCTGAAGTTGGGGTAACTGTATAAACAGCAATTTGATCAACACTTGTCAAATTGAAAAGCGTTTGACTTACCGCACTTGTATTGGTTGACTGAGCTGTTTCACCGCCAATATTGGTATTATTGACTACCGTCCAAGCGTACGTCGTATTGGAAGGGACAATATCAGCCGACCCTGTAGCAAAATTAAATGCTGTACCCGTACAAATAGTATCTGATGAATTTGCAATCGTTGCAGATGGATTAACCGTAATAGTAAAAGTTTTAGCTGCTCCATTTATAGAAACACCATAGCCTAATTTAACAGCGAGTGCTTTTGTAGAGGTAGGACAAGGATCGCCGAAGGTCGCATTATTGGCAACCACACTCATGGTGCTGTTGCCTATTGCCAATCCAGAAATGACAGATGAAGAAGTTGCAGCATTACAAGCGCCCAATGTGTAGTTACCAGCTGAACCACTAGGAGTTCCATAGCTCGCAAATGCAACGTTCGTGAAAACCTTACCTGCCGGAGCGTTTAAAGTAAGTGTGCCATTTTCATTTACAGAACCCCAAACATAACCCTGAGTCACATAAGCTTGTGGTGTTACGGTTACCGTTGCGGTTTGCGCAACATTTGTTGGGTTTTGAGAAGTAAATGATAGGTCATTAGATCCGGATGCAGCCAAACCTATTGAGGTGTTTGTATTTGTCCAAAGATAATTTGTATTGGCCGTTGTGCCGTTGAAATCAACGGTTGTGAGGGTTCCCTCACAATTAGTAACATTCGCAGGTTGATTCACATTTGGAGTAGGATCAACCGTAATTGTGAATGCCTGTGCTGCACCAACACAAGTATTTGGTGCTGTTGGCGTGACATTTATTGTTCCTGTCACTGGTGAAGCTGTAGTGTTTGTAGCAACAAAGCTAGGTGTTGACCCAGAACCTGAAGCTGCCAAACCAATTGAAGCCGCTGAATTTGTCCAAGCGTATGTAGTACCTGTAACTGATGATGTAAATGTTTGCGCCGGAATTGTAGTTCCTGTCATTTCAACAATGTTTGCAGGGACAGTAACTACTGGTGTAGGGTTGACATTTACAGTAACGCTTAATGGTGCCGCACAAATATCTGTTGGATCTGAAACAGTGTAAGTAGTTGTTGCTGTAGGTGTAGCGATTACACTTGCACCAGAGGCCGTGTTCAAACCTGCGGATGGTGTCCATGCATAATTTGCAGCACCAGAAGCGTTGAGTGTTACGCTGCTACCAGAACAAACAGTCGGAGAATAACAGTTTTGGTTTTCAAAACCGAAAGCAATAGTACTGTAATACTCACTTTGTGTGTAGTTAAAGTTCACACAAGTCACAGTTCCGTCTAGGCGAATAATTGTCTTGCCCTCACAACCTGTCATTTGTGTTGAAGAAGTATAAGTCATGCCTTGACCGTTCCAAACAACCGAATAAGGTTGAGAGACTATAATAGGAACACAATTACTAGGATTTCCAATACTTGAGAAGGCAACTACAGGATTTACAACCGGTTGGCTAAAGCAGGCTTGAAAATTTCCTGAATATTGATTGGCAATGGTTGCACCGGAAGTAGGCACGTTATATTGAGCAGGAAATTGTGTCGCTTGATACATTCCATTTACATTCAACATACCTGAACCCGACTGCGTAATTGCAACCGTTATTCCATTCTGACCAACCCCTGAAGCAGATGCCGCAGAAATACTATTCATTGTCATCCATTGCAATGTATTCGTTGTACATAAGCTATTACTCATGGAAATTACTGGGGATGGGTTCACTGTTACAGTAACAACATTAGATGTTACTACACCTGATACTACTGCACGGTAGTATCTTGTAGCAGTTAACACGCCCATTTGAGCAGATGATAAGGTCGAACCTGTAGCACCTGAAATATTTGAAAAGTTGACGTTGTCAGTTGAGAATTGCCATTGGATGTCGCCAATGAAACCAGAAAGGGTTAAATTAGCAGGGCTGTTTCCAGCACAAATCGTTTGATCGGCAGATGCTGAACCAGCAACAGCTGTGTATTCAACAATTACATTACCCCCTGAATACCAAGAGTATGTTCCGTTATTTAGTACCGTTGCAGCATTAGTTACATAACAGGTACCTCTATACCCGCCATCTCCACCACACTCACCACCGCAAGATGTTAAATGTGAGCCGCCGCCCCAAGAACCAAAATAACCACCGCCGCCGGCACCTGAACCACCACCGTCAGCTTGGCCACATGCATTTCCGGCAACACCGTTGCCTCCATTATATGAACCTGTTGAGTTTGTAATATTATTTCCTGAATAACCAGATCCATAACAATTACCATTACCGCCGCCGCCGCCGCCGCCTGCCGCAACAATGACGATTGATGAGTTTAGAGTCACTACAGTTGCTGCACCGCCGCCGCCGCCGCCGCCCGATGAACCACTACAAGCAGCGTTGCCACCTGTGCCACCGTTGAAATTTAATAAAGGATATGTATCAATACCCGCAGCACCGCCACCACCACAAGAAGTGGTCGCGCCATTACCACCAGCACCACCGGGATAAAATGAGATTACATCACCAGGTGTTACTGAATAAGTTGCCTCTATAATTCCGACTTGACTAGGTCCAGCGGCTACACTACCTGCTCCATCAGTACCACCATAACCACCAGCGCCACCTTTGGCACGAACCGTAATTGAAGTTACCCCTGCTGGAACAGTCCAGGATGTAGCTGTTGAATAGGTAAGCGATACGTTTTGAGCTAAGACATCCAGGCCAGAAGCTAAGATGATCAATAAAACCGCCGCGCCAGAAACAAACCAATTTTTTAAACTAGTAGCAAATAGAGATCTATTCATAATTGATCGATTATTATCATTTAATAAGTAAGAATGAACATGATTATTTTGCAAATTCATGTAACATTTTGTGTTTTTTTCGTTTGTATTCATGTTTTTCATCTCGAAATTCATTCTCACTAATTTAGGTTAATTCCTTGAATTACTATTGGCAATAAAACACAAAACAACTTGCTAATCAAAGGATTAACTCGTTTTTTTTCCTCAATATTTCATTGACTTATTAGTTATTCAACCCAATAAATCTAATATAATTAAGAACCAAATGTAGCTAAAAGAATGTGATTTGCAAAATAATTGAAGTCAAAGGCAGCAATCCGTCAGCATATTTACTTAATTTTCAAAATAAAAAAGGCGCGCCATAAGGCGCGCCTTTTCAACAAAATAAAGGTTTTTATTGCTTAATAATGCGGTTGGTGAAAGTTTGTGCTCCTGCCGTCATTTTTAACGTATAAACACCCGTTGTGAGGTTCATTACGTTTAACTGGGCAAGTTGGTTGTTAAACGCGCCTTTTTGAGCCACAAACACCACTCTTCCACTCATGTCTAGTAATTCGATTTGATCAATTACCAGGCCTAAGCTATTTTCGATATTTAACACATCTGAGGACGGGTTTGGATAAACCGCAAAGCTGCCCGCAAGCGTTTCCATACCAGCGGTGAAATCACAACCCGCATCTACTACAACAAGTACTGTAGCGGTATCTGCTGGGCAAACACCATTGGTAACGATGTAATCATAATTGAAGTTGCCAGGGATATTAGAAGCTGTGTCAATATTGCTTCCAAGTGGGTTGTTACTTGGATCTAACCAATAACCACCCATATCTACTGTACCGCCTAAACCAGCTAATAGATTGAAAGGCTCATTTTTACATACAGTAAAAGTACCATTTACACCAGCGCTAGATGCAGGATAGACATCTACATAGGCGTGGACGTCGTCAGAAGCACAGCCATCGACTAACGCATAAGTAAACTCAAAGAAAACTGTAGCCAAACCGGTCGTTACAAAATTTGATCCTTGTAAACCAAGGGTTGGAATGGTTTGTGTCCAGGTTCCACCCAATTGATAGTTGGCAATTCCATTAAACAAGTTAACGGTGTCTCCGTAACAAGCTTCAAGCACTTCGCCTTCTACACCTGCATATAAGTCAATTTCAGAAATTGCGATTGCATAGTTTCCAGCTGTGTTATTGAAGGCATCGTTGAGGATATAATAGGTATCGCCAGGGTTTAGACCACAAATCGTGAAGTTAGGCGCCGTATTGACTCCGTCTAAATCATCATCGTTGGCTGCTTCCATTGTAATAGAGCTTAGGATCGAACAATCTGTTGCGGCATAAACTGCAATCTGACCGTTGTAATTCATCGCCGTAGAATTGATGCGTACATTACCTGAAGGAGGGGCAGTAAACGTAAACCAAGTTGTAAGGTTCAAGTTTTGGTTAGACCAACCTGTTGTAGTTTGAGCACCTGTTGCTGGTGGCACAACGGCTACTTCAGCTGGGTCAACTGTTGCACCCGTATTATTGAAAATGTATGAATGACCATCTACAGGAATTGCTGCAGCATTACACATCATATCGTTTGTCATAGGGAGCATCACTGGAATAGGCCCGATGAAATAAGAAGTGTCTTGGCCGCAAACTGCTTGAAGGTATACTTCAAAAGACTGACCAGCAATAAATGAAGGGTCAACAAGCGTATCGTTAGTGTTCGCGTCAATTACATAGGTTGTACCACTTGAGAAAGGCATGCCAGCTTCTACTAATTGGTAGTTGTAGCCGGTTACTGGCAACAACGTCTGTGTCCAGTTCCAGTTGGTCAAGATGCTGTCCACGCCAGAAGTTGCTGTAATGTTTGTTGGGTTGGCACAATCAGGAGCAGGTAAAATATTGATCACATAATCCTCTGTTTCACCAGAACCCATGTTGGTACAAGCGTTGCCAGCACCATTTTGGTTCAAGGCGCCACGTGAACGAACACGCATACCTGTATTACCAGTCATGGCGGTCATTGGAATTGTGATGTTAACAGTACCTGTAGTGTTTCCTGCAATGTTGGTGCCTACTTGCGTCCACTCTGTAGGCTCATAAGAACCGCTGTGGTCGTAGTCGATCCAAACAGAAACAATAGCACCCGTGTAAACCAATGGGGCTTGGACAGTTACGCCCATGCCATATTCCATGCCTTGGATCACTGATGGGCCTGTAGTAAAGGCACTGTAATAAGGGCTAGCAGTTGGTTGTGTTGTTGCTGTATTGTTATTCCAGAAATTCGCGCCTCCGAAAGCAAAGGCCACGTTGTCCATTAAAGAACCTGCACCACCTGCGTTAACGGTATTGCAATAACATTGATAGAATGGTGTAGACAAAACCTGAACTGCTGTTGAAGTATCCGCTGCAGCAGAAGCGGTACAAGTAAGGACACAAGCGAAATAAGTATCTGTTGCAACTGTAGTACTGTAAGTAGCGTTGTTTGCGCCTGCAATTGCAGTCCAAGGACCCGTTGCAGCAGCTGAACTCAACCATTGGAATGTAATTCCGGAAGCATTTGTAGCGTTCCCTAATGAAAGGTTTACCGGTGCTGTTGGGCAAACCGTAGTTGCAGAAGCTAATGCATCACCAGCATTTGGCGTTCCAGAACATGGGTTTGCAGCAATAATATTAATAAGGTGGTCTTCAGTTTCTCCGTAACCGTAAGCCAAACAAGGCGTTAGGGGTGTAAATGATGTCGCTGAATAGCCCTCTGCACAAACCAAGCGCATTACGGTATTTCCAGTAGTTGCTGTTGGCGGAATGGTAATTGAACCATTTACTGTGCGTGGACCCGTAACAGTTGTTTGGTCCATATAAACTAATTCTGCTGGGTTGTCAAAAGTACCGTTGTGATCGAAGTCAATCCAAATACCAATGCCATTTCCGTAGTAAGGCGCACCATCACATTCATCTTGAAAAACAGAGAATGCTACTGTTTGACCTGTAGTAACAGTAGTTATTGGAGCCAAGGTTGTAAAACTTGAATAACCACCTTGAATGGAACCAGGGCCAGGTGCAGCCGTAGCACAACCATTAGCATTCGCATACAATGGATCTGTTGAACCACCATTTACGGTTACACTATAAATTTCTTCGTCTGCAAGTGCTTGAGATGCCGTTGAATTACAATAGCAATTCATGAAAGAGTTCATGTCGACAAAAACTTGTGTTGAGTATGCCGGCGTACCAGCACTACAAACAACCTCGCAACGGTAGTAAGTTGCTGTGGTTTGGGTTGTAGATAAACTTCCGTTTGTTGCACCAGCTATTGCCGTCCAAGGGCCACCAGAAGTTGCTGAGCTTTGCCATTGATATGTCATGCCCGAACCAAGCGTAGCTCCATTCAAAGAAAGGTTGATGTTTTGACCTGAACAAGCCAATGCAGGAGAACATTGTGCAGCACCTGCAGCAACCGGGTTTGTACATGCAGCTGATGGGCCGACATAATCAATTGTTGTAGTCTGACAAGCGATTAGGGTTCCGCAAGAAGCGTTTTGTGCCCAATGCGCGTAATATGTACCAGCGGTAGTAGAAGACCATGTGAGTGGAGACATTCCAAACCCAATAATTGGGCCAGTTGGAGAACCCTGCGTAATGGTGATATACCCTGGACCAGCAACCGTACAAATGTAGGTGGTAGCCGCTTGAACAGCATTGATTGTCGAGTATTCACCATAAAATGAACAAGTCGAAATATTAATTGCGCCGGCGCTTGTGGGAGCCGTTGCTGTGCCATAGGCGCTGGTCATCAGACACTGGCTGTTTACTGCCCCAACGAGGAGCAGTAAAGCCGTGAATAAAGATTGAATTTTAGTTTTCATATGATAAGCTTTAAAGCAAAATATTATTGTTTGATGATGCGTTGCGTGTTGACTTGCTCACCCAATTGGAGTGTCACAAGATATACACCCGGTGTGTAGTAGCTCAAGTCAACAGTGGCTTTTTGGCCAACTGTTTGAATTGTTTGCAATACTTTTCCGTTCAAATCTGTGATCAAAATTGCTCCTGTTGCATTCTCCGACCATGTGATATTTACTTGACCATTTGTTGGGTTAGGAACCATTTCAAAAGAAGTTGCAAATTCTTCTATGCCAGCAGTGAAGTCACAACCTGCATCGACAACAACGGTAACAGTCGTAGACTCATCAGGGCAAACGCCATTGCTCGCTGTATATGTGTACGTTACGTTTCCGCCTATAGCGCCTGAAGTATCTACTGAGCTTGATAGCGTTTCCATAGAAGCGTTGTTGTACCAAACACCATCTAAATCAACCAAGCCACTGATGCCAGAAACTAAATTGAATGGCTCATTCAAGCAAACGTTAATTGTTCCGCCAATACCTGGGTTAGGTGCAGAGTAAATTTGTAAATATGCATTGGACGCATCTGAAGCACAACCATCCTGAACTGTATAAGTAAACTCATACAATGTAGAGGCTAAGCCATTTGTATTAAATAGGTTGTCATTCAAGCCAAGCGTTGGTGTTGTCTCTGACCAAGTACCTTCCAATTGGTAGTTTGCAATACCTAAGAAAAGGTTCACGGTGTCGCCGTAACATGCTTCTAGTTGCTCTCCTTCTACACCTGCATTCAAGACGATTTCGTAAATTGAAATAGCGTAGTTGCCAGCAGTGAAGTTAAATGCATCGTGCATCATGTGGTATTCTGTACCTGGGGTAAGGCCACAAACGGTGAAGTTAGGCGCTTGATTGACACCACCGAGGTCATCGTCATTGGCAGCCATCATTTGGAAAGAAGCGATGTTGCTACAAGAATTGGTGCTGTAAACCGCCATTTGCCCATTGTAATTGACTCCTGTACAGTTGATACGAACATCTCCAGATGGCGGAGCAATAAATTTAAACCATGTCGTCATTTCTAAGTTTTGGTTGGCCCAACCGGTAGTGGTTTGCGCACCTGTTGCAGGCGGCACCATTGCAATTTCAGCAACATCAAAAGTAGCACCTGTGTTGTTGAACATGTACATTTGACCATTAACCGGAATCATCTGAGCACCACAAATGGTGTCGTTAGTGAGTGGGAAAACAACATTGAACGGACCAACATAGAAAGAAGTGTCCTGACCACAAACTGCCTGAACATACACATCGAATGTTTGACCAGCCATGAATTCGCTATCGTAAGTAGTATCGGTTAGGTTGTTATCTAGGTTATAGATAGTTCCAGAGTAAAGTGCTGAGCCAGGCAAAACCATTTGAAGGTTAAAGCTTGTAGATGGGTATTGTGCAGAGTAGGCTGTCCAAGACCAAGAAGAGATAAGGCTATCTACCGCTGTACTTGCTAGCAAGTTGGTAGGGTTGGCGCAGAATGGAGGTGTTGTAAAACTACCTTCCAAACCTAAACTTTGTAAACCAACGGCACAATCTGCGTAGATATAAACATCGTAAGCTGTCAATTGGTCAAGACCAGTCAAGACAACAGAATTGGTTGTTGAGTTTACAGTTGTACCACCTGTAGCTGGGTTAAAACCTGCTGGGCCGTAGATGATGGTCCAGTTGGTTTCTGCAGCCGCACCTGCATTCCAGGTAAGCATCGCTTCATCTGGCGCAACATAGCTAGTTGCAAATGTTGTTGGTTTCGGACAGTTTGTGTAGTAGAAGTGAACGCAGCTGTTGTCAAGTAAATAAGCCGTGTTGTTCATAGAAACGTTCACGTTGTTAGGGCCGCGTAGGCCAATTTCTGCATCGGCACCGTTATCCCAAGCTGTGTTACCCATATCTACGTCGTCGTAAACATAGTAGATTTCATTTGTAGCTTCTTCAATTACCAATTGACAGCTCACACCATTTGTTGATGCAGGAAAACCGTAATGTGGTACGTTATTCCATTGAACAATGAATTTAGCAGTTGGAGAATTCCCTACTTGACCATAATAAACGCCATTTGGTGAAGTTGCTGTACCTAAATCTTGAATGAAAGGGAATAAACCGTTTCCAGAGGCAGGCATGTTGTAATTCACTTGGGCTGTTGTTGAACCAAGAATTACTCCACCGTTGTTACCAATTGTCATGGTATTCATAAGTATACCTTGATATAAGAATGTAAATGGAAGTGTAACACCTAATTCAGAATCATCTGTCAAGTTTGCATTGGCAGCAAAACCAGAGATATCTTCAAAGCCATTTGTTGGGCAAGCGTTGTCCCAATCAACAAACTGACCCTGGTTGTAGGTGTTCCAAGCAACTGGTGGTGTCATGTATGAAGTATCTCCTGGCGTACAAATACCTTGAATGTAAGCCTGATAGAATGAATTGGCAGTAAGACCTGTAATGGTGTAAGGATTGGTAGTAACTATTACGTTGGTACCAGTACCTGGTGTAAAGCCTTGTGGGCCAAATTCAATTTGCCATTGTGTTTCTGATCCACCCGCTACCCACTCTACTTGAGCTGTAGTATTATTTGCTTGAATCAAAGAGAAGTTAGTAGGTTGTGGACAAGTCGGTGGAGCCGAGATGTTTACTAAATAATCTTCAGTTTCACCCCATGTGTAAGTGCCACACGGGTTGATGTTTGCTGGATCCCATGTTTCAACATTCACCACACGCATGAGTGTATTCCCTGCAATGGCCCCTGAAGGAATGGTGATGTTTCCTAATTCAAAATGAGGGCCTTGAACTACAGCAGCAGATGTGTAGACATTTTCTCCTGCGTCAGTGAACAAACCATTTTGGTTGAAGTCGATCCAAACTTTCGTACAGTTGTTGTAACTGCCATTACAAGTACCAATCTCTACTGAAAGTGGGTAAACCACTCCTGGAGATAAAATAGTTGGCGTTAAAGTAGTATAATTCGAATACTGACTCGCTGTAGAACCTGGACCAGGTGCAGCAACTCCACAAGTTGAGGCATTGTTTAGGGTATTCAAAGTTACGTTAAGAATTTCTTCATCATAGGTAGAGGTAGCAGTGCTCGTACAGTAACATGCTAAGAAGGAGTTGGTCGTTACACCAACTACAGATGATGTAGCACTCTGACCCGAACAAGTGACAATACATTGATACCAAGTATTTGCCGTTTGAGAAGTAATAAAGCTAGGTGTGGTACCCGTTGGAATGCTTGTCCAAGGGCCAGTAGCACTTGGTGCTGATTGCCATTGGTATGTAAGACCTGCCGCTAGTGTAGCGCCAGAGAGTGAAAGCGTGTAATTGACACTTGGGCAAATAGATGCTGATGAAGAAATTGCAGTGCCTGCCATTGGCATTCCAGAACAAGACGCTGAGGCTAAAACAACAAAGTCGTAATCTTCACATTCGCCATAAGTTTGGTTAACCGGGCAGCCATCTACAGCCGCAGGAATGCCAGCATAGTTACACAATACGCGCATGCGTAGCGTGCCAACAGTTGCCGAAAAAGGAACGGTAATCACGGCGCTGTTTAAGGCAATGCCTGATCCTGGTGAGGTATAAACCAACTCGCCTGCATCGGCAAATGAGAGGTTGTTGTTCCAGTCTATCCAAACTTTGAAGCCTTGGCCCCATGTAGGACCCGCTTGCATATTGAGTGTGACATCTTGGCCTTGCAATTGTGATACCGATTGGCCGGCAAAATATTGGTAGTAACCAGCACTACAACCTGAATTGTTGTTAGTGATGTTACTGACGCCTCCCGTAGTGTTGAAATTCAAGATTTGGTCACCGAAAGAACACCCACTTGAAAAAGTTGGTGTACAATATTGCGCGAAAGCGCTGGTGCCAAGAACTGAAAATACGAGAAAGAACAGTTTGAGGTAAAGTTTTCTCATCATAGTTAAGAATTTATAGTTTTAGACATTTCAAATGTAAGTTTTTTTCTTGAACAAAAAAAGGGAGCTCTCGCCCCCTTTTAAACTATTGTTATCAAATAAATTCATTATTGTTTAACAATTCTCTTACTTGATATTTGACCATCAAAGGACAATTTTAAAATATACATTCCAGTCTGAAGTTGGGTGATATCAATTTGTTTTTCTAATTGATTGCCCCATGTTGAATTGTAAAGTACTTTGCCATTTAAATCTAATAATTCCATATTTGATACAGACAAGCCTGAATTATTTGAAATAGTTAGGTTATTAGTTGCTGGGTTCGGGTAAACCGCCCATTGGCCCATTAGTTCCTCCACAATTGCAGTGTAATCACAAGAACCATCTACAATGACGATAACATTTGCTGAATCGCTAGGGCAAATAGTACTAGTTACGATGTAGTCGTAATTGTATTGACCAGCCAAAGAACTTGACGTATCTAAACTACCTGACATTGTTTGGTTACTTGGATTATACCAAGTTCCGCCTAAATCAATGTTGCCACCAATGCCCGTGAGTAGATCAAAAGGCTCATTCAAGCACACTGTAATGCTGCCGTCTTGGCCAGCGCTTGGTGCTGCGTATACTACAACGGTAGCGGTGGCTTGGTCTACCGCACAACCATCACTGACTACGTAGTTGAACGTGTAGGTTTGTGAAGCGTAGTCTGTAGAGTTGAAGATGTTGCCCTGCAATACGACTGCAGGTGAGGTTGCGATCCATTCGCCACCTAAATTGTAGTTGGCAATGCCTAAGAACAAGTTCGTGCTCTCACCGTAGCAAATCTCGAGCACCTCGCCCGCTACCCCAGCATAAACGCTTACTTCGCTAATTTCAATGGTGTAGTTACCTGCAGTTCCTGAACCGTCGTGCATGACGTAGTACTCAGCACCTGGTGTGAGGCCACATACCGTAAAGTTTGGTGCTTCTGATGTGCCGTCGATTTCGTTGTCGTTGGCGCCTTCTAATGTGAAGCTTGGCAAGATGCTACAGTCTGCACCGTAGTATACACCTATTTGACCGTTGTATTCAACTCCTGTTGCATCGATGCGGACATTACCAGAAGCTGGTGCTGTGAACTTGAACCAAGTGGTGTGGCTAAGGTTGTTGTTCGCCCAACCTGTGGTGGTTTGTGCACCTGTAACTGGTGGAACAATGCCTATTTCTTCGGCACTTACCGTGGCGCCAGTGTTGTTGTACAACAAACCTGGGGCGCCAACTGTAATTGGGTGTGCACCACATGGGTTGTCGTTGCTGATTGGCATGATCAAGCTAATTGGGCCAACGTAAGCAGAAGTATCTTGACCACACACCGCTTGAACGTATACCTGAACCGCTTGGCCAGGGTACCACGCCGCATTGAGTGTAGTATCTGTAAAGTTGTTGTCTAAGGCATAAACTGTTCCTGTGTACAACGCCGAGTCTTGTGCTACAACTTGTAGGTTGAAACCTGTAGAAGGATAGAAGCTCGTGTATGGGCTCCAACTCCAGCTGCTCATGAGGCTGTCTACTCCTGCTGTGCTTGTGAAACCAGTTGGGTTCGAACAAATTGGTGGTGTTTGGAAGTTGTAGAACAAACCAGCACTTTGCAAACCTCCTGCACATTCAGAGTAAATGTACATGTCGTAGTTGCCTAGCGGAATGAGGTTCAATAATTGAGCTGAAGCTGCAGTAAGGGTAAGTGTGGTACCGCCTGTTAAGGGATCAAAACCTGCAGGGCCGTAAACTACTGTCCATGATGTTTCACCAGCCGCACTAGCTGTCCAGGTAAAGGCCGCTTCGTTAGGGAATACGTATACTGGCGTTAAAGCTACAGGGTTCGGGCAGTCTACGTAGTAGAAATGCACACAACTGTTGTTTTGCAAATACGCTTGATTGTTCATCGAAACGTTGATGTTTTGTGGACCGCGAACACCAATCTCGGCATCGGCACCAAAGTCCCAACCAGTGGCGTTGCCCATAATGACATCGTCATAAACATAGTAAATCTCTTGAGTGGCTTCGTCGATGATCAATTCGAAAGTTGCGCCGTCTGCGATGATTGGGGAGTTCCAATGTGGTAGGTTTTTCCATTGGATGACCAACTTACTATTTGGCGAGGTGCCAACTTGTTGGTAATAAACGCCGCCACTACCAACAGGATAAGAGGTGTAAAGTTGTTGGATAAACGGATACAAGCCGTTACCCGCATCCATCACGTAGTTCAGCGCTGCGGTTGTAGTACCTAATTTGACACCACCTGTGGCACCAATAGTTGCCGTTGTAAACAAAGCTCCTTGATACAGTAATGGGAAGGGGAGCGTAATACCGGTTTCACCCAAATAAGCGATGTTGGTGTTCGTTGCGGCAGGGCTTGCACTGATGTCAATGAAGCCAGTTGCTGGACACTCGTTGTCATAGGTAATGTATTGACCCTGATTGTAGGTGTTCCAAGAAATAGATGGTGTCCAGTAAGAGGAGTCACCAGGTGTACAAATGGCACGCACATAGGCTTGGTAAAAACTATACGGCGTCAAAGACCCGATAGTGTAAGGATGAGCAGTTACTGTAATAGTGGTTCCTGTACCAAGTGCAAAACCTTGCGGTCCATATTGAATTTGCCACTGTGTTTCTGACCCTCCAGGCGTCCAGTCAATGGTGGCTGCATTTAAAGTCGAGCTTACTAAAGTTGGCGCTGTAGGCTGCGGGCAAGTTGGTGGGGCCACAATTTGAACGAAATAATCTTCGGTCTCGCCCCAAGTGTAAGTTCCGCAGGGGTTTACGCCTGTAGTCACGGAGGTCTCTACTGTGACCACGCGCATGCGGGTAATTCCTTGTACCGCAGTTGTTGGAACAGATATAATTCCGGATTCAATATGAGGGCCGTTTGTTGCTGCAGTAGATGAGTAAATCATTTCTCCTGGATCCGTGAACAAGCCATTTTGATTGAAGTCTATCCAAGCTTTCGTCCAGTTATTATAGTTGCCATTACAAGTGCCAATTTCTACCGAAAACGGATAGAAGACACCTGGTGCTAAAATTGGCGCCGCAACAGAAGTGGTGAAATTCGAATATTGGCTTGCTAAAGAACCTGGGCCTGGTGCCGCTACTCCACAAGTTGAAGAATTATTTAAGGTACTCAGAGTAACATTCAAAATTTCTTCATCGGCCGTGCTTGTTGAATTTGAAGTGCAATAACAGTTTACGAAGCTATTTGTAGTGACTAATAAAGGTGTTGAAGTAGAACTTGAAGACGTCGCGGAACATGTGATAATACACTGATACCAGGTATCCACCGTTTGGCTTGCCGCATAAGCAGAAGAGGTTGCGCCTGTAATGTTCGTCCATGGACCAGTTGCTGAATTTCCAGATTGCCATTGGTAGGTTAAACCTGAAGAAAATGTGGCATTGGCCATATTCAAATTAAATGGAACTGAAGGGCAAACAGGGTTTGCGCTCGAAGCTGTGTTGCCCGCATTTGGCGTTCCCGTGCAAGCCGTACCTGAAATAAATGATACTGAACCCAAAAATCCTCGGTTGTTGATCCCACTAGTTAGCGTACCGCCAAAACCGATGTCAGTACCTGTAATGAGGTTGCAACCACCCCCAGGAAATGTATAGCTTCCTGCCGTTAAGGTAGAATAGCGCAAACCACTAGTTAGAGAAAGTGCTAAACCATAGGTGGCACCGGCAGGAATAATCAAGTTTAAACCTGTAAGCATTGGCTGTCCAATATTAGTGGTCGTATTGGCCACACCTGTGAACGGTTGGGCCGTAACTTGTGTCCATCCGTTTGCGGTACTCACCACCATTGTAGTTTGGTTGATAGCCGTTGGCTTATACCATAGTGTTGCAGTATTTGCGCCAGTTGTACTCGTTGCAGAAGCTATTTCAGTTATAATAACGTCATTGGTATTCGTGTTTTGAAAATTAAAGGTAATCATACTCGAACCGTTGTTATTCGTGAAATTGGTCGAGATGGAGGTTTGTGCATTCATGTATCCACTTATGGATAAGAAAACGATGCAGATGAAACTATAAATTGTTGCTTTCATTTCTTAATGTATTTGATATTATTGAACAGCGATTCTTTCGATGATGCTAACACCGTTCATCTGTACTTTGACCATGTATATGCCACGAGGATATGTCGTAAGGTCTAGTAATAAATGTTGTTGCATGGCGGTGTTTTGAAGCACTTTGCCATTTAAATCAAGTACTTCTACATTTGCTGCACCAATCTGTGATTTTGTAATTTGCAGCACGCCAGAAGTTGGGTTTGGATACATGGAAAGCCCCATTTGATTTTCTTCGATAGAGGCAGTGAAGTCACAAGAACCATCAACAACTACCAAAACATTTGAAGTATCGCTTGGGCAAACTGAGCTTGTAACGATGTAATCATAATTGAACTGACCCGCCAAGTTGCCTGAGGTGTCTTGCGCAGCCGCTATAGCAACATTGCTTGCGTTATACCAAGTACCGTTAGCGTCGATATTGCCAGAAAGTCCATTCCATAGTACAAAAGGCTCATTCAAGCACACTGTAATGCTGCCGTCTTGGCCAGCGCTTGGTGCTGCGTATACTACAACGGTAGCGGTGGCTTGGTCTACCGCACAACCATCACTGACTACGTAGTTGAACGTGTAGGTTTGTGAAGCGTAGTCTGTAGAGTTGAAGATGTTGCCCTGCAATACGACTGCAGGTGAGGTTGCGATCCATTCGCCACCTAAATTGTAGTTGGCAATGCCTAAGAACAAGTTCGTGCTCTCACCGTAGCAAATCTCGAGCACCTCGCCCGCTACCCCAGCATAAACGCTTACTTCGCTAATTTCAATGGTGTAGTTACCTGCAGTTCCTGAACCGTCGTGCATGACGTAGTACTCAGCACCTGGTGTGAGGCCACATACCGTAAAGTTTGGTGCTTCTGATGTGCCGTCGATTTCGTTGTCGTTGGCGCCTTCTAATGTGAAGCTTGGCAAGATGCTACAGTCTGCACCGTAGTATACACCTATTTGACCGTTGTATTCAACTCCTGTTGCATCGATGCGGACATTACCAGAAGCTGGTGCTGTGAACTTGAACCAAGTGGTGTGGCTAAGGTTGTTGTTCGCCCAACCTGTGGTGGTTTGTGCACCTGTAACTGGTGGAACAATGCCTATTTCTTCGGCACTTACCGTGGCGCCAGTGTTGTTGTACAACAAACCTGGGGCGCCAACTGTAATTGGGTGTGCACCACATGGGTTGTCGTTGCTGATTGGCATGATCAAGCTAATTGGGCCAACGTAAGCAGAAGTATCTTGACCACACACCGCTTGAACGTATACCTGAACCGCTTGGCCAGGGTACCACGCCGCATTGAGTGTAGTATCTGTAAAGTTGTTGTCTAAGGCATAAACTGTTCCTGTGTACAACGCCGAGTCTTGTGCTACAACTTGTAGGTTGAAACCTGTAGAAGGATAGAAGCTCGTGTATGGGCTCCAACTCCAGCTGCTCATGAGGCTGTCTACTCCTGCTGTGCTTGTGAAACCAGTTGGGTTCGAACAAATTGGTGGTGTTTGGAAGTTGTAGAACAAACCAGCACTTTGCAAACCTCCTGCACATTCAGAGTAAATGTACATGTCGTAGTTGCCTAGCGGAATGAGGTTCAATAATTGAGCTGAAGCTGCAGTAAGGGTAAGTGTGGTACCGCCTGTTAAGGGATCAAAACCTGCAGGGCCGTAAACTACTGTCCATGATGTTTCACCAGCCGCACTAGCTGTCCAGGTAAAGGCCGCTTCGTTAGGGAATACGTATACTGGCGTTAAAGCTACAGGGTTCGGGCAGTCTACGTAGTAGAAATGCACACAACTGTTGTTTTGCAAATACGCTTGATTGTTCATCGAAACGTTGATGTTTTGTGGACCGCGAACACCAATCTCGGCATCGGCACCAAAGTCCCAACCAGTGGCGTTGCCCATAATGACATCGTCATAAACATAGTAAATCTCTTGAGTGGCTTCGTCGATGATCAATTCGAAAGTTGCGCCGTCAGGGAAAATTGGTGAGTTCCAATGAGGAATGTCTTTCCATTGGATAACCAACTTACTGTTTGGTGAAGTTCCGACTTGCTCGTAATAAATACCCCCACCCACAGCATAAGACTGCGCCAATTGCTGAATATAAGGATACAAGCCATTACCAGGCTCCATTACATAATTGACCTGAGCAGTCGTGTTGCCAAATTTAACACCTCCTGTATTACCAATGGTGGCTGCTGTTACCAAAACGCCTTGATACAATACAGGGAAAGGTAGGGTAATCCCGATTTCGCCTAAATACGCAATATTGGTATAAGTAGCTGTAGGGCTTGCACTGATGTCCATGAAACCTGTAGCCGGACATGTGTTATCCCAGGTAATGTATTGGCCTTGGTCATAGGTGTTCCAAGAAATTGCAGGTGACCAATATGAAGAATCGCCAGGCGTACAAACTGCACGGACGCGCGCTTGATAAAAGCTATATGGAGTAAGAGAACCAAATGTGTATGGGTGTGCAGAGGTATATACAAATGTTCCCGTACCTGGTGTAAACCCTTGCGGACCATATTCTATTTGCCATAAGGTTTCTGAACCACCTGGCGTCCAGTCTAAGGTGCCTTGCGTTAAGGTGGTACTAACCATATTCAACATAGTCGGTTGCGGACAAGTAGGTGGGGCGCTGATATTCACCATATAATCTTCTGTTTCACCCCATGTGTAAGTACCACAAGGCGGTGGTGTCGCATTTGATTCAATAATAACAACACGCATTCTGGTCATGCCAGAAAGTGCTGTAGATGGAATTGTAATATTGAACGGGACATTTACCGTTGCCGTTGGAGGCAATGAATTACTTGCATCATAAAGCATTTCGTAGGTATCAAACTGTCCGTTGTGGTCGGTGTCTATCCATACACGCGTTCCGTAGTTATAAGTTCCGCCAGTACAATTATATAAATCTAGTTCCATAGGATAAGTAACTCCCGGCGAAAGTAGGGTCGATATATTTGTATAATCGGAATACGTGCCATTGCATGCTGTAGAGCTGTTATCTATAGTATTCAACTCAACGCGTTGGATGTCGCCATAAGTGGTGGAAGTTGCTCCACTTGTACAATAACAATTGTAGAAGTTATTGGTTGTTACACCTACAATAGTTGAGGTCTGAGTGGAACCAGAAGCCGTACAGGTAACGATACATTGATACCAAGTATCCACTGTTTGCGTGGCTTGATAGCTGCTGTTTGTCGCCCCAGCAATATTAGAGAATGGACCTGTTGCACTAGTGGCAGATTGCCATTGGTAAGTAATGCCTGAAGCCAGGGTGCTACCAGTTAAGTATAAGGAATAAGGGACCGAAGGACAGACAGTAGGTACAGATGAAACAGCGGTGCCCGCTGTTACAGCACCTGTACAAGCGTTCCCCGGGACATAATAAATTTTAATATTTGGACGGTTATTGCCGTAAGTTGTAGTCAAGGAAGACGCTGCAGAACCAGCCGCACCCGCAGCCCAACCAATGGCCATGCCAGTAGCGGCTGTACGGTAATAATTAACAGCACCACTAGCAGTACCTGATTTAACATGGTCTGTCATGATTTGGAGTGTGCCGCCAGTATAAATAAATGGTGTAGTAAGAATATATGATTCCCAACCTGGGGCAGTAGTCATAAAGCCCTGATTGGTATTGTTATAAACGGATGTCGCGCCGGCCGTTAGAACCCCCCAAGTTGTAGCACTTGTTAACACGGTTGCGGTGTTGTTGGCCATTAAAATTTCAAAAGTATTAGGAGCCGTAATGGTTCCTGTTGCCTTTTCCCATTCAATTTGGGTAATCATTGAACCCGCAGGTATACCAGCTAATTCTGTAGCTGTGTAAATGTAAGCGTACTTTGACCAGTTGAAAGTTGAAGTAGCCGCACTTCTGTAAATTGGTCCGCTTAAATAACTTGAAGCAGTACCTGTTCCAATCTGAACAAATTGTGACCAGCCGATTTGGGTAAAAAACAGAAAAAGTAAACTGAATACGTATAATTTTCTCATGATAATATTTTAAGAGCCTAAAGTTAAGTATAAGAAAACAAAAAAGCCACCCCAAGGGGTGGCTTTCGAATATTGAAGGTAGTTTGACTATTGTTTCACTACTCTGAATGTTTGTACAGAATCTGCAGCTGTAATGCGGACCATATAAACACCTGTTGTCATGTTCACAAGGTTCAAGATTGAACCGTTTGATACATTTGAGGCATCCAATACCAATTTTCCTTGAGCGTCAAATACTTGCGCTTGAGCAGTCAATTCTGTTGGCATGTTGATGGTTAAATCACCAGCTGTTGGGTTCGGATTCACTGACATTTCGATAGCTGCAATTTGATCTAAACCAACTGCATCAATCACTTCACAATCAGATTGATCTGAACATCCTTGAGCAGAAGTTACAATTACAGCGTAAGAACCATTTTCAATAGCTGTAAAGTTAGCCGTTGATCCGTTAGGAACATCTGTACCCGAAGCACAGTTGATCCATTGGTAGTTCATACCTGCTGGTGTTGCAGCAAGCGTTACATCATTCACTACAGAGATAGTTGCAACTGGAGTAGCGTTTACAACTACAAATACTTGGTCTGAGTTCTCACAACCATTTACGCCAGTACCAGTTAAAGTGTATGTTGCTGTAGTTGATGGAGCAAATGCCACACCGTTTGCAACGCCACCGTTCCATTGATAAGAAACAGCGCCTTCGCCATTTAATGTTACTGACTCACCTGAACAAATTGTTTGGTCTGCGCCAGCGTTTACATCAGGTAAAGCAAGAACTGTTACCGTAACTTGGTCGTTGTTTGTACAGTTGTTGAAACCAGTAGCTACTACGTTGTAAGTAGCTGTTGTTGCTGGAACAAATGCTACACCGTTGGTTACGTTTGGTGTTGTCCAAGTTAAGAAACCTGTACCAGTTGCTGTAAGTGTAGCAGAAGTACCTTGACATACTGCAAAGTCAGGACCAGCGTTAACAACCGGAATTGGCAATACAGTTACAGTAGTATTTTGTGAAGATGAACCACATGCGTTGGTAGCAACATACGTTAAGTTCACGACAACTGGATCTGTTACTGCAGGAGTGTAAGTTACTGTACCGTTTGTTACGTTAGGTGAAATAACACCCGTACCATTTGTTGTTGTCCAGAAACCACCCAAGCTGTTTTGTACAGCAGCACTGATTGATGCTGGTGTGTTTGCACAAACCGTTTGTGGAGCAGATAAGTTCACTGTAGGACCTGTAGAAACCGTTACCATAACTTGGTCATTGTTTGTACAACCGTTAGCTCCTGTACCCACAACTGTATACGTTTGAGTTGCATTAGGATAGAAAGGAATACCTTGTGTTACACCGTTGTTCCAAGCGTAAGAAACAGCACCAGAAGCATTAAGTGTTGCACTCAAGCCAGCACATACAGTGAAGTCTTGACCAGCGTTCACTGTAGGCAATGCCAATACGGTAACAAGGATTTGATCTTGGTTGGTACAACCGTTAGCACCTGTAGCAGTTACAGTAAGCACACCTGTGTTCGTAGGAACATATTGTGTGTTGTTAGTAACGTTATTGCTCCATTGGAAACCTGTTACAGGAGTTGGAGTTGCAGATGTTGTAGAAGCATTCAAGATGATTGGTGTACCCGCACAAATTGTTTGATCTAAACCACCCAACACGATAGGTTGAGGAAGAACGTTTACAACTACTTGGTCTTGGTTCTGACATCCGTGGATATCTGTACCTACAACGTTATAAGTAGCAGTTGAAGATGGGAAGAATGGAGTTGCATTTGTTACACCATTTGTCCAAACATAAGACAACGCACCTGAACCAGCAAGAATTACTGGAGAAGCATTACAAATTGTTTGGTCAACCCCAGCGTTTACGATAGGCAATGCCCAAACTGTTAATGTTGCTTGGTCGTTGTTTGTACAACCCACCCCGTTCGAAACGTTTACTTGGTATGTATAAGTACCAGGTTGTGTCGGCGTAACAACCACAACAGGACTGTTATTTACTGCACCGTTCAAGCCACTATTTGCATAGTTAGCCATTGTCCAGTTATAAGGAGCAAGACCAGTAGCATTAAAGCTTGCAGTTTGACCAAAACAAATCGCCTGATCTGGACCTGCACTTGCAGGAGGAACAGTAGAATAAGTTAACAATAAGGTATCGTAATTGATACAACCATTGCCATCTGTTCCAATTACACTGAATGTGCCTGTAGCTGAAGCAGTAAAAGGAACTGCATTTTGAACACCGGCAACCGGACCAGACCATGCATATGAGCCTGTGGCACCAGCACCCGTTGCAGTAACTGTAACTTGCTCTGTTGCGTTGTTGCTACATACAAGGATATCTGTTCCTGCATTAATTGTAGGCAAAGCCCAAATTGTTACTGGCGCAGTTGTGTTGGTATTAGAACAACCCGTTACAGTGTTGGTAGCCTGAACTGTATAAGAAGCAGTAATGTTAGTTGTACCTGGGTTAGAAACAACAGTAGAAGCCGTTGTGCCGTTTACATTGAGCGCAGGCCATGTCCAAGCCAAAGTTGGAGTGTAGTTGAAACCATTTGTTCCTGACATTTGGATCATCGGACGGAAGTTGGTAAGTGTACCAGCAGTAACTGTTGCACAAACACCAGCTGCATCAGCATTGTAATAGTGAGCAGCACCTGTAAAGGCGTTTGTCCAGCTTGCCACTGCATTCGTAACATAAGCCGCATTGTTGAAGCAAACATCAATAACAATATTCGATGTGCCATCCCATGTGAAAGAAGTAATATTGAACGTATTGTTCGCATAACCTGTCAAAGCAGATGGTGTAAACAAAGGACTGTAGAATACTTGCGTAAGACCCGTTTCAAATGTAGTTGTAAGCGCACTTACAGTGGTATTCTTCATTGAAATTGCATAGTCTGTCAATGGCGTTGTAGCCGGAGTAGTTACATCGAATGCAAGTGAGTTGATTACAGAACCTGCGTTGAAACCAGCAGCACTTAATTCAGCAGCTGTATACAAGAACTGTTGCTTCGCACCCCAATAATAGTTACCAAATGGTGTAGGGTATGTATAAGTTGTATTTGCTCCTACACTTGGCGGACCTGGTACAGCAGTAACTGGCGCCAAAGTAGAGCTCGCTGCAACCAAGTTAACTGTACCTCCAGAACATACAGCAGTAGGTGAAGCCGTAGTTGAAGAGATCAATGGAAGTGCATTGGTAGCAACTGTAATTGTAGCTTGATTCTGACACAACAAACCTGAAGTTTGAACCGCTGTCAAGACATAAGTTGTAGAAGTTGCTGGCGTATTCGGTGCAGGGTTAGCTGGGTTGAAAGTATAACCAGCTGTTGCCGAACCAGCAACCGTAGCAGCGTTAGTCCAGGTGTAGTTATCGAAACTTGTAGAACCATTTACCAAAGTAACTAATGACGTTGGCAAGTTAGAACAGTTTGTTGCAGTTGTAGCAGAAAGTGTTAATGCTGGTGCTGGAGTTACTGTAATTACAACTGGTGTTGGACCACTCTGACAACCTGTTGATGGGTTTGTAGTGGTAACATAAAGTGTAGTTGTAGTCGGAACCAAAGCAGCATAGGTGTTTGCTGTTGTAGCTTGCAATGCTGTTGTAGAAGTTGGCGTAGCATACCAATTGAAGGTAGGCGTCGTAAAGTTATTCGGGTCAACTACAGACGCTGTTGCAACCTGAGTACCACAATGTGCACTATTTGTTGCCACAGGCGCAAGGATAACAGGCTGAATAGTAACCGGAGCAGTTGTCATGGTGTTGACACAACCAGAAACTGTTTCAGTTGCTGTTACCGTCCAAGTTTGAGTAGTTGGTGCATTGGTAATGTTAGTCACTACGGTTGTACCTACCATTGTATTGACAACAGGCGTTGAGTTCCAAGTATAGTTGTAAGGTACCGCTGGTTGTGTCTGAATATTAACTAAATAGTCTTCAGTTTCACCAGAACCCATAGATGAACAAGCATCGCCAGCACCGTTAGGGTTACCGTTACCACGTGTACGGATACGCATTTTGGTTAGACCCATTTGCGCAGTAAGCGGAACTGTAATGTTGGTAATAGAAGTTGTTCCTGCAGCTTGATTGACTGCAACTTGTTGCCACTCCGTAGCAGCTAAGAGACCATCGCGATTGAAGTCAATCCAAACAGAGATGATCGCACCAGTATACGTACCAGCAGGGCCAGTTGTAATGCTCAATGGGTAGGTCATACCTGGTTGAACGTTGGTTGTTGCTGTATAGTTGGTATAGTAAGGTGCTGCCGCTGGGTTTGAAGTTGCAGAGCTGTTAGAGATTGTTCCGAAAACAACATTATTAATAAAAGTACCTGTACCGCCTGAGTTATTAGTTGCACAATATCCTGCAGGCAAGGTTTGTGGACCCGAAACAATGCTTGAAGCGGTTAAATCCACTGTAGCGTTATGACAAGCTGTTGTTGGTGTAGCTGTTGCACTCGTAAGAACTGGCAACGCGTTTACTGTTAAGTTAAGTGTAGTAATAGCTGTACAAATACCATCTGTAGCTGTTACGGTGAATGGATACACACCGGCTACAGTTGGAGTTGTTGACAACGCAGCGCCACTTACACTAGCAGCAACACCTGAACCAGTATAACTTGGTAAGGTATACGTGTAAGCATATGCTGTGTTAACTGAACTTGCTGTAGTTGCATATGATGCACCAATACAAATTGAAGGGTTCGCACCACCTACGAAAGCAACTGGATCAGGATTCGAAACTGTAACTAGAACAGGTGACGGAGCACTAAAACATCCGTTAGTACCCATTTCAGAAACATAGAATGTTGTTGTGGCTGTAATTGGCGCACTGTAAGTTGTGTTACCCGGAGCGAAACCAGCAGCTTGAATCACTAAGTTGTCAAAAGTTTGTTCCATAGAAATACCACCTGTACGCGCTGCAATTGCATGTTTCCATGTCGCCTTGTTCGCTGTCAAGTAAGCAACTGGTAATTGAACGTTAGTGAAAATAGGTGTACCATTTAAAGTAACAGTGACCTGACCGTTTGTATTGGTTTCAATAGTAACGTGGTTATTAGCAGTGCCAACCCATGAAGTGTTACCTACATAGCCTAATACTCCTGGTGCTGTTGAGTTAAAAGTAGCAGCAGTGTTGTTATAAACAAGGTAGATACCAGCTTGGTTTGGCATTACAGCGTCATAGGCATCGAAACAAATTTTCAATTTTGAACCTGAGCCTTTTTCTGCTGTTGGAGCAGTTGATGTAGCATCAACGTCGTCACCAAAGCTGTAGCTAAAGCCATCAGCGCCACCAACTGGGTTGGTAGAAAAATCGAAATCTACTTTGTACGCAACTGCATTTACACCAGCATTAACTGTGATACCACCTAATTGGCTCGTTAAGTTTGGCGTAAGTTGTAACTGACCTGCAACGTTGGTCAATGATGCTACACCTGAAAGCGTTGCGCCTGTGCCAATTGTTGCGTTCGTAAAGTCGTTTGAGTAGAAAGTTGTGTAAGCACCTGTTGGAGGTGTTTGTAGTGTTGTTCCAGAAGTTGCGGCACTGTACCAGAAGAACTGACCAGTACCCGCTGTGCCTGCTGCTGAAGCAACAGATGCAGTTGGAACCGCAGCACCACATTGAGAACTTGCTGTTGCAATTGGAGATGCAGGCAATTGATTCACAGTTACTGTAACTGGAGTTGTTGTTGCCGGACAAACACCTGCACTAATAGCAGCATAGTAGTCTGTTGTAGTAAGTGGGGATTGAACAGTTGTTGTTGTTGTAGCGATAGCTGTTGTGCCTTGGTACCAAGTAGCAGCACCAACAATATTCAATAAATAATCTTCGCGCTCACCCCAAGAGTTAGTGGTTGCATAGCTCGTGATGAGTGTTTCCATTGACACAACGCGCATGCGAAGTTGACCAAATGCCCAAGAAGGAACCGTAAAGGTACCTGTTGCGGTATGGTTACCAAGGGTAGTTGCAGTTGGTGCAAAAACCATCTCGCCAGCGTCATTAAACAAACCATTTCTGTTCCAGTCAATGAAGATTGCCATGGAGTTTTGGTAGTTAAATGTACTAGCCGTGATGCTTGAAACGGAGAAGTTGTAGGTTTGACCTGCTGTCATGTTGACGGTAGCTAAACCAGTAAAGTTTGCATATCCACCAGCAACACCCGTTGCAGTACCGATTGTACCAATCAATGAGTTGATTGCTGTTGTGTTGTTCAATAATACTGTTGCGCCTTGAGAGATCGTTACGTTTCCTAAATCTTCATATGCAAGTGGCGATGAAAATGTAGGCACATCGTAAGTAATGGCTGGTGTATTGAAGGTTGCAGACAAGGTTGTAGATTGACCTGCACAAATTGTAGATGGTGTAGCTACTGCTGAAGCAGTGATACCGAACAACAATTGGTCTGTGTAAGCAGTGCCTGTATATTGTGCAACCAAACCAAAAGAGTTGGTGGCTACGATTGACCAAGTAACGTTTGCATTTACAGGTGTTGCTGCAGGAATAACTCCTGTATAAGTTGTACCTGCGGTGTTGGTCATGGTAATTGGCGTTTGCGCCACACCATTATAGCTGTAATTGAGTACTACTGAAGAGAAAGTTCCAGAAACTGGAGCCGCTTGTGCAACAACTGTGTGTGCAAGAGCAGTGTTACAATCTGTTCCTGTAATACTTGTAAAGGTCAAAGTTGGCGGGAAGATAGGTGTAGCATCGAATTCATCAGCACCCATATCTGGGTTGGTTCCACCACCGTTCACAGAACCCGCTGGGCCCGGACGCGATTGGTTGTCGATATCATTCGTTACCAATGTAATGGTAGTTGCCGCACCAGCAGATTCCAAAGGTGTTGGAGCTGTCGTGATGTGCAAATCGTTTGCACTTACAAAGTTTGGCGCTACGTTAAATGAGTTGGCGTCTTGGCCAGTTGCTGCTTGCCAGTTGGCTAAAGTAGTTTGGTTGGTAGCATTATAATAACCGATGGTTCCGCTGTTTGGCGTTAAATAATCGTTGCGGTTGAGCGCAGCTGCCGACAAGTTAGAATTGGCAAAAGCATAAACTGCATAAGTACCAGGCCCTGTATTGTTGTTGATCACAATGTTGTTCAAGAACTGACTAACTGTTGGCGTACCCGCTGTAAAACCAACACCATATGATGTGTAACCAACAACTGTACCTGTAACAGATGGTGCAATTACAATCGTGTTGTTGATGATGCGCATGAGCGTAGCACCTGCAGAAACACGAATACCATATGAGGTATAGGTATTAGGATTTGAGGTAGAGTATTTCATCGCAACAACGTTATTGATAAAGTTGTTTGCAATTAAAAAGTTGTCGCAGCTCGTTGCTCCTGTTACAGTAATTCCGTAAGCACCCCAACCACCTAAAGAAGGCTGCATGATGTCATGGATATTGTTGCGAAGTACGCGAATATTTGAGTTAACAGTATTGATTTCAATACCTGAAATACTTGCGCTGAAACCTACTCCCGTTGCAGAAACATCACCAACGCGCATGTCGTTGCCTTCAATGAGGGCAGCACCTGCCGTTCCGCTGATGTTAGAGTTAGCAATATAAATTGCGTTCAGACCGATGTTGTCTGCCAAAGATGCAGAACCTAAGATGTTGTTGCGGATAATTGTTCCGGTAATTGGGAATGTTCCCTGACCGTTTGCGTAAATACCACGGTAACATCTTCTGATTTCATTGTTTTCAATGATCGTGTTGATGCTTGCATAAGCACCAGTTGTTAATGAAGTAGTACTGTAGTTTGATAGGTTAACACCATAAGTAGCATTTGTAGAAGTACCCGTAGCACGTGAACCAATCAAAATACAATTCTTTACAGTATTGTTGTCAGCACCGTTTGTACCAGTTGTTGAGTTCGAAGATAAACGAATGACAGCCGTAAATAATGTTGCGTTTGTTGCTACTTGAAAAGTCAAGTTGCGAGGGCCTGCCGTAGCGGGGTCATCACCATCGATGGTTACGTTATCTGCACCATTCAATTCAATCAAACCACGGTTGGTAGTTGGCGTAGCAGCAGAGTTTACTGTTACGTTACCAGAAGGCTTGATGTTAATGGCTGAATAGAGCGCTGAACCAGCTCCGCTGTTCACCAAAGCAACAACCGCTGCGGGTTCTGTGGTGTTGGCGGTGATCGTAATATTGATCACTCCTTGGTGCGTACCGGCGTTGATAGCGGTAAACGCTGCGCTGACAGTTGCGTAAGTTCCAGTGGCGGTTCCGGCAGTTGCAGACACAGATACCTGCGCTTGCAAATTGGACACCATCAAAGCGAGAACTGCAACGACTGTAGCAATAAATCGAAATGGTTTTAGTGTAGTAGTGTTACCCATGATAATGATTTTTAGACTGACAAATATATTATTAAAATTTTAAAAAACAATAACGCTAGGTTTTCTACTTTAAAAAGCTTCTTGGATTTATTAATTTTACAGCGATGAAAAACAACAACATGCAATTACGTGCCCTCGTCTGTGGTTCTACACAGGGCATTGGCTTAGCCATCGCTCAGCAATTATCAAAAGATGGCTTTTCGGTATGTCTTACCGCAAGAAACCAAGACAAATTAGAAACGGCAAAGGCAACCCTTGACACTTCTCAAGGTCAAAATCACACCTATTTCGTCTCCGATTTTACAGACCCCGCCGGATTAAAAATAGCTATCGACAACTTTATAAAATTAAATGGACCTATCCATGTGTTGGTCAACAATACTGGCGGACCAAAAAGTGGGCCAATCGTAGATGCCGACATCAGCGAATTTCTTGCCGCCTTTAACCAGCACCTTATTTGCAATCATATCTTGATGCAAGCCGTGGTCCTGGGCATGAAAGCAGCAGCGTTTGGCCGCATCATCAATATCATTTCGACATCCGTTAAACAACCGCTTCCGAACCTTGGTGTTTCCAATACAATTCGTGGAGCAGTTGCGAGTTGGTCCAAAACACTAGCCAATGAACTCGGTGCATTTGGCATCACCGTCAACAACGTCTTGCCAGGCGCCACCAACACCCAACGCCTTACCGAAATTGCAAAAGTTAAGGCAGATAAAACCGGAGAAAGCATTGCCGAGATTTTAGCAGAGATGGGGCAAGAAAGCCCAATGAAGCGCATTGCAGAACCTGAAGAGGTAGCGGCTGCTGTAGCATTTTTAGCATCGCCTGCAGCGTCTTATATCAACGGCATTAATGTGCCGGTCGACGGCGGACGCACGAAAAGTTTGTAAAAACTTTCGAAGAAAATTATACTTATTTATTCTTTTTTGCCAAAAAGGAACGATACGCTAAAAGCGTTGGAAAGCCAAGTAGCAAACTCGCGGCTAGCATGTAACCCCTGCGCGTAAGGTAGAAATCTACAACGCCCTTCATTTCAGATTCTTGGTAGCCCAAGCCCACAAAATAAGCCAAACTTAGCGGTGCTTCTAGCACGTATCTTTTACCATTTTGGCTATAGACAATTTCTCCTTCAAATAAATTGGGGCTCACTAAAATGAGCGTGCCACCTATCAGTATAAAACAGAAAGAAAAAACGAACCAAGGTTTGAGCAATAATGATTTGAAGGCGTCCATGGCTCCAAAGTTAGCCCAAATCTGTCTAATTTCGTACTTCACATATGAAACGCATTGCTTATTTATGTTTGTCTGGCGGCTGGGGTGGTTTAGAAATGAACCAACTGCGCAATGCCCAACAAATGCAAAATCGCGGGCATTCCGTTTTATTGATCGCCAATTCGCAAACGCCAATTACCAAGGCGGCAGCACAAGCCAACATACCTTTATATATAGTTGCACAACAAGCCAAGCATTACCAATGGGTATTTGCGATGAAATTGGCCAGATATTTAATAGAAGGCGGGTATGAACATCTTTTTTTTCGCAACAACCGCGAGCTGAGTATTGCCGCATCCGTGCGGTTTTTTTCATTCGGAAAAGTAAGGGCACATTACTTTATGGAAATGGCGCTTGGCGGCAAGAAAACCCAGATTTTTAGAACGCTGCGTTACCAATTTGTCGACAATTGGGTTTGCCCTCTGCCCTATCTGCAATTGCAAGTATTGCGTCAGACTAGAATTGCCAAACATAAGGTGAAAGAAATTCCATCTGGGGTTTTAGTTGATTCAGCCCCCATTCTATCCAAAGAAGCTGCGCGAAGCAAACTTCAATGGCCACAAACAATGAAACTCATTTTAGTAGTAGGGAGAATTGACCCGAAAAAACAGCAAGCATTTGTTTGGGAAAGCTTCAGGCAGCGTCCTGCTCCTGACGAATTGTTGATTTTTGTCGGAGAACCCACTCCCGATGAAAGCAATACCTATCATCAAACTCTTTTAAAAAATATTCAAACTCACCCCAAACAAAATCAAGTCCTTTGGGTAGACTTTCAGACAGATATGGCGCTCATCTATAGTGCAGCTGACGCTGTGATCATGGCGGCAGATCAGGAGACAGTCGGAATGGTAACGATTGAAGCACTCAAGTTTGCTTGCCCAGTGGTTGGCGCCAATAATGGCGGCACAAAAGAACTCCTCGAAACCTACGGTGGAGGGCTGTGCTTTTGCTCCTTAGATCAGGACGACCTCAATTTGAAACTCGATAAAGTACTCAGCGGGCAAACACCAAGCCTCAAACAAGCACTTTTTGAACAACATTTCGACTTCAAACACGTTTGTGCACAAGTAGAAACCGAAGTGTTGGGGCGCGAAGCACCGATTTTTCAGTAAATTCGTTCAATGGATTTATATACCTCCAAACAACGCTGGAAACTTTTGTTGGTCGTGTTGGCGCTGGCCATCGTCGGCGGTTCTTTATTTTATTCCAACCAAAGTATCCAAAAAATTGGCCAACGCGAACGCAGTAAAGCACAGCAATGGGCCACGGCATTGCGCAAAAAAGCCGAATTGGTTGAACTCAGCAGTCAGATATTTGCAGCGCTTCAAGAAAAGGAACGTCAGAAAATGGCTTTGGTCGTGCGGGCCAACCGAACGCTTTTAGACGCTTCAGACCTCAGCATGAGCCAAGATGTTGACTTCGCCTTAGAAATCATCGAAGCCAACAAAGACATTCCCTTTATTTTATTGAATGACGACGGCACAATTTCTCAATTCAGGAATATTGATCCAAAAACGCCAGAGCCAACCATTCTCCAACTTTCCAAAAACTGGATAAAAGAGGGGCGCAGTTATCAAATTCAAGTATTTGAAGGCATGTACATGACGCTCTGCCATGGCTTTTCAAAAGAATTAGTGCGCTTACAGGCACATTCTGACTCCTTGATACGGTCTTTTAATGCAGATCTCACCGATCAAAAAGGTTTGGTTCCTGTATTGTTATACGACCCTACTACAAAACAAATTGAAGCGAGCAATTTATCTCAAAAAGAATTGTCGCCGTCAAAAATCAAAGGCACCATACAAGAAATGGCGGCTACGTATCAACCTATCGAGCTGACCATCAAAGGGAGCAATAAGTTGTTATATCTCAAGGATAGCGAAGAAGTCAAGCAGTTATTTTGGTTGCCCTATTTGCAATTCGGGATTTTAGGTCTGATTGTACTGATCGGCTATTTATTGTTTTCGATGTACCGCAAGGCCGAGCAAAACCAAGTTTGGGCTGGTATGGCTAAAGAAACGGCGCATCAGTTGGGCACACCGCTTTCTTCGATGATGGCTTGGGTGGCTTATCTCGAACAACAAGACATTGACCCCATGATTGCCCAAGAAATGCACAAAGACCTCGAGCGCTTGGAAAAAATCACCGACCGCTTCTCTAAAATAGGATCGGGCGCTAAATTGGTTGAAGGCGATTTAGCTGAAACGATTGAAAACAACCTCAATTACCTCAAAGCACGCTTGTCTCAAAAGGTGGTCATGCAGTTTGAACTAGATGGTGAAAGACCGCTAATTGTGCTGCACAACGCCTCGCTCATCGAATGGGTGGTAGAAAATATCTGTAAAAACGCGGTAGACGCAATGGAAGGCATCGGCACGCTGCGCATTCACATTCAGGAAGTAGCCGAATGGGTACATATCGATATCTCTGACACGGGCAAAGGCCTGACACCAAAACAATTCAAAACCATATTTGAACCGGGTTATTCTACCAAAAAGCGCGGCTGGGGCTTGGGGCTAACGCTCGTCAAGCGCATTGTAGAAGAATACCACAAGGGCAAAGTTTTTGTCCTGCAGTCTGAACCTGAAAAAGGCACAACTTTTCGGATCAGCATCCCGCACTAAACCTGCTCACAACATTATTCTGACTATCTTTAACCCATCAAAAATATTTTATGGACGCGCTCATTCTTACTGAAATCCGCAATCAAATTGCATTTTTAACCATTAACCGCCCCCAACAACTCAACGCCCTCAATAAAGACACCATTGAGGCCCTCCACAACGCGCTAGCCGCTGCCGATGCAGACCCAGAAGTTGGCGTCATTGTCTTAACAGGAAGCGGTGAAAAAGCATTTGTTGCAGGTGCCGACATCAAAGAATTTGCAGATTTTAATATTGCACAAGGTGGCGAACTTGCGCTGCGCGGCCAACAAACCCTATTTGATTTTATCGAACAACTCAGCACGCCTGTAATTGCTGCTGTAAACGGTTTTGCACTTGGTGGTGGTTTAGAACTTGCCATGGCGGCACATATTCGCATCGCGAGCAGCAACGCCAGAATGGGCTTGCCCGAAACCTCACTCGGCGTCATTCCAGGTTACGGTGGCACCCAGCGCTTGGCCCAACTCGTCGGGCGCGGCAAAGCCAACGAAATCATCTTTACCGCTGGTATGCTCAAGGCAGATGAAGCCCTACAATGGGGCTTGGTCAATGCGGTGGTAGAGCAAGCTGAATTGCTCGCTACATGTGAAACCATGGCTCAAAAAATGTTGGCCAACTCTCCAATGGCCATTGCGGCGGCTATTCGTTGTGTCAATGCAGGTTTTAGCGAGGGCGTAAATGGCTTTGAAGTCGAAATCGAAGAATTTGGCAAATGCTTTGGCACCAAAGATTTCAAAGAAGGCACCACCGCATTTTTAGAAAAACGCAAGCCGAACTTCCGCGCTTAAGCCATGAGCAACCCCATCCGCAAATTAGTTGGCCAAACGGCCATTTACGGCTTGCCCTCCATTTTGGGGAGGCTGCTCAACTATTTGTTGGTACCACTCCACACCTACTATTTTGCCCAAACCTCAGACTACGGCGTCATTTCCGAACTCTACGCGTGGGTGGCTTTTTTAATTGTGCTGCTCACCTTTGGCATGGAAACCGCTTTTTTTCGCTTTTTGCAAAACGAAGCCGACAAAAACAAGGCCTACGGAGCTGCATTTTGGTCCGTAGTGGGCGTGAACGCACTCTTTTACATTGTGCTGCTTTACTTTAACAACGACATCGCTACAGCCTTACTCTTTGAAGGACACAACGAATATGTTGTGCTCTTGGGCACGATCGTCATGATAGACGCCATTACCGCCTTGCCCCTTGCGCGTTTGCGCGCCGAAGAAAAAGCGCTGCGTTTTGCCACCATTCAAATGACGAGCATTGGGCTCAACATAGCGCTCAACGTCATTGCAATGGTCTTCTTCTTTAGCGCCGAACGCCCAGAAGAGGGCATCTTATTCATCCTTTTAGCCAACCTCATTTCCTCTTTAGCCAAACCACTTTTGCTATACGACAGCATCTTCAAAGTGCTTTTTATCCGAGACTGGAGCCTCTATAAACGGATGTGGCGCTACGCGATTCCGCTCGTAATTGCAGGTTTTGCCGGCATCATCAACGAAACGTTCGACCGTATCTTACTCAAGCATTTGCTCTATGACCCTGCCCTGCCCGACTCCCTGAGCTATGCAGAGTCACAAGTAGGTATTTACAGTGCCTGTTACAAACTGGCCATGCTCGTCACCATTATTTTACAAGCCTACCGCTACGCTGCAGAGCCCTTTTTCTTCAAACAAATGCAAAATCAAGACCGCAATACTGTTTATGTCCGGATCATGAACGTATTTGTAGCAATGGTTTGTGCTGTTTTTCTATTAGTGAGCTTGAATTTGGATATTTTCAAGCATTTTATCCAAAAAGAAGCCTATTGGGAAGGTTTAAAGGTAGTGCCGATCTTATTGATGGCCAATGTGTTTTTGGGCATTTATTACAACCAAAGTATTTGGTACAAGCTCAGCGGCAAGACCCAATACGGCGCTTACATCACCATCATTGGGGCGCTGCTCACTATCGCTATCAATGTCTACTACATCCCTAATTACCAATACATGGCGAGCGCTTGGGCCACACTCATTGTATACGCCACCCAAATGCTGCTCTCCTATTGGCTCGGCCAGCGCCATTTCCCGATTCCTTACAATATCAAAAAGTTTGCACTGTATTTAGGTTTGAGCTTGGTCTTGTTTTGGATCGGACAACAAATCGATTTCTCCAAAGCCATCATTAACCATTTCTTGCACAACCTCTTGGTGCTATCATTTGTGGGCTTTGCTTTTGTCCTGGAAAAAAACAACCTAAAAGCGAGCAAGTAACACTAATTGAACATTTTCTGCGTTAGGGTGTTTATATAGCTACCGAAACGCTTAACTTTGTTCATATGTCAAATCACCCGTACAAGCCCGGCCCTTTTCTTTCCCAAATTACTGTTCCGAGCGACCTACGCGCGAATTTCACAGAAGAACAACTCCCACAAGTTGCCCAAGAATTGCGTCAATATATCGTCGATGTCATTTCTGAAATCGGCAACTCACACTTTGGTGCATCGCTAGGTGTAGTGGAGCTCACCGTTGCATTACATTACGCCTTTAACACCCCAGAAGACCAACTCGTTTGGGACGTCGGGCACCAAGCCTATGGCCACAAAATTTTGACCGGCCGCCGAGAAAAGTTCCACACCAACCGCCTCAAAGGAGGTATTTCTGGTTTTCCGAAACGTTCAGAAAGCGCATACGACACCTTTGGTGTTGGCCACTCCTCTACTTCTATATCTGCCGCTTTAGGAATGGCGGTTGCCAACCACTACAAGGGCGAAACACAGCGCCAACACATTGCCGTTATTGGCGATGGCGCCATGACCGCCGGCTTGGCTTTTGAAGGCCTTAACCATGCAGGTTTTGAGAAAGACGCCAATCTTTTGGTGATCCTCAATGACAACTGCATGTCTATTGACCCCAACGTTGGCGCCCTCAAAGAATACCTTACTGACATCACCACTTCGCATACGTACAACAAAGTCAAAGACGAAGTCTGGAAACTACTCGGAAAAGTCTCCAAATTTGGCCCAGATGCCCAAACTATCGCCTCCAAAGTATCACATGCACTCAAAGGCACGCTTTTAAAGCAATCCAACCTTTTTGAAGCCTTTAACTTCCGCTATTTTGGCCCTGTAGACGGCCACGACGTTATCGGGCTTGCCAAAGTAATGGCCGATCTCAAAGACATTCCGGGTCCGAAAATCTTGCATTGCGTCACCAGAAAAGGTGCCGGCTATAAATTTTCAGAAGAAGGCAACCCAACCAAATGGCATGCGCCAGGTGTCTTCAATAAAGAAACCGGCGAAATCGTCAAAATTGTTCCCAAATCTCCAGAGCCGCCTAAATACCAAGATGTATTCGGACACAGCATTGTTGAGCTCGCAGAAAAGAACGACAAAATCATGGGTGTTACCCCAGCAATGCCATCAGGCTGCTCACTCAACATCATGATGCAAGCCATGCCAAAGCGCGCATTTGATGTCGGTATTGCCGAACAGCACGCCGTTACCTTCAGTGCAGGCCTTGCCACGCAAGGAATGGTGCCGTTTTGTAACATCTACTCTTCCTTCATGCAACGAGCTTTTGACCAAGTCTTGCACGATGTCGCTATCCAAAACCTCAATGTAGTTTTCTGCCTAGACCGCGGAGGTTTGGTAGGTGCCGATGGCGCAACCCATCACGGCGCTTATGACCTCGCTTACATGCGCATGATCCCAAACATGGTGGTGGCTGCCCCTATGAACGAAGAAGAGCTGCGCAACCTCATGTACACCGCTCAGTTGCCCAATCAAGGTCCGTTCTCTATTCGTTATCCGCGCGGAAACGGCGTCATGACCGAATGGAAAACGCCATTCAAAGAAATCAAAATTGGTGAAGGTCGAAAAGTAACCGCTGGCGAAGACATCGCTATCCTCACCATCGGCCATCCGGGCAATTTTGCTCAAAAAGCCATCGAAGCACTCAAGGGTGCAGGGGTATCTATTGCCCATTACGACATGCGTTTTGTCAAACCACTAGACACCCTTCTTTTACACGAAGTCTTTAGCAAGTTTAATAAAGTCATTACCGTAGAAGACGGCTGCCTGATGGGTGGTTTTGGCTCTGCTGTACTCGAATTTATGGTCGACCAAAAATACCAAGCTGAAGTGGTTCGCCTAGGTATTCCAGATGAGTATATTCACCACGGAACCCAAGAAGAACTCTGGGCAGACTGCGGCTTTGATACCCAGTCTATTATCGAGACCCTCTCTTCAATTTTTAAACTCAACCAAGAAAAAATTACGCAGCAACACGTCGGTTAAAACCAAATTATTGTAATTTGGACCAAAACTTAAACGACTGCCATGCAAAAAACAAACTACAGCGCCTTCGGGACACTGATCGTCATCTTTTTCTTTTGGGGCTTTGTAGCCGCGAGTAATTCAATTCTTATTCCTGTTTTTAAGAAAGCTCTCACGCTCTCACAATTACAATCTCAGCTCATCGAATTCGCATTTTATGTAGCTTACACGGTTGGTTCTTTGCTGTATTTTGGTATTTCAGGCGCCCTTAAGCAAGACATCTTAAACAAAATTGGTTACAGAAATGGGCTAGCCCTTGGCTTATTGATTTCAGCTGCCGGAACGCTCCTTTTTATTCCTGCATCTGCCAACGGTGGTTCATTTCCACTACTCTTAAGTGGTTTGTTTATTGTTGGTTTGGGTTTCTCTTTGCAACAAACCGCTGCAAACCCCTTAGCCATTAAGATGGGCGACCCAGCAAAAGGAAATGTGCGCTTAAGCATGGCTGGTGGCATCAATAACCTCGGGACTACAATTGGTCCGGTTATTCTATCCTACGCTATTTTTGGGGGCCTTGCTAACAAAGACACTGCCCTAGACCTAACCGCAGTGCAAATGCCTTATATTATCTTGGGGGCAACATTTGTTTTAGCAGCAATATTCTTTAAATTTTCAGCTGTTCCCGATTCGATCGGTGAGGAGAGTCAAAATGAAGCAGGCCAATTACTCAATACGCTGCGCGAACCACAAGTAATTTTAGCCATGATTGCTATCTTCTTGTATGTCGGCGTAGAAGTAGCTACACAAAGTAATTTGCCAGAATTTATGAAACAACAATTGGGCAAGAGCGAAAGTGAAGTAGCTCCTTTTGTGTCTCTTTTTTGGGCCAGCATGATGATCGGTCGCTGGGCTTCAGCTGCAGGCGTATTCGAAAAATCGAAGGTTTTCAATCGCATTATGGGCATTTTCTTGCCTCTAGTGGCATTTGGCATCTTTGCACTTGCCAATACGATAGGTGGTTCTGACGTCTCTTCTTTTATGCCATATATAGGTTTGGTATTTGTACTTATCGCAGCTGACTTTATCTCTAATGGCAACCCTGTTCGTCAGATTATTCTCTATTCTTCACTCGGCACATTAGCCCTTTTAATTGGTATTTTCAGTTCGGGCTATGTCAGTGTTTTTGCTTTCATTTCGGTCGGCTTATTTTGCAGTACACTTTGGCCATGTATTTTTACACTCGGAATTGCTGGCATGGGTTCAAAAACCAATATCGCATCTAGCTTAATGATTTTAATGATCATGGGTGGTGGCGTCATTTCTGTGACGCAAGGATGGCTTTCAGACAACAGCCTTTTGGGTATCCAACAATCGTATTGGGTTGGGGTTGTGTGCTTTGCCTATCTGATTTATTTTGCCATCCGCAGCTCAAGTATCCTCAAAAGCAAAGGAATTGATACCTTTGAAACCGCAAAAAGCGGACACTAATGGGAATGTACAAAATAGAATTTCACGACTTTTTTACAGCAGCCTTTTCTGTAGACTGCATTATATTTGGCTATGAAGCAGGGCAAATCAAGGCGCTCCTGATCAAGCGTGCAATGGAGCCCTACGAAAACTATTGGGCTATTCCCGGCGATTTAGTCTACCCCGACGAAGATTTACCCGTTGCGGCAGAACGCATCCTTAAAGAACTTACGGGGCTTGATCATATCCAAATGCACCAGTCTCAGTCTTTTGGACACCCAAAAAGACACCCACAAGGTCGCGTAATTACCATTGCTCACTTTGCACTAGTGCGCATCGAAGATTTCCAAGTCAAAGCGTCTTCTTGGGCCGATGACATCAGCTGGGTGCCACTCAATGAGGTTCCAGCGCTTGCATTTGACCACAACCACATCTTGGAAAGCACCTATGATATGCTCAAGCAAAAGCTTCAAAACGAACCCGTTTGTTTTGATTTATTGCCCGAGCGCTTCACCCTCAATGAGTTCCAACAACTCTATGAATTTGCCTTTGAACAAGAAATGGACAAAGCCAACTTCCGAAAAAAAATCAAATACATTCCCCTTATTGCGCTCAACGAAAAACAAAAGAACGTCAAACACCGACCAGCCAAACTTTTCACCTTTGACCGCGCCACCTACCAACAACGTTTGCTAGCAAACGAGTATAGTTTCAAAATGTAAAATAAATCACTTATTGTATTTTTTACAATAATGTTTGTATCTTCGGGTATCGCTTTCACTCATTGACAAGCGTTAAACAGGTTAATAATCAAGGAAACGGAGAGGAGTGTCTCCGTTTCTCTTTTAATATAATCCTGATTATCTGATACTTAACAAAACTTATTGTTATTTGTACAATAATTTAATTTTTGCTTATATTTATCCCACTCTAAAACTAAAAACCACATGATCAGAAAACTCGTCATGGCACTACTATGTAGCATAGGTGTCACGCAAGTCTATGGACAAACCATCAGCGGAACCGTCTTGAACGAACGCTCAGAAGGAGTTCCATACGTGAAAATCACGTTAAAAAGCAACAACAAGCTTTTTTTAAGTGATGGTAAAGGACTTTTTCAACTTCAAGTCGCTAACCTAGACAGCGAGGTGCTGATTTTCACCGCAATGGGTTACCAAAAACTGGAATTACCGGTCCAAGGGAAAACCAACATCACGGCTGTAATGAAAGAACTCACGCAAGACACCAAAGATGTAGTGGTAGTGGGCTACGGTACCTCCAAAACCAAAGAACTCACTGGTGCTACTTCTAAAGTAAAGGGTGAAGACATCGAAAAAATGAACATGACCCGCATGGACCAAGCCCTTCAAGGACAAGTTTCAGGGGTTACGGTATCGAGCAATTCTGGCTCTCCGGGTGGTTCTTCTAATATCCGCATCCGTGGTTTATCTACATTTGGCGACAACGACCCACTAATTTTAGTTGATGGTGTCGTCTATGATTCCGAAGGCCTCAACGCCCTTAACCCCTCTGATATCAAGTCAATTAACGTACTCAAAGATGCCACAGCGGGTATCTACGGTGTGCGCGCTGCCAATGGCGTCATTATTGTAGAAACTAAAAATGGTGCCATTAACCGCAAGCCGAGCATGGAATACAACGGTTACTATGGTATCCAGCAAACCGCTCGTAAACTAGACTTACTTACCGCTGAAGAATACGCAGTAATCAAAAACGAAGCCTTTGCCTTTGGTGGGCAAGCAATGCCATTTGCCAATACCAATTTGGGTACCGGCACCAACTGGCAAGACTCCGTATTCAGCTCAGCACCAGTACAAAGCCACAACCTCTCACTAAGTGGTGGTACGCTCAATACGCGCTACTCTATTGGCCTTGGCTACTTCAATCAAGAAGGGATAGTAGGCGCAGATAAAGCCAATTTTGGTCGCTACAACGCGCGCCTTAATTTCAGTACAGATATGTCCGAAAAACTCAAGCTCAATTCTGTGCTTTTGTTTTCATCTGACATGCGCAGCACCTTGCCTGAAAACGGCATTGGATCAGTACTTTACAACACCATCAATGCCTTCCCTAACGAGCCTGTTTACAGCAGCCCAGGGACCTTCTCTTACATGGAAGAAGTAAGCGATATCATCAATCCAATTGCACAAATGCAAAACCAATACAATTGGAGCACGGCCAATAAATTCGTCGGAAAAGAAGAGTTTATTTATGCTTTCAATGAACATCTTTCTTTAACCAATCGCTTCAATTACAACTATGCTAACGTAGATAGCAAAGTCTTCTCGCCACTTGTTTGGTACGGCGATGGTAAATACGCCAACACAGCCATAAATGCTGACTTAGAATCGCCTGAAGTAGAAATCGCAGATAGCGTTTTCATTACCAGAGGAGCTGCAGTTTACGAAGAGCGCGCTACCTTCCTAGACCTTACGTATGAAACGTTCTTGAACTACGAAAAGACCTGGAATGAAACACACAAAGTAAAAGGAACACTAGGCGCATCTGTTTTTGAGCGCAAAGGACAGTCTCTGAATGGTGTAGCATACGGTATTCCGAATAATTCCCTTGCCTACGCCGATATCTCTGCCAACACCGCGCAAGGAGGCTACCTCAACAATGTCAATTCTTGGGAGTTCAAAGAGCGTTTGTTGTCTGCATTCATGCGTGCCGAATACGCATACAAAGAAAAATACCTCGTTTCGGGTATCTTGCGCCGTGATGGTTCAAGTAAGTTTGGCCCGAACAGCCGTTGGGGTATTTTCCCAACCATTTCTGGTGGTTGGCTGCTATCCGAAGAAGATTTCTTCAAAAGCAAAAGCATTGACTACCTCAAGCTACGCATGAGCTACGGTGTATCTGGCAACGACCAAATTCCAAACTTTGCTTACCGCGCATTGCTCAACGGTGAAGGCGTATATGTTTTCAATGATCTTATTACCCAAGGTGTGGCAATTGGTCGTCCAGCCAACCCAGACCTCAAGTGGGAAACCACACGCCAATTCAACGTTGGTTTGGACCTCACCTGGTTGAAAGTCATCAACTTCACGACCAACTACTTCATCAAAAACACCAATGACCTCTTGTTCCAACCAGACGTATCTGCACTGTTAGGTTCTTATGGTCCGGGTGGTTACCCGCCAATTATCAATGCTGGTGATGTTTCGAATAAAGGTTGGGAATTTGAGGTTGCTTATCAGTCAGACCGCAAAAACTTGCTACAAACCAACTTGAATTTCAACCTCACAACCATTAACAACAAAGTGGTAAGTGTGCCAACAGGCGTACAATACATTCCTGGTGCTGCATTTAGCGTCGGTGGAGATGTTGCAACGCGCTTCCAAGAAGGTTATGAAATTGGTTATTTCTTTGGTTATCAGACCGCTGGTGTATTCCAAACACAAGAAGAAATCGATAACGCAACTGTTGTTCAAGAAGGTGCACAACCGGGCGACCTCATTTTTGTGGATCAAAACGGCGATGGCAAAATCAACTTCTCAGACGACTCCGACAAAACCAACCTAGGCTCCGCAATTCCGGACTTTACAATGGGTTTTGCCTTCAACTTTAAAATCAAAGGCTTCGACTTATCTGGCAATTTGTATGCTGCTCTTGGGCAGGAAATTATCCGTAACTACGAGCGTCAACAGCCTTATGCCAACCAATTGGCGTATGTTATTGACCGCTGGACTGGCCCGGGCTCAACCAATGAGCATCCGCGCATTACTACTGGCCCGACCAACAACAATTTGTTCTCTGACTACTATGTAGAAGACGGGTCATTTGTACGCTTGCGCAACTTGCAATTTGGTTACACTTTACCAAGCACCTTATTGCGCAAAATTCACGTAGAATCTTTACGCGTTTACGTTGCAGCCAACAACCTCATCACCCTTACCCGCTATATGGGCTTCGATCCAGATCTAAGCTCTTCGAGCGTGCTTTCTGCCGGTGTAGACTACGGAATGTATCCTCAAGCACGTTCTTTAATGAGCGGCCTTCAAATCAAATTTTAAGTATAAAGCCATGAAAAAACTCATCTACATACTTTTGGCCTTCGTAACCATTGTTACCTTGCCTTCATGTGAAAAATTCTTAAGCGTTGATCCGCCCTACGCGCAAGATGCCGAAAACTTCTTCCAAACCCCCGAAGACTTCGACCGCGCGCTCACTGGTGCCTATGACCTACTCCAAAGTTCTTTTGTATCTCTTTGGATTGGCGAAATTGCGTCCGACAACGCCATCGCAGGCGGAGAAAGCGTCAATGACAGCAAAGGACTCCACGACATCGATAACATGACGCACGGCGGCGTAAATGCAGAATTGCGCAGTGTTTTCCGTTGGAACTACACTGGAATTACCCGCGCCAACTATATTTTGGAGAACCAAAACAACATCGATTTTACAGGAAAAGCACACATCATTGCAGAAGCTAAATTTTTGCGCGCTTACTACTACTTTGAGTTGGTCAAATTCTTTGGCGATGTGCCTTTAATCATCGATAAACGAATCGGCATTGAAGAAGCCCGTACTATTCCACGTTCACCAAAAGCGGAGGTATACGCCCAAATCGAAGCTGATTTAATTGCTGCAGCAGCGGTTCTCAACCCAGTTGCGGCGCAAAAAGGCCGTGCCACAAGAGGCGCCGCAAAAGCCCTTCTTGGTAAAGTGTACCTGTATCAAAATAAATTTACTGAGGCAGCAGCCGTTTTAGAAGAGATCATTGCTTCAGGTCAATATAGCCTTTACCAAGACTACAGCCAACTTTTCAGCGTGGCTGCAGAAGGCAATCCAGAAACCATCTTTGACATCGAATATACTGGCTTAGAAGGCGGTAGCTACGGCTGCTTGATTTGTTTGGAAGGAAATGCAGCAGTCGGGTTCCAAGGTATTCGCCAATATAGTGGCCCTGTTTACGGCGATGGCAACTCATACAACTTGCCTACTGCCGAACTTTATGCAGCATTTTCACCGATAGATCCGCGCCGCGCCGCAACTATTCTCGACATCGAAGCGTTTATTGCTGCACAACCCAACCCAGCATCCATTACCTATGCAATTGGCGCTGGAGGCCATACGGGATATTACAACAACAAATACATCAAACGCCAAGGCGAAATTGGTTTGCCAGACAACGACCTCACAAGTCCTGTGAACTACCGTGTATTGCGCTACGCAGATGTACTGCTCATGGCTGCCGAAGCAAATTATCAAATTGGTAACGCCTCAAGAGCTACACAGTTGGTCAATCAAATCCGCCAGCGCGCAGGTATCCCTGGTGCGTCTGTGAATAACATCGAAAAAGTCTATTTGGAGCGTCGTTTGGAGCTTTCTGGTGAAGGACATCGCTTTTTTGACCTCGTTCGCACTGGTCAGGCCGCACAATACATCCCTGGATTTGTTACAGGCAAACACGAGTTGTTCCCAATACCTCAAGTGGAAATCGACTTAGCAGGCGGAAATTGGTCACAAAACCCTGGTTATTAATATTTTAAGATCTAAAAACCATGAAAACATTATTGCTCAGTATCTTAAGTATCGGCTTGGCTTTAGTCGCTTGCCAAAAATACGAACCAACGCTTGGGCCTGCGCCTTCAAGTGCAGATGCCCAATTTACCATGGCACCTTCTGCGGCCAATGCAAATATCATTGAACTCAGCGCTAGCAATCCTTCTTTGCAATGTGTTTGGGACTTCGGCAACGGCACCAAAGCACAAGGCGCAAACGTGACTGCTACCTACCCCTATGCAGGTACTTACACAATTAAATTAACCGTTTTTGCCAAAGGCGGTAGCCGCAGCTCAAGCCAACAAGTCACTATTGCTAACGATGACTTTGGCCTACTAAATAATCCTTACTATACGCTACTTACGGGCGGTGTCAGTGGACCAGGTTATAAAATTTGGATCGTTGATTCTGCAGCATCCGGCCACATGGGCGTTGGCCCAGATCCAGAGAGTCCGCTAGGGCCTACACCAGAGTGGTGGGCAGCTGGTCCTGGTGAAAAACCAGGTTGTGGACTTTACGACGATCAATACGTTTTTCATTTAAATGGCTTCAAGTTTGACATGATCACCAACGGCGATGTTTACGTTCACAACACACTTGCAAGTTCTTTTCCAGGTTCTTTTCAAAACTTAGCTGACTATACTGCTCCTTTTGACAACCAAATGAATGAAAGTTGGTTGCTTACAGAAGGTGCAGAAAACACAATCACCATCTCCGGGAACGCCTTCCTTGGTTTCTTCACTGGGCCGCGTGTGTACAGAATTATCTCTGCAACTGACTCAACGCTACATTTGCAATATGGGCATCACGCTGGTGGCTTAAAATGGTACCTTAAACTCAAGACTTTATAATTCCACCCATGAAAATCATGACATTTCTTCTACTTAGTTTGACACTTTTGGCCTGCAATCCTGATGCACCCAAACCCCCAGGATTACCAAGCAATCTAAACACGCAACTCACCATTACAAATGGCGAAGTACATGTATTGGCTACTGCTGATAGCGTCAACTTTTACACGGTTACATTCTTTGACAACAACGACACCGTAACGGTAGAAAGTCAAGATGGGCAGGCAACCCATGTCTTCAATTCAAGTGGAACTTATAAAATCCGCACGCGTGCACACACCATTCAGAGCGCATACATTGAAAAAACCGAAGATGTCCTTATCACAATAAGCACAGGTGCCACAGGTGCTCCAACCTCCGGATTCATCAGCCCTCTAACTTACCCCAACTATACGCTCGTTTGGCAAGATGAGTTCAACGGCGCAAGCTTGTCATCAGACTGGACCTACGACTTAGGCACAGGAAGTTGGGGCTGGGGAAACAACGAGCTGCAATACTACAAACAAGAAAATGCGGTGGTTTCGGATGGTTTGCTCACCATTACAGCCAAAAGCGAAAACTTCAACTCCTCAAACTACACTTCTAGCCGCATCAAAACACAAGGTATCAAGTCTTGGAAATATGGCCGCATCGATGTGCGTGCAGCGCTTCCGTATGGCCAAGGTATTTGGCCTGCTATCTGGATGCTCGGCGACAACATCACAAGTGCAGGATGGCCTGCCTGCGGCGAAATTGACATCATGGAAATGGTTGGTGGTGCAGGTGCAAACGACCGCACGACACACGGAACAGTACACTGGAGCAATGCAGGTACGCATGCGCAATATGGCGGAAGTAAATCACTCACCTCAGGTAAATTTGCTGATAATTTCCACGTTTTCTCCATTACCTGGGATGCCAATTCAATCCATTGGTTGCTAGACAACGTTGAGTTTCATTCGGTTGATACCAGCCCTGCTGAAATGGCTGAATTCCGCGAGAAGTTCTTTATCATACTCAATGTAGCTGTAGGTGGAAATTGGCCAGGATCACCAGACGCCACAACCACCTTCCCACAGAAAATGTACGTAGATTACGTTCGCGTATTTCAATAAAAACCTTAATTCCTCATGAAATTATTGTCTTCATTTGCAGTGTTGGCGGTCCTTCTCGGCTTCAAAAGTTCTGAAAAAGCCTACTTCACGGCCCCAACAAATTCTGACATCGAAACGCTTATTGCACAAATGAGCATTGAAGAAAAAGTAGGTCAAACCTGCCAAATCACACTCGATGCCATTCACCGAACCGACGAAAAAGGACAAGCGCTCGTTCCAGCACAGATTGACCAAGCCAAGCTCAAGGAGGCTTTAGAAACTTATCATGTTGGATCTATTTTGAATGTTGGCGCGCACACACTTACACGCGAGGAATGGAAATCGATCATGACCGACGTACATGCGCCTTACCTCAAAAAAGAACAAAACATCCCGATTCTCTACGGAATTGATGCGATCCACGGTGTCAACTATACTGTTGGCGGCACGCTTTTCCCTCAAGAAATTGGCTTAGCAGCAACTTGGAATACGGAGCTTGCACGCCAAATGGGCGAAGTCACCGCCTACGAATGCCGTGCTTCTGGTCTACCTTGGAACTTCTCTCCGGTTTTGGACTTAGGCCGCCAACCTCTTTGGTCGCGTCATTTTGAAACACTCGGAGAAGACCCCGTTTTGGGCACGCAAATGGGTGTAGCGCTCGTGGAAGGTTACCAAGGAAAAGGCGAAAGCGTTGATCAGTTCCACGCAGCTGCTTGTCTCAAGCATTTTGTGGGCTACAGCGCAAGTTTCTCTGGCCGCGACCGCACCCCAGCATTTATTCCAGAAAAATACATGCAAGAATTGTATTTGCCGGCATTCAAAGCTGCTGTCGAAAAAGGTGCGCTCACCCTCATGATCAATTCTGGGGTAGTGAATGGCATTCCGGGCCACGCCAATTACCAACTCCTTACACAAACCCTCAAAAAAGATTGGGGCTTCAAAGGCTTTGTGGTTTCCGACTGGGAAGATTTCATCATGCTCCATACCGTTCACCGCACCGCTCCAACTTTAGCAGAAGCAGCAATTCAAGCGTTCAACGCCGGCGTAGACATGAGTATGGTACCATCGAACCCGCAGTATAAATCCTACTGCCAAGACATGATCAAAGCAGTGAAGGAAGGCAAAATTTCTATGGCCCGCCTAGACGATGCCGTCCGCCGCATCTTATACGTCAAAAACCAATTGGGCTTATTTAGCAACCCGTTGCCACAATTAGATCAATATCCGTTATTCGGAAGCGCTAAATTCAAAAATATGGCCAAGCAAGCCGCGCTCGAGTCTATCACCTTATTGAAAAATGAAAGCCAAACCTTACCGCTCCAAAGCAATCAACGCATTTTGGTAGCAGGGCCCGGTGCTGCTAGCATCAACATGCTCAACGGTGCCTGGACGCACACTTGGCAAGGAATGGACAGCAATTACAACACAACAGGTGTTTTAAATATCTTTCAAGCACTGCAACATCAATTGCCAACAGCAAGCATCACTTACTCGAAAGGGGTTGAATTATATCTCGATAAAGATTTCGAAGCTTCGCGTTTTGTAGACTTAAACGCTTACAAAAAAGCACTCAAGAAAAATGACATCATTGTCATTTGTGTTGGTGAGCTGCCTGCTACTGAAAAACCAGGCGACATCAGAAGCCTACAACTCGATGACAAACAAAAAGAATTGGTGCGCTTGGCTAAAGCAGCCAAGAAAAAAGTTGTTTTGGTCTTGTTAGAAGCACGTCCGCGCATCATCAACGATATCGAGCCGTTGTGCGATGCCATCATCCAAGCCTACTTACCAGGAGATCAGGGTGGAGCAGCACTTGCCGAGCTTGTCACTGGAAAAGCCGATTTTACAGGTCGCCTGCCTTACACCTACCCGCGCTACGACGGCGTCATTGAATTCTACGACCACCCGCGCAGTGTTGACCGCTCTAAATCTGGCGATTTCGCCGCCTACAACCCACAATGGGACTTCGGTTTCGGTCTCTCCTACAATACGGGAAAAGTGAAAAGTATGCGCTTTGTCAACAAAGATGAGCAAAAAGGCACTTTTTCAATTGAGGTCAATGTAAGCAACGAGGGTCAAAAACCTATCCTCATGATAGTGCCCATTTTTATCAGCGATTTATACGCCAGTACCACTCCCGAAAACAAACGTCTGATCGATTTTCAAAAAGTAACCATTCTCCCTGGCGAAAATAAAACCTTAGCATTTAATTTTGATGCAAATACGCTCAAACGCATTAGTGCAGATGGAAAATGGCGCGCCGAGAAAGGCACTTTCGAAATCAAATGTGGAGAATATAAACTCACATTTGAACTTTCTAACGACTTATTGTTTTAACTGATAACGAGTACATTAAGTAGATCATTTTTTGCTTATTGTATTTTTTACTATATTTAACGCATCCTTTGGTAACAAAGGAATTTTAAACCTCTAAAAAACAACAAAATGAAAAAACTGTACTTTTTGCTTTTTGCTCCTATCTTGAGTTTTTCTGCTCAGGTAGAAGGAACTTGGAAACTGGCTCCGCAAGCTGGTGCTCTAGGTGTCGGTCCTAATCTTGGTGACATTAGCTGGTGGTCAAATGATCTACCTACTGTAACTACCCGCGCTTGTCTTTTTGACGACTCCATTAAATTTGAAGCCAACGGAAACATGACCCATTACATGGATGGTTCTACTTGGTTAGAAACATGGCAAGGTGCTCCTGAAGGTTGTGGTGCTCCTGTTGCTCCACACGCTGGTGGTACTGCTACTTATGCTTTCGATGCAGTAGCAGGAACACTTACGGTAAACGGCCTTGGAACACACATTGGTCTTCCTAAAGCTGTCAACGGCGGTGAAATTTCTAACGGAGCAGCTGTTCCAACTTCTAGAACTTACAATGTTGCTATTTCAAATGGCGGTAACACCATGACTGCAGATATTCAAATCGGTGGCGGATGGTGGCGTTTTGTGTACCAACGTACAGTTCCACTTCCAGTTCAAGACTACAACGTTAAATTCCGTGTAGACATGTCACAATACACAGGTTCTTTAACAGGTGGTGTATTCGTAAACGGTTCATTCAATGGTTGGTGTGGTACTTGTAACCCAATGACAGACATGGGCAACGGAATGTGGGAAACTACGCTTCCATTAGCTCCAGGTGCTATTGAGTACAAATTCACTATCGACGGATGGAATGCACAAGAAGAATTCACAGGTTCTGAAACTTGTATTGACCCAATCAACGATGGTTTCAACAACCGTTACCACGTAGTTGCTGGCGACGTTACTTTGCCTAACGTATGTTTTGCAAGCTGTAATGTTTGTACCAACGATGTTGCTTTCAGTGTTGATATGAATGACTACGTTGATGGAGGTGGCTCTACAGCCGCTGGTGTATTCTTGAATGGTACTTTCAACGGCTGGTGTGGTACTTGTACCCCAATGACAGACGCTAACGGCGACAACGTTTGGGAAGTAACCGTTCCACTTAGCTTAGGTGCGATCGAATACAAATTTACTGTTGACGGATGGGCTGTTTCTGAGCAATTTGTTGGTGGTGAGTCTTGTACTGTAACAAATGGTGGTTTCACTAACCGTTCTTACACTGTAACTGCTCCAGCTACTGTTGGTTTGGTATGTTGGCAAAGTTGTGGGGCTTGTTTAGGTGGTATCGATGAAGCTACTTCATCTGTATCTATCTATCCTAACCCAGTTAACAGCATCATGACTGTTCAAGCTACTGAAGCGATGCAACAAATCCGTATCGTTGACCTTACAGGTAAAGTAGTTGCAGCATTTGTTGGCAACGGTCTTACTCAAGAAATCAGCGTAGACGACCTCAAAGCAGGTATCTACACAATCCAAGTTGTAACGACTGCAGGTAACAGCAGCAAGCAATTTGTGAAAAAATAAGAAGTTGATTGATGAAAAGGAGGGGCTTTCGAAAGAGGCCCCTTTTTTTGTGCCTACAATCGGCGTTCTATGCGTATTTTTGCAATATGGATCACGACATCGAACTCCGCTTTCAAAAACTACAAAAACATCTTGAAACAGACTTTGGCCCAGGAATGGACATGTCTACATTCTTGTTTTTAGTAGGAGTCAATGAACTCGGTATGGGCCACCAAACGTTTTCCAAACAACAAAAAATGGAACTCATGCATATCGCTATCTGCACCTTGCTTGAACCCTACGGCTACTATACCTTCGACGGCCGCGATGCCGACCTCTGGCCACACTACACACTCAACCAAAAGCTGCCCGCACTCAACCATCAACAGCAGCAGCACTTGCTCAAAGAAGCGCTCTTAGATTATTTCATTAAAAACGATTACTACCATGAAATACCTGAATCCGTTTAGCTTTTTCACTGCACTCGTTCTACTCGCCTCTTGCCATTCCTCAGACGTTGCGCTACGCCATAGTAGAATGCGCAGCTGTGATTCTGAAGCACTTCTTGTCTGTACCGCACAAAAAGAAAACATTGAAGCAAAACTCAAGGACACAATTACACTGACTTCAGCCGCCTCAACACTTGTTCTGACAGAAAAAGCAACTGCCATTGGTGCAGCCGACCAAAAGCCGCTGCAGCCATCTCAAACGGCGCCTATTTCAGCAAAACAGCACACAAAGCAGACTAAAAATGCAGCAAAGCCATATGCTAGTGCACGCGCAACTGCAAACCTCAAAATGCTGAAGCAAAATGGATTTGTAGGCAACGTCGGCTATTCGTTTGGAATAGTCGGGCTCGTCTTTATCGTTGTTGGGCTCATCTTATTGCTCATTGGCGGCCTGATCATCGATACACTTGCCGCCTTAGCCATCGCATTTGGTTTTGTTTTTATCTTGATTTGGCTTGTTTTAGCTATTCTACAAGGACTATTTGATGTAATTTTGTAACAATGTCCGACGCTACTTTAAAACCGCCATCAAAGATTAAAACCTACTTGGTTTTCACCAAGTTTCGCCTTTCATTTTTAGTTATCCTATCCGCCCTAAGCGGCTATCTTTTTGCTGGCGGACAAAACTGGTTAGACATTACCTATCTCATGTTGGGCGGTACACTCGTCACCGGAGCGTCTAACGGCGCCAATCAAATCTGGGAACGCGACCTCGACCAAATCATGAACCGCACCAACCGCAGGCCTTTGCCAACCGGCCAAATGCAACTCAAAGAAGCGTACCTTATCGTCCTCTTATTTCTTTTGGTTGGCACCTACCTGCTCTACCTCATCAATCTCAAAAGCGCTCTTCTAGGTGTGCTCGCCTTTGCAAGCTACGTTTTCGTCTACACACCACTCAAGCAAATTACACCTTGGGCCGTATTTGTGGGTGCTTTTCCTGGGGCTATTCCGCCATTTTTGGGCGCCATTGCCGCAACAAATTCTTTTGGATTTATTCCAGGTATTTTATTCTTTGTTCAGTTTACTTGGCAATTTCCTCACTTTTGGGCTATTGCATGGGTGCTCTACGACGACTACAAAAAAGCAGGGTTTTCTTTACTGCCATCCAAAAATGGAAAAGGGAAAGCTTCTGCCTTTCAAATCATGGCGTACTCTCTTGCGCTCATTCCATTTAGCTTAATGCCCTGGATCCTCGGCTGGACAAGCTACATCACGCTCATCATCGCAAGTGTCATGGGAATTTGGTTCTTTTATTTGTCCTATAAATTATACCACAGTTGTGAAACTTCCGATGCGCGTAAACTCATGTTCGCTTCGTTTGTTTATTTACCGATCATCCAATTTGTTTATGTGTTTGATCGCTCAGATCGTTTTATTGAATTATTAAAATCATTGTCATGAACTACGAAAATGAAATGAACCCTGAGGTCAGGGAAAAAATGAAGAAAAACCTCGTTTACGTCGGTATTTTCAGCATCATAATGCTTTTTGCAGGGCTTACTTCTGGTTACTATGTATCCATGGGTAAGTCTTTTTGGCTCAAATATCCTATGCCCACAGGCTTTTACCTCAGCACGCTATTTATCGCGCTCAGTTCGTTGAGTTTTTGGTGGGCCATACAAGGTGCTAAAAAAGACAAACAAGGCCAATTGAAAGGCGCCATGGCTGCCACGCTGCTTTTCGGGGCCGCATTTTTGTATTACCAATTCCAAGGCTATAGTCAGCTCGTTGAAAAAGGCGTTAATCCGGTAAACGACATGCTCGTCACCAACGGCCGCTACGGCGATTACTATGAATTCAAATACAAAGGCAACTTAGTAGCCGTAGATGGCAATGAATACCTCATCGCAGGAAAGCCTATCCCAGACAACGATTTCAAAAAGATCCAAGCATTCTTTAAACAATTTGAAACCATCAATCACAACCAAGCGCTAAAGGTCAAAAAACCAAACGCCCAAATAGAATTGTTTTATAGCGGCAACCCTGTCTTGATCAAAGATGGGCAGCTTTTTGCCAACGACAGCACGCAATTGACCTATTCAGACGAAGTTCGCCTCAGTGAACTCGCTATCAACATCCGAGACAAACGCGGCGATTTCTTTGCACGTGGCACCTATGGCAAAGATTTTACCATTTACTATTCTGGCAAAGCACTTGAATACGCAGACCGCCAACTCAAATACAAAGGCACAGTACTCAAGCCACACTTGCAATTGAGTGCCATGCAAGCATCGGATTCTGCCTCGGCTTACCTTTACCTGATCACTTTTGTACATCTCTTGCACGTGCTCATCGCGCTGCTTTACCTCACTAAGGTTGCAATTGCTTCATTTACAGGCAAGTTCTCTTCCCAAAACCATTTATCACTCAGGCTGAGTAGCATCTTCTGGCACTTTTTAGGGCTTTTATGGTTGTATTTACTCGTCTTTTTGATTTTTATTCACTAAACTTGCACAAAAATTTCTCTTAAAATGGCCGGACATTCTGCACAACTAGACGCCAAAACACTATGGGGTGGTAAAGAATCCCCTTTCCAAACAAGTTATGGCAAACTAATGATGTGGTTCTTCCTCGTTTCGGATGCACTCACTTTCAGCGGTTTATTAATTGCTTATGGCTTTACTCGCCACGATTCCCAAGATGCTTGGCCAATCGGTGAAGAAACCTTTAACTCGATGCCTTTCTTAGGTCATGGCTACCCACTCCTTTATGTGGCCCTCATGACCTTCATTCTCATCGTATCTTCTGTAACCATGGTACTTGCCGTCGAGGCTGGGCACCGCATGGATCGCAAAGGTGTTACCAAATGGATGATCGCCACTGTAATTGGCGGCTTCTTCTTCTTGGGCTCACAAGCTTGGGAGTGGTCTCACTTTATCCACGGTTCTGAATTTGGTAAAATCGAACTCAACGACGGCTCTGTGGCCATTGTAAAAGGTCATTTTGGCGAAATCAAAAGTTTCACTGTCCTTGAAGCAGGTAAAAAACACAAAGCTGGTGCTGTTATCAAAGAAGACCTCATGCACCAATTTCAGCACGCAGCTGAGCTAGGGCACTTAGAGGCAGGCAAAATTCATTTAGCCGATGGTTCAGTTGCCAAAATCAACAAAGCTGCTGACCACGAAATGAAACTCATCATCAAAAAAGATGGAAAGCTTCATAAAGTTGGCGGTAAAGAGATTACCGGCAAACAAGCTGAAAAACTCTATTACGAAGCGCTATATTCTGGTGACAAACACCGCGTTATCTACGGTGCCAACATGAAACAAAACGAATACGGGCCGCAACAATACGCTCAGTTCTTTTTCTTCATCACTGGTTTCCACGGTTTCCACGTATTTTCTGGTGTCATCATCAACATCCTCATCTTACTCGGTGTATTAGCTGGTACCTACCACAAACGTGGACACTACGAAATGGTTGAAAAAACCGGCTTGTACTGGCACTTTGTAGACCTTGTTTGGGTATTCGTATTTACCTTCTTTTATTTATTGTAATTCTCTTAATCAACAAACAACATGGAAAGAGACGACCTCATAGAATATTCACTTCACGCGCATCACGACGAAGCTAAAGGGAAACAAATTCGCTCTAAAATTTATAAAGTCACGCTTCTACTGACTTTAGTGACCATTATCGAAGTATTCATTGGTGCGAGCATCAAACAATCTTCAGACTGGTGGACAGCCGTTAAAATCACCTTCATCTTGCTTACGTTATTGAAAGCTGGTTACATCGTGATGGTATTTATGCACCTCGGAGACGAGCGCCCATATTTACGCAATGTCATTTTGATCCCCTACTTTATCTTCGTTGCTTACCTCATCTTCATCGCTCTTGTTGAAGGCACAGCCGTAGGTAGTGTTTGGGAAACCATGTGGCAATAAAAAATGGAAGAGCAAGCTGCCACCCGAAGTAAGAAGAGATCTATATTAGCACTCTCTCTGGTATTTGGACCAGCGCTCATCTTGATTTTCATGGCCACGCGTGGTTGCGACCACCGTTTTAAAAAATTAGCAGATTATGGGTTGGTGAAAACACCAACCTTTTCTGTTTACAACCACAAGGGCAAACAAGAACTATCTCTACAAGATTACCAAGATCAAGTAGTCCTGGTCACCACCCTGCAAACCACTTGTCCTTATCAGTGTGGTTTGGCTTTCTTTCCCCTGACCCAAAACCTCTACAAAGACCTCCGAACCAACAAGCGCAAAAAGCTCAAACAAGTGAGGCTGCTCTCTATTGTTGTCGATTCATTGGGTAACCCCGTCTCGGAAAAAGAATTACTCGACATCCAAGACATGCTCAAAAGCAAAGTAGAAGGCTTTGATCCAGAACTTTGGCAATTGATCAGTGCCGACCCAAAAATATTTTACAACCTCAGCAACAACGGTCAAAAATTAATACACAAAGACCCCAAATACTTCGGTGGTGTTTCTTACAACGAGCTGATCATGCTCCTAGACAAAAGAAACCACTTACGGATGGTGCTCAATGGCCATACCGAAGGCATGATCCGTAAAATGAAAGAACACCTTGCGCTTTTGATCAAACAATACGATAAGGAACGTGCTAAAAAACAACGCTAACTGGATACTCTTCAGCTTATTGTTTGCTTTGTCTTGCACAGAGCAAAAACCTAAACCGCTTCCCATTTTAGGCAATTACGATGTCGCTTACAGCCAAAAAAATGGCAAAACCGTCACCGACACCATCTATCAGCGCATTCCAGACTTTTCATTTTTCAACGAAGACTCCGTATTGGTTACCAAGCAAACATTTGCAGGCAAAGTCTGGATCAGTGAATTCTTCTTTGCGAGTTGCCCGAGTATCTGCCCTATCATGAATACGCAGCTCAAAAACGTAGAAAAAGCGCTGCAAACTTATCAAAAAGACATCCAATACCTTTCTTTCACCATTGATCCTACCAATGACAAACCAAGCGTACTCAAGGCACACAAACGCAAATTAGGCATCGATAATCCGAATTGGAGTTTTCTAAGCGGAAACGAAGCGTTTACGCACCAATTGGGTATCGAACACTTTCTTATTTTTGCAGGACGCGAAGAAGAAGCTTTGGGCGGCTATGCCCATTCCGGGGCGTTTACACTAGTGGACAAAAAAGGCTATGTGCGCGGCGTTTATGAAGTCGTGCAGCCAGACCTCAGCGTCAACAAAAAAGAATTTGAACGGTTAATAAAAGAAGCCAAAAACCTTTTTACATATGAATACAACTACAAACCCCAATAAAACCAACTTGCGAAAGTGGATTATCGCTGTTTCAATCGTCATTCCTATTGCAGTGGCAGCCTTATTTGGTATCAAAATCGAAGGCGTTGACTTTTCTTTTTTACCGCCAATTTATGCTTCCATCAATGGCATAACAGCTGTATTATTGCTATTGGCGCTGTATTTCATCAAAAATGGAAAAGTACAGCAGCACCAAAAAACCATTCAAGTGGCGTTGGGCTTAAGTGTATTGTTTTTGCTGTGTTATGTCGCATACCACATGACCTCCGACTCTACACTTTACGGTGATCTAGATGCCAATGGCAAACTAGATGAAATAGAACTCAAATACGTGAAGTCATCTCGATTGGCTTATATCATTTTGTTGCTATCGCATATCACACTGAGTGTAGCCGTAATTCCAGTGGTTTTGTTCACCTACCTACACGCTTGGGAGGGCAATTATCAAAAGCATAAAAAATGGGCAAAATTTGCCTTTCCTATTTGGCTATATGTCGCCGTTACAGGTGTAGTTGTATATTTAATGATCTCTCCTTACTATTCGCATTAAATTTTACGTAACTTTCAACTAACTAATTCAAACTGTCATGGCCTATTTACACTTACTCAGCAACCACTTTCCAATACTCGGCTCACTTTTTGGCGTCTTACTTTTAGTTGTTGCACTGATCAAACCCAATCTCAAAACAACGCTAAGTGCTTACCTCATCCTTTTGATTGGTGGTATCGGAGGTTTTGTTGCTTATTTCACTGGCGAGCCAGCTGAGGAAAGTATTGAGCACGTTCCTGGTATTTCGCATAAATTGATTCATGTCCACGAAGAAATGGCTGAAAACGCACTCATTTTTGTCTTTATTTTGACCGCAGCGGCCATCATCGGACTTTGGGCTGAACGCGCAGAATGGAAAAGCGCTAAGAAAATCGAGCTTTTCACGCTCGTAGTAGGCATCATTGCATTTATTTTGTTTGCATTTACTGGTTATTTAGGAGGTCATATCAGACATGGCGCATAAGCAAACAGATCCCAAACAACAACGTTACGACAAAGCCTATTTGCGTTTAGCAGCAAGTTGGGCGCTGCTTTCGCATTGCCAAAGAAAACAAGTAGGTGCCATCATTGTCAAGGATGCCATTATCATTTCAGATGGCTACAACGGCACGCCTGCCGGTTTTGACAACTGCTGCGAAGACGACAGCAACCAAACACACTGGTACGTGCTGCATGCCGAGGCCAATGCCATTCTTAAAGTAGCGCGCTCGACCAATAATTGCAAAGACGCCACACTCTACCTCACGCATTCGCCATGCAAAGACTGCAGCAAATTAGTCTTGCAATCTGGCATCAAACGCTTGGTATATCAAGAAGCCTACAAAGACCTCTCCGGAGTCGAGTTCCTGAAATCTGCAGGCTTAGAAGTCTCACAAATTGAAAATATTGACGATGTCTGAAGAAGGTCCTAAACCCCTATATTGGCTACCCATTCTGCTCACTAGCATCGCTGCACTCGGCGTATGGGTAGGCAGCTCACTTTTTGGGACAGCCAACAACGACAGCAAAGAACTGCAAAAACTCCAGCAAATTTTTCAAGTACTAGACCAGCAGTACGTCGATAAAATCAACACGGAAGAAATCTTTGAACAAACGATTTCAGAAATGCTACACAAGCTAGACCCACACAGCAATTACATTTCTGCTAAAAACCTCAAACTACTCGACGAACAAACCAACGCGGCGTTTGGTGGCATTGGGGTGCGTTTCTTGCTCTTTCGCGACACAATCTGTGTTACACACGTCAATGCGCTTTCTCCGGCCTTCTTAGGGGGCTTAAAACGCGGCGACCGCATCATTGCCATCGATGGCAAAGCGGCAACGGGCAAATCAATTACCAACGAAAAGGTCATGGACCGCTTAAAAGGCGCGCCGAACACCGAAGTAAAAGTCACTATTTACCGCAAAGGAAAGAAACTACAAAAAACCTTGGTGCGCAACACCATTCCGATTGCGACAGTTCCAAGTTATTACATGATTGACAAAACAACTGGTTATATCCAAATTAGTCAATTCTCTTTGCCAACTGCCCAAGAATTCCATTCAGCAGCGCTACAACTCCAAGCTAAAGGGATGAAAAAACTGCTGCTAGACCTCCGCGGAAACGGAGGCGGCACCATGGATGCTGCCATTCAAATAGCCGACGAGTTTTTGCCAAATGGCTACCTCATCCTGAGTTCCAAAGGCTTCCATAGCAAGGAGCAAAAATATAGAGCAACCGCAGCTGGCATCCTAGAAAAAACCAAAACAGTTGTGCTCATCGATGCCCAATCTGCTTCGGCAAGTGAGATATTAGCCGGTGCCTTACAAGACAACGATCGTGCAAAAGTTGTGGGGCGTCGCTCTTATGGAAAAGGGCTTATTCAACAAGACAAACGCTTGAAAGACGGCAGTAATATCCGCATTACCATTGCGCGCTATTATACGCCTTCTGGCCGTTCGATTCAAAGACCTTATGAAAAAGGATATGAAGCCTACAAAGAAGACGAGCAAAAAGCACTCACAGAAGCATACTTCAAGCCTGACTCCAGCATTTTTGTAGATTCACTCAAATACAAAACACGCAAAGGCAGAACAGTTTACGGCGGAGGAGGCATCATGCCAGATGTATTTATAGCTGGCGACACCTCTGGCACGTCTCTCTACCTCTCCGAATTGCAGTGGAATGGGGTGTTCAATGCGTTTGCTTTTGACTACCTTAATCACAACGACATCAAGCTTAAATTAAATGAGTATTTAACGAAGTTTGAAGTCAATGAACAACTCCTTACACAGTTCACTTCATTTGCTTCCAAAGAATTTAATGTGCGTTTTCAACGCAACGAATACTTGCACAGTAAAGAAAATATCAGGCGTTTGCTCAAGGCAGAAATTGCCCGGCATTTGTTTTTGGAACCTGGCTACTATCAGGTCGTGAATTCACAAGACACCGATATTCAGCGAGCACTCAAAAGCTTCTAGTTTTTGCGGTCTGTTAAAAAGACGGCAAAAATGATACTCAGAATGGCAAGCACTGCTGCACCTGCCCACCAAAAATTATTGTCAAATTGAGGTATAAGTGGAATCATACTGCAAGTTTATAAGTATGAATGTAATTGATTGGTTCATTTAATTTTTCTCAAATGAACAAACACCATTTATGACTGAACAAGTAAGGACTTGGAAAGAATATGTCTGTAATCTCAATTAGACTTTACCCAAGTTCTGCGATAATTTGGGCCAATAAGCAAATAAGTGCCTGGTTTCAAATTCGTTAAATCTTGGTAGTTTTTATCGAGTTGCCATTCTAGCGCCATTTTTCCACTTATATCAACAAGTTTATAGTCGGGCAGTAAAGCCGAAGGGATATATAAAATATTGACATGGAAATAAATATTCGGCTTTTCTGGTGTAGTGGGTAAGCCAACAGTATTCAAATCAAAAACATGCAGTTTTGGAGCGATTGTAATAACTGAAACAATTTGTTCGCCTGATACAAATCCTTTGTGCGCCCCACTCATACAAAGCCCCTCCGTTTGAGCCAATGTGAGCGTTGACCCAAGTTCAATTCTTTGGTAATCTGAAGCTAAAAATAGATTGTTGGTGTTCAAAAACCTATAGAGAAACGAACTGTAAAGACCACTTTGCTCCTTCTTGTAGCCCAACAAATAAATTTGATTCGACGACGCATCTACAGCTGCATCGGTGACCAACCCATTGACATAAAAAGAATCGCGCGGGCTCACGACGAGCGTGTCTTGCCAGTCGCATGGCAGCACATAATGCCGCGTCCAAAGGTTTTGCCAGTTCTTAGACAGCATATGCAATGAGTCTTGCCAATAAAACATGGCCTCACAATCGTAGTTGTGTGCATTGACCGGCAACACTGACGCGGGCTGGTCGGCGCATTTGAACGTCAGTTTTTGAGCTGAAATTGAAGTTGCTAATGGTTGCAATGCTGTTCTATCGATCCGGTAGATGTCGCGTGTTGTCCGATTGCCCATGTTATTGCCTACATCGCCAATAAACAGCATTGTGGGGCTAAGGGCGAGCGCCTCCCAATCTAAATTGAGCGCATTGGCTATTGGCCAACTTTGTAAATGTTGTCCGTCTGTACTACGCAAGGCGTGTAGGGTGGGCTCATTACCGCTGTCGTTGATAGATAAAATCGTGTCATGATAAAAAACCAAGCCCGATGTTTCGTTGTCTAGACTGCTTAGGTTGGCCACCAAAGATGGCGCATAAGAAATAGTGCCCAAATCTAGGCCTTGGCTGTAAATGAGCCGACAAATGCATACAAAAGCTAAGCTGAGCCCTCTGCTCATTTAAATAATTTGGATGGCCAGTTTTCAGCCTCTTGAGGTGTGACAAGATCAAGCTCAAGGAGTGTTTCTACAGTTGTTTGGATGGCTGCTTGATCCATTTCCAATGCACTTGACCACTCCGTTTGCTTCAACCAAGCGCTTACTTCACCTTGTTTGAGGGCATAACGCCAAGCCAGTACTTCGGCGGTGTCGGGCGCAGCTTTCAATTGAGCAGCCCGCTCTTGTATGATATGAATAACGGCACTCAACAATACTTCTTCTTGAGCCAAAACCTCATTTCTGACAGCAATGACAAAACAAGGCCAAGGCGTATATACCTCGCCAATTCGCTTACATTTTCCTTGATCCACAAAGGGCTGTGTCGTGTATTTTTCCCAAAGAAAACCCTGTGCTTCACCATGATTTAACGCCCACAGGCCTCCGTAAACATCGCCGACAACATTAAATGAAAGTGCATCGGGCTCCCAACCTTCGCGCTGCGCCAGCACATAACTCATTAAGTGTGAACCAGAACCCTCGCGAGAAATCGCAAAAGTACCACCATCCAAATCGGCTAAATGCTGTAATGTCTCATTTGTTGGCACGTGAATGCCCCAGCATAGCGGGCTCTGCACATATACCGCAATAATTTTAGCATCTAGCCCTTTTAAAATGGCGCGGGTAATTCCTTCGGTAAGCAATACGGCGATATCGAGCGTGCCCGCTTGTAATCCTTTGATCATTTGGCCTGTTCCACCGGTCATGTCTGACCAATGGAGCTCTATACCCGCATCTCTAAATTTTCCTTCCTCAATGGCCAGGCGCCAAGGTAAATTAAAGTGTTCGGGAACACCCCCTATTTTAAAACGCTTCATGCTTCTTGATTGAAATACTGTCTGTCCGACAAATTCTTGTAATGTCCGCCCAATTCGAGTAATTCTTCGTGCGTACCTTGTTCAATAATGCGGCCTTTTTCCATGACTATAATGCGGTCAGCCTTTCGGATTGTAGACAAGCGGTGCGCAATCACAATTGAGGTTCTACCTGCCGTTAGCTTTTCTGTTGCGCGTTGGATCATGAATTCACTCTCGCTATCCACACTTGAAGTGGCTTCGTCTAGAATGAGCAAAGAAGGCTGATAAACGTATGCTCGGATAAAAGCCAATAGTTGTCTTTGTCCTGTAGATAGCGTGCCACCTCTTTCACCAATTTTATGGTCGTACTGATCGGGCAACGCACTTATGAAGTCGTGCGCCCCAACTTCTTTGGCCGCATTCATCACTTGCTCTAAAGTGATAGAAGGGTCTCCGAGGGTAATATTATTGAAAACAGTATCTGAAAACAAGAAGACGTCTTGCAAAACAATCGCAATATTCTTGCGCAGCGTTTGCAATTCAATGGCTTCGATTGGCACAGCACCTATTAAAATCTGACCCGACTGATGCTCGTAAAATCGACCAAGTAAATTGACAAGTGTTGTTTTACCCGAACCTGTTGCGCCCACAATAGCGACGGTCTGGCCATATTGAATCTCCAAATTGAGGTCGGTAATTACGGGCTGACCTTCCACATACGAAAAGTTGACGCCTTGAAAACGCAAATTTTGATTGAAATCTACGTCGGTTAAATGCCCCTTATCCTGTACATCTGTTTGTTCGTCGAGAACGGCAAAAATGCGCTCAGCCCTGACGGTTCCGCGCTGCAAGATGTTGAATTTGTCTGCCAACATGCGAATTGGGCGATACAATTGACTGATCCAAAAGACAAAAGCAAACAATTCTCCAAACATATTGCTGACCTCCTGTTCGGACTTACCTGCGGCCTGAAGCGCCCCCCAAACAAGCAAGGAAGCAATTGATAGCGAACTGAGTAATTCGACAAAAGGAAAGAAAATTGAGTTGGCCCAAACTGCTTTAATGTGTGCGGCGCGGTGCTCTGAATTGATTTGCTCAAAATGATGGGCCTCTTGTTGCTGGCGATTAAAAAGCTGTACCAAACTCATGCCTGTCAGGCGTTCTTGAACAAACGTATTGAGCTTGGTTACCGCCTGCCTTTCCTGCTGAAACGAAGATTTCATAGCCTTGGCAAAAATGCGTGTGGCCCAGATCAATAAGGGAACAGGGATTAAAGTCATTAAAGCCAATTGCCAATCGGTCAAAAACATAAACAAGACAATGAGAATCAAAGACAATAAGTCTGCGGCGATATCCATCATGCCCGAAGAAAAGACTTCTGTAATGGCTTCCATATCTGAGACAACTCTTGTCACCATTGCTCCGACAGGGTTTTTATCAAAATACGATACGCGCAACTTCATGAAGTGTCGGATCACTTTTTGACGCAAATCTCTAATGACCGACTGAGCCAACAAATTCGAAAAATAGGTGCCTACAACTTGCAATACGGCCTCAAACAAAAGCATGATGAGTACCAGCAAAGAACCCAAGAGCAACATGTTTGGGTCTTTATCCTTGAGTAAATAGCGATCGATGAGCTCGCCAATTACATAAGGCCTTGAGGGCGAAAGTGCGGCTAAAAAAATCGTGGCACTGACGGCTACAACTAGGTATGTTTTGTAGGGCTTGGCAAAGCTGAAAAGGCGTTTGAACAAGGAATATTGTAGCTTTTGACTCATTGTGTTACAAAATTAGTTCTTAATTCCTTACCTTTGCATCCAATTTTAAGTAACGTGGGCGTAAAAATCTTTGCAGGCAGGGCTTCTGAACAACTCGCAGCCAACATCGCTAAATCATTTGGCGCAGCTCTTGGCGACGTCAAGGTAAGTGTTTTTTCCGACGGCGAATTCCAACCATCTTTCGAAGAAACAGTTAGAGGTCAGGATGTGTTCATCGTCCAATCCACTATGCCTCCTACCGAAAACTTATTCGAACTCCTATTGCTCATCGATGCTGCGCGTCGTGCATCTGCGCGCAAAATCATTGCAGTTATTCCTTATTTTGGCTTTGCACGTCAAGACCGCAAAGACAAACCAAGGGTCGCTATTGGCGCCAAATTAGTCGCTAACATGCTCATGGCAGCCGGCGTAGACCGCATCATGACCATGGACCTCCACGCCGATCAAATCCAAGGTTTCTTTGAAGTACCAGTAGATCACCTCTTTGCATCTACGCTTTTCTTCAACGAAATAGACAAACTAGACCATGAAAATCTCGTGGTTGCTGCACCTGATGCCGGCGGAGCCAAACGCGCTAATTCTTACGCGAAGAAACTCAATTGCGGCTTGGTGCTTTGCCACAAAAACCGCAAAAAAGCAAACGAAATTGCCGAAATGACCGTCATCGGTGATGTCGCTGGCAAAGACGTCGTGATCATCGACGACATGTGCGACACCGCTGGTACACTCACCACCGCAGCCGATTTGCTCATCGAAAAAGGCGCTAAAAGTGTGCGCGCATTCACCACGCACCCTGTATTGAGCGGGCCTGCGTTCGAACGCATTGCCGCTTCTAAACTCACCGAACTCATCGTAACCGACACCATTCCGCTTCAAAAGCACAGCGACAAAATTCGCGTTGTGAGCGTTGCTGACCTCTTTGCAGATGTCATTAAGCGTTTGGTCAACAACGAATCGATCAGTTCACATTTTGTAATCTCTTAAATAAATATATAACATGAAAACAGCACATTTGAGCGGTTCGCTCCGAGCGAACGTAGGGAAGAAGGATGCTGCGGCTTTGCGTAATGCAGGCCTAGTTCCTTGTGTGCTTTACGGTCAAGGTGAGCAAACTCACTTCGCAGTAAAGCGAACAGCAATTGACAAAATCGTTTTTTCTCCTGAAGTATTTCAGGTTGCCCTCGACATCGAAGGTAAAAAAGCGGTGGGTATCATTCGCGAGTTGCAACAACACCCAACCAAAGACACCATTCAACACGTTGACTTCTACGAACTCGATGAAAACAAAGAAGTTCGTGTCAAATTGCCAGTGCGCATCACAGGATCTTCTCGTGGTGTAATGGCCGGTGGTAAACTCATGACAGTTTTCCGTCAATTGCAGTGTGTTGGTTTGCCAAGCGCATTGCCAGATGCAATTACTTTGGATATTACCAAACTCCGTATTGGTCAGTCTATCCGCGTAAGCAGCATCGAAATCCCTGGCGTACAATTCCTAGACCCTGCTAACGCAGTAGTTGTTGCCGTCAAAATGGCTCGTGGCGCTGTCAAAGGTGCTGACGCCGGAGACGACGAGGACGAGGACGAAGAAGCATAGTCTTTATTTACATCAAATTAAGAACCGCCCTAGTGGCGGTTTTTTTTTGTCACTTTTCTTCTTTAATTTCGTTCACTTAGATATGGCCAGCCCTAGAACCCTCATCATTATTCCAACCTATAACGAACGTGAAAACATTTCCAAAATGATTTCGGCAGTTATGGAGCTGCAACAGGGTTACCATATTCTCTTCATCGACGACAACTCCCCCGACGGCACAGCCGCTCAAATTGAAGCACTTATGGAAAAGTTTCCTTCCGTTTTCTTAGAAAAGCGACCAGGGAAATTAGGACTCGGCACCGCCTACATCCATGGCTTCAAATGGGCCCTAAACCGCGACTACACCTACATCATCGAGATGGACTGCGACTTCTCGCACAATCCAAAAGACCTACCCCGCTTGGTCAAAGCATGTGAAGACGGCGCTGATTGCGCAATTGGTTCGCGTTATGTGCGCGGCGGCAAAGTCAGAAATTGGCCGCTCAAACGCATCCTCATGAGCTATTTTGCCAGCGTTTATGTACGGCTTATTCTTTTGCTCAATATCAAAGACACAACCGCAGGCTTTAAATGTTACCGCAACAAAGTGCTCGAGCAAATACCCCTTGATCAAATTCCTTTTAAAGGCTATGCATTTCAAATTTGTATGAAATATGCAGCAGTTCAGTTAGGTTTTAAAGTGAAAGAAATTCCGATCACTTTTATTGACCGCGTTGTGGGCGAATCAAAAATGAGCAAAGGTATTTTCAAAGAAGCTTTTTTTGGTGTTTGGCAAATGCGCAAAATGAAATGGAAATAATACAACAATGAAAACGATCATTAAGAACGGTACTATCATCAATGAAGGCAAAAGATTTACAGCCGACATACTTATTTCTAAGGGCAGAATCGAAAAAATTGCAGACCAAATAGCACTCCATGAGCAGGTGCAAGAAATCGATGCAAGTGGCCTATTCATTTTACCCGGTTGCATAGACGACCAAGTTCATTTTCGCGAGCCAGGGCTAACCCACAAGGGCAATATCTATACTGAATCACGCGCTGCAGTCGCCGGAGGCATCACCAGCTTCATGGAAATGCCCAACACAGTACCCAACGCGCTCACCCAACAATTACTCGAAGACAAATACCAAATTGCTGCCCAAAACGCAATTGCCAACTACTCCTTTTTTATGGGGGCCTCCAATGACAACTTAGAAGAAGTGCTGCGCACTGACACTTCTAAAATTTGCGGCGTAAAGGTTTTTATGGGGTCTTCTACAGGCAATATGCTCGTCGACAAAGAAAGTGTCTTAGAGGGCTTGTTTTCACGCGTGGGTGCGCTCATTGCCACGCACTGCGAAGACGAAACTACCGTTAGAGCCAATTTAGCAGCATTTCAAGAAAAATACGGCGAGTCCATACCCGTAAGTGCACATCCGCTTATCCGCAGCGAAGAAGCTTGCTATTTATCTTCTTCAAAAGCCGTTGCGCTGGCAAAAAAACATGGTGCCCGACTGCATGTTCTTCATATTTCAACGGCAAAAGAAACGCACTTATTCGACAACACCCTTCCGCTCGATCAAAAGAAAATTACGGCAGAAGCGTGTATCCATCATTTATGGTTCAGCGATGCAGACTATGCTTCAAAGGGCAACCTCATCAAGTGGAACCCCGCGGTTAAAACCGCTTTCGACAGAGAAGGTATCTGGGAAGCGCTTCTAGATGACCGTATTGATGTCGTTGCCACAGACCACGCCCCTCATACCATCGAAGAAAAAGCACAAGCTTATTCCTCCGCACCTTCTGGTGGCCCGCTGGTACAACACGCCCTTTTAGCCATGCTCGATAAAGTGAACGAAGGGAAAATCACCCTAGAGCGCGTCGTCGAAAAAATGGCCCACGCACCCGCCACCTTATTTCGTATCAAAGAAAGAGGTTACATCCGCGAGGGTTATGCCGCCGATTTGGTACTTGTTGCACCCACTCCAGACAAACCTGTTCATAAAGCGGACTTGCTATACAAGTGCGGTTGGTCTCCATTTGAAGGGCATCAATTCACACACCATATTCACAGCACCTACGTCAATGGCAACTGTGTTTATGCCGGTACCAAAATTATCGAGCAGCATTTAGGCGAACGTCTTTTATTTATCCCTCGATGAAATTTGCTGCGCTGCTAAGCTGCCTCTTGTTGCTGAACGCTTGCCAAGAGCAAAGTGTTCCTGATGGCATTCTTCCTCTTGCTCAAATGGCACCATTGGTAGAAGAAATTACTTTATTGGAAACGCACTTTCAAAGCCGTTATGGCGTGCCGAGTCAATACAAAGAAGCCTTAGACCTTTCTGTCAAAAGCATTTTCAAAAAAGCAGGTTGTACCAAAGCCTCTTTCAAAAAGAGTCTGAATTATTATGCGGCTCATCCCGAGCTACAAAAAGCACTGAACGAACAACTACTTACTGATTTAAGCAGAAAGGTGCATTAAGCTTTTAAAAACTGTGGTGCTTAGAGGCCACTTCTTGCTGAAGAAAATAACTCGCCTTCTCATCAAATACCTTTGGCGTCTCAGAAGTGAAGTAAACAGTGTTTGCTGTCTTTGAGAGGCGTTGGTCCATTTCTGGATGTGCTTCTAAATACGCTTTGAGTTTTTCTGCTACTATCGCGCCTTGAGCAACTACTTGTACTTGAGGGCCAACAATTTGTTCTATCTGTTGCTTTAAAACAGGATAATGCGTACACGCCAATAAAATTGTATCAATGTCCGGGTGCTGATTCATGATGGCTTGCACATCTTCGGAGATAAATAACTGGCCTGCCTTGTGCGCGTATTGCTGGTTTTCTATGAGTGGCACCCACATGGGGCAAGCGTGTTGATGCACTTCTACTTGTGGGGCAAATTTGGCCAACTCAATTGGATAAGAACCAGAACTGATGGTGCCAACCGTTCCTAAAATGCCCACATGACCGCTTTTACTACGTTCTCCGAGCACTTCGGTGCTTGGCCTAATAACGCCAAGGACGCGGTTGTTTGGCGCCAACACAGGAAGGTCTTTTTGCTGGATGGTGCGCAAGGCCTTTGCAGAGGCCGTATTGCACGCTAAAATGACCAATGGACAACCTTGATCAAACAAAAACTTCACCGCCTCTAGCGTAAATTCATACACGACATCAAACGAACGATTGCCATACGGCGCGCGCGCGTTGTCACCGAAATATAAGAAGTCGTGTTGCGGAAGTTGAGCGCGCAATTCAGCCAAAACGGTGAGCCCGCCGTAGCCAGAATCAAAAACACCAATAGGACCGAGTACTTCCACAAACCAAAGCTAACGAAAAAAGGGCAACCAATGGCTGCCCTTTTCTTATGTTTGATTGGATCTTATTTCTTAGTTGCGGCTGCATCGAGCAATAAAAGCTCAACGATAACTTCACTGGTGATGTCAATACCACCTTTTGAATACATAGTAGCTGAAACGTCAAGTACGTAGTTCAATTTCTTGCGCTCAGCAACGATGTCGATTGCTTTTTGAACGCGATCTAGGATTGGTTTATTTAATTCTTCACTCATGATTTGCAAACCTTCTTCCAAAGAAGCTTGGGTAGCTTCAAGCATTTGTTGTTTTTGCATCAAGCGCCCTTCGATGATTTGACGCTCTGCCGGCGACTTGCTCGCTTGATTCACTGTATAATCTTGATAAGCCTTTTGGAAATCAGCATCCATCAATTGCAATTCTTGCATACCGGCCGTTTTCATGGAATCCAATTTTTTAATTGCGATATCACGCGATGGCAGTGTGTCGAGTAACTTTTGAGAGTCTACGTGTCCGATTTTAGTCTGAGCAAAAGTGCTGAATCCGATAACAACAAACAGCCCGAGTATTACATTTTTCATTTTTATATTTATTTAGTTATTCCCATTTCTTCGAGTACCGCATCTGAGATATCGAATTCTTTTTCTGCATAAAGCAAATTACTTTGGTTGGCTTTGTCAAAAACAAAAGCGTAACCTTCTCTTTTGGCCACTTTTTTCATTGCGGTGAAAACGCGGTCTTGTATTGGTTTGATCAACTCTTGTCGCTTTTGGAAGTAATCGCCATTTGAACCAAAGTGCTGGGTCTGAAGATCGATGGCTTCTTGCTCGAGTTTTTCTATTTCAATTTTTCTTTTTTCTCTTTCCTCTTTTGGAAGGAGTACTTCCTCGCGGTCAAAATTACTTTTTAAGTTTTTAATGGTCGCGTAACGGTCTTCGATTTCTTTGGTCCAGCGTTCGGCCATTTTATCGAGGCGTTCTTTTGCTTCTGCGTACTCTGGAACATTTTCTAGGATGTAATCAGAGTCGATAAAAGCGTAGGTCTGCGCACTGACAAATTGCATGCCAAAAACCAATAAAAGGAGTGCAAGATATTTCATGTGTTTCATTTGCGTGCTTAGAACGACGAAGTTACCAATTTATTGTTAATGCTACAATTCTCCGAGGTTCATCCCGATTGTAAATGTCAATTTAGGATAATAGCCTTTGGCTTTGATGTCTACATCTGATCCTTTTCCAAAGCCACTTGCCCACGCATCCATTTGGTCAAAACCTAAACCGTAGTCAAGGCCCAACATACCAAACATCGGTAAAAAGACGCGGATACCCACACCTGCTGTACGTTTCACATTAAATGGATTGAATTTGTCAAAGCTCGGATACGTATTGCCAGCTTCTAAGAATGACAACGCATAAAAAGTTGCTTGCGGGTTGAGGGAAATCGGGTAGCGCAATTCCAAAGTGTATTTAGCCACAATCGGATCGCCTCCTGAAGAAGAAATAGTTTGGTCCTCGTAGCCGCGCAAAGCGATGATTTCACGTCCGCCAATTTGGTTTGCACCCATACCGGTGAGGCCGCTACCACCCATGATAAAGCGGTCAAAAGGAGAAATGCCTTTAGCCTTGTTGTAAGCACCCATATAGCCAAAGCCAAAACGTGACATCAAGACAAGTTTTTTATCGGCAGTCAAAGGCGTATACCACTCGCCCGTAAACTTCAATTTGAAATACTCCAAATATTTGTAGCGTTCTTGCTGCGTCATGCTAGCGTAATCTTTTTCTGGACCAAACATAGAGTAAGGCGCGGTAGCTTTGGCAGAAAACGTAAAGTTGGAGCCATTTTGAGGATAAATTGGTGCGCTTACAGAACTGCGTTGTAAGGTATACTTCAAAGAGATATCATTCGCATAGCCATTCTGGAAAAGTGGGAAAAACGAATAATTCTGGACGTCATAATACTGATAAGACAGCTCATAGTTGGCTACAAAATAATCATCTGGCCATTTTTTGCGACGGCCCATGGCCACACCAGCTCCCGAAATAGAAATGCCGTTATAGGCAGGGTTGGTGCGCAACAAACCATTTGTAGAAATAGAAGAGTTGGTTACGTAGAAAGTGAGAGAGTTCGGTTTCTTGCCGCCCAACCATGGTTCGGTAAAAGAAAAGTTATATCCCTGATAATAGCGTCCGGTAGATTGCGCACGAATGGTCAGGCGCTGGCCGTCGCCACCCGGAAGTGGGCTCCAAGCATCTTTCTTGAAAAAGTTTTTGGTCGAGAAATTGTTAAAAGACAAACCGAGCGTACCGATTACACGTCCAGACGTATTTGGTCCGGCGCCGCCGTAGCCTCCAGAAAGTTCAATTTGATCACTGGACTTTTCTGCAACAACGTATTCGATATCTACGGTTCCGTTTGCCGGATTCGGTTTGGGATTCACCTGAAAACCTTGCTCATCGAAAAAGCCGAGCTGTGCCAACTCGCGCTGCGTACGCATGATGTCTGCTTTGTTGAAGAGGTCGCCGGGCTTGGTGCGGATTTCGCGCAAAATGACGTGGTCGTTTGTTTTGGTGTTTCCGCGTACAGTTACCGTTCCGATGTGCGCCTCTTTGCCCTCTATCAAACGCACTTGGTGATTGATTTTGTTGTCTTTAACTCCTGTTTCTACAGGAGAAATTTGGAAAAACAAATAGCCGCGGTCCATGTAGAGCGAAGAAATATCGCGTCCATCTCCATTGCCATATAAGCGCTGATTGAATAAATCTTTGTTGTAAAGGTCACCGGGCTTGATGCCTAGAACAGTGTCTAGAAAACTAGAGCGGTATTTTGAGTTGCCAATCCATTCGATTTCGCCAAAATAGTATTTCTCACCCTCGCTGATTTCAATGCGGATTTTCATGTTCTTTTCATCGAGCATAAAAACAGAATCTTTCAAAATGGTGGCATCTCTGAGGCCTTCTGCATTGAATTTAGAGAGTAAAGCGGCTTTGTCGGTTGCATAGCTGCTCTCGGTGTACTTAGAGCGCTTGAAGATGCGTTGTGGGCCTTTTTGCTTGGTGTCTTTCATGGCCATTCTTAATTTCCAGATTGGCACAGACGTAACGCCCACAAATTCGATTTCTTTGATGCCTACTTTGACCCCTTTATCCACTTGGATAACGAATATTTCAGAATTATTGATGAGGGTGTCGAGTTGGCGATTGATTTGGACTTTCGTGTGATAAAAGCCTTTGTCGCGGTAATAGCTCCTGATCTTGCTGTTGGTTTCAAAAACGAGGTTTTCGGTAATGGTTTTGCCTGCGTATAAAGATATTTCCTCTCTTAGCTTGTCGGCTTCGCGTTTGTTTACCCCCACAAATCTAAATTTCGAAAGTTTGGGTCTTGGGCTGAGTTCGATGACCAAATAAACGATACCACCCACTTCTTTTTCCGCATAAATAGCCACGTCTGAAAAAAGGCCTTCTGCCCAAAGGCTTTGAATCGCTTTATTGATTTGCTGACTCGGCAAAGTGATTTTTTGACCCGTGCGCAAACCGGCAATGAGTTTGATGGCTTGGTGATCGTAGTTGTCAGCACCCACAACGCGGACCGGACCAATTTCAAAGGTTTGGGGATTGGCGTAATCAAACGCCAAACCACCCAATGTATTTGGGGTTTGGGCCAGCACTAAACCGGTGCTAAACAGCATTAAAAAAACGAGTATTTTATTCATTTATTGGTTTGAATTTGTTCAGATACCATCCCAAAACGCCTCTCCCGCTTCTGAAATGCTGCAATTGCATCTATAAATGCTTCGCGGCGAAAGTCGGGCCAGTGCGTGTCTGTGAAAAGCAACTCTGTGTAAGACAATTGCCAAAGCAAAAAGTTACTGATGCGACATTCTCCACTCGTGCGAATCAGTAATTCTGGATCTGGTATGTCTTGAGTGTACAATAAACCTGAAAAAGTTTGCTCATCGAGTGCCTCGGTAGACAATTTGCCTTCAGCTATCAGCTGATGCGCAACCAAAGCCGCTTTGAGTATTTCTTGGCGTGCAGAATAATTTAGTGCTAAAATAAGGTTTAGCGACGTGTTGTCTTTGGTGCGTTCCATAGCAGAAACCAAAGACTGATAACAGTTGCCAGGCAAACCTTGGATGTCGCCGATGGTGTGTAATCGTACGCCATTTGCGTGCATTTCATCTACTTCGTTGGTAATCGCATCTACCAATAAATTCATGAGGCCCTCCACTTCATCACTAGGACGCGCCCAATTTTCAGTAGAAAAAGCATACATGGTTAAATAGGAAACACCAAGTTCACGAGCGGTTTTGATGACTTCTTTAACAGATTCTACGCCCGCAGCATGTCCAAATAAGCGATGCTGCCCTTGGTTTTTAGCCCAACGCCCATTGCCATCCATGATGAAAGCAACGTGGCGTGGAATCTTTTGAAGGTCAAGGTTTTCTAGTGTACTCATTTAGTCAAACGAAAATACGCAATCTTTTGCTGAGAATTTCATAAAAAAAGGGAGTGGTCAGACCAATCCCTTTTAGTGTAATGATTTGTTTATGTTAATCAGCTAAAATAATTAGCTTTTGGTTGTTGAGCTCAGCTACACCACCTTTGATTTGAACGCGCACTGTATTGCCAGAAACAGCAAGGTGGTCGTTCGGTTCAACGGTTTGAGTCGTTTCGAAACACAACTCCCCTTTTTTCAATGAAGAAATAATTGGGGCGTGGTTGTTAAGGACTTGGAAAACACCATCTAGGCCAGGTAAACTAACGCTGTTTACCTCTCCTTTGTAAAGGCTTGCTTCTGGTGTGATGATTTCTAATATCATGATTATGCTTCTGCTAACATTTTTTCTCCGGCTGCAATCACGTCTTCGATTCCTCCTTTGAGGTTGAAGGCTGCTTCTGGATACTGATCAAATTTACCATCTAAGATGTCGTTGAACGCCTTGATTGTATCTTGGATGTCAACGAGTACACCTGGGATACCGGTAAACTGCTCAGCTACGTGGAATGGTTGAGACAAGAAACGTTGTACACGACGCGCGCGGTGAACGATCATTTTATCTTCTTCAGAAAGTTCGTCCATACCTAAGATGGCGATGATATCCTGAAGTTCTTTGTAGCGTTGCAAAGTGATTTTAACGCGTTGTGCACAGTTGTAATGCTCCTCGCCAACGATTTCTTGGGTAAGGATACGCGAAGTAGAGTCTAGTGGATCAACCGCAGGATAAATACCTAGCTCGGAAATTTTACGAGACAATACAGTAGTTGCATCTAAGTGCGCAAATGTGTTTGCTGGCGCTGGATCGGTAAGGTCATCGGCAGGTACGTATACCGCTTGAACTGAAGTAATTGATCCGTTTTTAGTTGAGGTAATGCGCTCTTGCATGGCACCCATTTCGGTAGCCAATGTTGGTTGGTAACCTACTGCAGATGGCATACGACCAAGAAGTGCAGATACTTCTGAACCTGCTTGGGTAAAGCGGAAGATGTTGTCAACGAAGAAAAGGATGTCTTTTCCTTGGCCTTCGCCGTCTCCGTCGCGGAAGTATTCAGCAATAGTAAGACCTGAAAGGGCTACACGTGCACGTGCCCCAGGAGGCTCGTTCATTTGACCAAATACAAACGTTGCTTTGGATTCTTTCATTTCGTTGAGGTCAACCTTAGAGAGGTCCCAACCACCTTCTTCCATAGAGTGCATAAATGCATCGCCATATTTGATAATGCCTGACTCAAGCATCTCGCGAAGTAAGTCGTTTCCTTCACGGGTACGCTCACCAACACCTGCAAATACAGACAAACCACCGTGTCCTTTTGCAATGTTGTTAATTAATTCTTGGATAAGTACTGTTTTACCTACACCGGCACCACCAAAGAGACCAATTTTACCACCTTTTGCGTAAGGTTCGATAAGGTCAATTACTTTGATACCTGTGAAAAGGATTTCAGTTGCTGTAGACAATTGATCAAACTTCGGCGCCTCGCGGTGAATCGGCAAACCTTCTGTGTTGTCCATGGTGTTGATGCCGTCGATAGCCTCGCCAACCACGTTAAACAAACGGCCTTTGATGCGTTCTCCGGTCGGAACTTTGATTGGAATACCTGTTGAAATAACTTCCATTCCGCGGGTAAAACCATCGGTTGAGTCCATTGAAATGGCGCGAATGGCATTTTCTCCAACGTGTGCTTGAACTTCCAAAACCACACGTGTGCCGTCGGTTTTGTATACTTCCAATGCATCATAAATGTTGGGTAGCGCGGTGCCGCGCTCGAATCGGACGTCCACAACTGGACCGATTACTTGAGAGATTTTTCCTTTGATTGATGACATCATTTGTCTTTTAAATTCGGGCGCAAATATACGAGATTTTATTTGAAATGCTTGAGAACAACCCAAAATAATTTTGTGTCCTGCTTACCGGGTCCTGCGCAGCAAAAATCTAACCGGAAAATAAGTAAACAAAAAAGCTAATGCGCTGGAAGCGAATAGAATGCTTAGAAAGTCTTTTGCCTTGAAAACGATTGGAAAGGGCACGTTGGCCCCGGGCACAATTAACCAACCAAAATATTGCTGAAACCAACAGATGATCAAGCCGAAAATCAAACCAAATGAGATGCCTAAAAAAGAAAGCAATAAACCTTCAAAAAAGAAGATTTGAAAACGATGCTGTGAGGTCATGCCCACAGCCTTTAAAATTTTTAAGTTGGCTTGTTTCTCATGGATCAACATCGTGAGCGTAGCGATTAAATTAAAGGAAGCCAACACAAAAACAAACAGCAAAATAATAAAAACCACCAGGCGCTCCGAGCGGCTTGTTTTATATATCAACTCGTTTCTCTCTATTTGGGTGCGCACCAAGAAACCGGGACCCACTAAGTTTTTGATCTTTTCTTGAATAGCCAATAAGTCCGATTGCGGGTCGACATAAACATGAATTCTTGTCACTGCGCCCTCTTGGTCAAAGAGCAAACTCGCGGTATTGTAATCCCAAAGCAAAGCATTGCTGTTGAGCTCTTGGTTATAATTCAAGGCTCCTGCAACATTTGTGGATTGGATATGAAATGGCGTCTTGCCGAGTTTCATTTTCATGCTGCGTTTGGGTGCATACATTTGAATATTATTTTGTTCGGATCCCAAACCTAATTTCAATTTGGAAAAAACATCGGCGCCAATAAAAACAAACCCAGGATTGTTGAGATACCCAGCGCCCACTTGATTGATCAAGTGTTGATTGACCCTTGCCTGCTTCACGAATTCTGCATCGACCGCGTGCATGTTGGCATTGATCCATCTTTGGTTTTTGCGCAGCACCACCAACTCTTCTAGTTCTTTGCTAAACGCCTCAACACCATTGATGGCTTGTAGCTTTTCGAGGTCTATCTGGCGCAGAAAAAACGTTTTTCTGCTTTGGTGTTGGATGGTAATCGGCGCATCGAAAGAAGTATATAGCTTAGCGATCATTTGCTCGATGCCATTGAATGCCGACAATAAAATAACCATTGCCGCTGTACAAACAGCAATACCCACAACTGAAATTCTTGAAATAATGCTGACTATCGAGCGTTTCGAACGACTAAAAAGGTAACGTTTTGCTATGTAAAGCGCGGTTTTAATCGCTTAGTTCTTGAGGAGTGCGTCAATCTTGAGTGCGTAATCAAGGGAGTCGTCGATGTGAAAAACCAAATCTGGGATTTTACGGAGGTTTTTGAGTCTTTTGCCAACTTCTAAGCGGATTTTACCTCGATTGGCTTGAATGTTTTCCAAAACAACTTCTTTTTCGGGGCCGGCAAAAATACTGAGGTAAATTCTCGCCAAGCTCAAATCGGAGGTAATGCGAACGACGGTCACAGATACCATTGCTCCCAAACAAATTTCTGCGGCTTGTTTTCGAAAAAAGGCGGCTAGCTCCGCCTGAATAACGGCTTCTATTTTTTGCTGACGAATTGAACTCATATTGCAAAGGTAAGAATACTTGAAGAGGAAGTCCCCATCTAAACAAAAATGTATCTTTGTGTCAATGTCTTACTACAAAGAAATATACAACTACACCTTTAAGTACAAAGGGCTGGCTTGGGCTACAATTCTGTTCAATTTACTGTTTGTTGTATTCAATTTGCTGTCTTTGGTATTGTTTGTGCCTGTTTTACAATTGATTTTTAAAAGCAATGCAACCCTCGCTGAAGTCGCCGCGCCCCAATTTAAAGGCGGCCTTTCCGGCATTGTAGACTACGTCAGAGATTCCTATAATTATGAAATGTACGCATTGGTAAAAGCGGATCCAAAAGGCGCGCTGCTTTTCGTTTGTGTGAGTGTTTTTCTGGCCTTCTTGCTGAAGAATATATTTAGATACGGTGCCGTCTGGACCCAATCCAAACTCAGAATGTGCGTGGTGCGCGACGTGCGTGGTGCACTATTTGAAAAGTCGCTGCGCTTGCCACTTGCCTATCATAGCAACGAAAAAAAAGGCGACCTCATGGCGCGCATGAACAGCGATGTCAATGAAATTGAAGTTGCGGTGGTGAGTTTACTTGAACTTATTTTTCGAGAGCCCCTCGCCATCATCATCAATTTATTGACACTCATTTACATGAGCCCGCAACTCACCTTAATTTCCTTGTTGTTGTTGCCTGTCTCGGCTTTTGTCATATCTAGAATTGGCAAAAGCTTGAAGCGAACAGCACAAAAAACACAAGAACAATTGGGTTTTTTATATGCCTCAATGGATGAAAACCTTGGGGGTATTCGGGTTATTAAAGCTTTCAACGCCATCCGCTTCGTATCCGCTTCATTTGCACAAAAAAACGACCAACACCAAAAACTGGCCACGCGGGTTTTTAGAAAGCGAGACCTCTCCCCTTTGGTCAATGAAACGCTTGGCGCAACGGTGCTGTTGGCTTTGGTCTATTTTGGTGGGCGTCTCATTTTAAATGGCGAACAAATTGGCCTGAGCGGCGAAGTCTTTTTGACCTACATTATTGTTTTCTCTCAGTTTTTACGGCCAATCCAAAGTGTGTCCAACAACATGGCCAATATGACCAAAGCACAAGCTTCTCAAGACCGCATCAATAGTCTTTTACATGCAACTGATGCCGTTACCGACAAGTCCAACTGTATAGAAATCAAAGGTTTTGACAACGAAATAAACTTTCAACAAGTTGGTTTTTTTTATCAAGAACAACCCGTTCTTCAACAAATAGACTGGGTTGTCAAAAAAGGCAGCTTGGTTGCTATTGTAGGTGAATCAGGAAGTGGAAAATCTACTCTGATGGATTTATTGCAGCGCTTTTACGATGTCTCCAGTGGTGCCATTCAAATTGATGGGGTCGATATCCGCGACATAAGTTTGGCCTCGCTACGCAACTTGATCGGTGTGGTGAGTCAAGAATCCATATTATTTAATGTGAGCGCAGCACAAAACATTGCCTTTGGCGATGAAAACCCGGATATGGCTAAAATAATGGCTGCGGCAAAAGTCGCCAATGCCCATGACTTCATCACCGAGCTCGACAACGGTTATGATACCATTTTGGGTGAGCGTGGAAATAAACTTTCAGGAGGTCAGAAACAAAGGATTGCTATAGCCCGCGCTGTCTACAAAGACCCCGCAATACTCATCCTCGACGAAGCCACTTCTGCTCTTGATACCGCATCTGAAACACTCGTTCAACAAGCACTAGAAAAACTAATGCAAAACAGGACCTCCTTTGTAATTGCCCACAGGCTTTCTACTGTTCGCAACGCCGATCAAATTATTGTGCTGTCAAAAGGAGAAATTTTAGAGCGCGGGCGACATGAAGAATTGCTTGCTCAACAAAGCGTTTATAAGGATTTATGTTCGCTTCAAGGCTTGTCATAAACGAATTCTATAAGTAGATACGGTTTGCATCTTTATATTTGCGTAACTTTGACTTTTAATCCTGCTAAATGAGTTACGCCCCCGTACAGTTCTCTAAAGAACACAACACTGAGTTTTACAAAACACTCAGGTCCAGAGTAAACGCCTATTTTAAAGAAAACAATATTGCCAAAACAGCAAATGCAGCAATGGTCTTTAAAACATTTGCTTTGCTCGCCTTATTTCTTGTTCCTTATGGTTTCTTGTTCTGGCAAGAAATGCCAACCATTGCTTACTACGGCCTTTGGGTGGTCATGGGCTTTGGAATGGCTGGCGTGGGCCTGTCAGTCATGCACGATGCCAACCACGGTGCATATTCTAGAAAGGAATGGATCAACACGCTTGTAAGTAATGTCATGATTATTTTGGGTGGAAGCGCTAGAAACTGGCGTATCCAACACAACGTATTACACCACACTTACACCAACGTAACCGACCACGACGAAGACATCGACCCGCCATTATTTGCGTTGCGCTTTTCGCCACACTCTGAATACCACCCTATCCATAAATTTCAACATCTTTATGCTTGGTTTTTCTATGGCATGATGACCCTTTTCTGGTACCTCACAAAAGACTACCAACAGGCATTCCGTTACAAGAAAAAAGGGCTAATTGAAGCCCAAGGCGTGACCTTCGGACAGCACATGTTCAGAATCATTTTCTTTAAAGTAATTTACACTGGGCTTCTTTTGTTTCTTCCAATCTATTTTGGTGGCGCAAGTTGGATAACCAACGTACTTGGTTTTTTAATTATGCAGTTCATTTGTGGGCTCATTCTCGCCATGATCTTCCAACCAGCACACGTTGTACCAACGTCTACTTTTCCATTGCCAAACGATTCTGGTGTTGTAGAAGCAGATTGGGCGGTTAGCCAACTTTACAATACTGCTAATTTTGCGCCTAAAGCCAAGTTTTTCTCTTGGTATGTAGGTGGTCTAAATTACCAAGTTGAGCACCACCTCTTCCCTTCAATTTGTCATATCCACTACAACAAAATTTCTAAGATTGTAGAGCAAACGGCAAAAGACTTCAATTTACCTTATCACTCTTATGAGACGTTTTTAGGGGCGCTTTCTGAGCACACCAAAATGTTGAAAAACCTAGGTAAACCAAACCCTGTTATCGCTTAGAAAGCTATGAACATTGAGGAACTCCATCACTATTGTTCACTCAAACAAGGTTCGACAGACTGCTTTCCTTTTGACAACCGAACCCTCGTTTTCAAGGTGTATGGTAAAATGTTTGCATTGGTTGATATCGAAGATTGTACTTCTATCAACCTTAAATGCGACCCAGATTACGCTTTAGAGCTTCGAGAGCGCTATGCCGCGGTGCAACCAGGATTTCACATGAGTCATAAACACTGGAACACCGTACAGTTCCACAACGACGTAGATGACATCCTTCTCAAAGAACTAATAGACCACTCTTATCAGTTAGTTTATAAAGGACTTCCTAAAAAAGTGCGCGATGAAAACCCGCTTAGATAAATTTCTTTGGGCTGTACGCTTGTCTAAAACGCGTTCACAAGCAACCGAACTCATCTCAAAAGGAAAAGTACTCATAAACGAAGCCGCTATTAAGCCTTCTAGAGAAGTTAAAGTCGGTGAAACGATCACACTGCTCAAACACAGCGCTCGCTTCCAATTTAAGGTCCTACAGGTCTTAGATCGGCGTGTAGGCGCACCGCTTGTCAAAGACTACATCTTAGACATTACTTTGCCGGAAGAAATCGAAAAACTCAAAACATATCAAGAGGCACAAAGAAATTACCGCCTCACCGACGGAAAACCCACCAAAAAAGACCGGCGCGAACTCGACCGGTTTATGGACGATTGGCAAGAAGACTAGTGGTTTTGTTCAGCTAAAATTTTGTCAGCTAAAACACTACTCAATTTTACATAACTTTCTGTGGTCCAACCACCTACATGTGGAGAAAGATAGACGTTGTCGGCCTGAACTAGATAAGAAAAATCAGCAGGCATGTCTTGGTCAAAAAAGGCTTCAAAACTCTTCTTTTCATATTCCAATACATCCAAACCCGCCCCTTTGATTTGCCCGGTTTGAAGGCCTTTCACGAGCGCGCTGGTCTCTACGATTTTGCCGCGCGAAAGATTGAGAAGGTGAAATGGTTTTTTCATCTTTTCAAGAAACCCTGCGTTAAATAGCTGTTTGGTTTCTCTGTTTTGTGGAACATGGAAACTCAATACGTCTGCCTGTTCTTGAATCGCCTCAATTGTACATTCCTGCACAAAATGATCCCCAAAACCAGTTTTGTATTTATCATAGGCCATCACCTTTACATCAAAACCTCTCAGTTTTTTGGCAAAAGCAGCACCGTTATTTCCATAACCAATGATCCCTATTGTTTTGCCGTCGAGCTCTTCACCTCTATTGGCCTCTCGATCCCAAATGCCCGCCCGCACCTCTTTATCCGCTTTGTTGAGCTTATTCAATAAACCCAACAACATACCCAGCGCATGTTCGGCTACAGCATTTCTGTTTCCTTCAGGAGAATTATAAAGTTTGATGTTTCGGGTTTTACATAGCTGCGTATCGATATTTTCTAAACCAGATCCAGCCCGCGCAATAAATTCAAGTGATGGACAATATGCTAAAAAATCTTCGTGGATGGTAAAACGAGAACGGATAACTAAACCAACCGCTTGTGGTAGTATTTCTTTTAAGTCTTCAAAAGATGTTTGATAATGTCTCAAACACAAATAACCTGCATTGGTGAGTCGCTCCTCCAAAACCGGATGAACACTGTCAATAAAAATCACTACGCGCTGATTCATTGTTTCGATTTTGATTGAGACTGATTTTTTCTGCAAAATAGCAAAAAATGCCTGTTTTTTGGTCTTTTCTAGCGAGACATCTCAATGTAAGGTTGGTGTTTCCCTTTCAAGGGTGCAAAAAACCCCTTAAAACGGCTTAAAACGCAAATTAACGCCCTAAATGAACGAGAAGAACAGAAATGTCGCTCGGTGATACACCAGAAACGCGAGAAGCTTGCCCTATGGTGGCTGGCTGAATTTTTGAAAGCTTTTCTTTTGCTTCAATACTCAAGCTCTTGATTTTGGCATAATCTAAAGAAGCAGGTAATTGCAAATTTTCCAAACGCTGGTGTTTTTGCGCCTGTTCTTCTTCACGATCGATATACCCTTCATACTTTAAAAGTATTTCGGCTTGCTCTACTGCAAGTGGATTTTGTTCCAACACGTCATTTACTGCTTGTGCTGTTGGCGTGTGAACCGCTACTACATCAGATAGAGAAATGTGCGGTCGGGTAATCAAAGAACTGACTTTAACTTGCTGTTGAATGGGGGCAGATTCTTTATCTGCTAACATAGCATTTGCTTCATTTGGACTGATACCAATTTCGCGAAGTTTCGTTTTTAGCTGCTTCGTCAATTCCTTTTTTCGCTCTACTTTTTGAAGTGCTTCAGCACTAGCCAAGCCAATTTCATAACCAAGCGGAGTGAGCCTTTCGTCGGCGTTATCTTGACGCAAAAGAATCCTGAACTCTGCCCGACTCGTGAACATGCGGTAGGGCTCGTTGGTTCCTTTGGTAATTAAATCATCAATTAACACACCAATATACGCCTCGCTGCGAGATAATATAAACGGGTCTTTTTCAACAACCTTTCTGTGTGCATTGATGCCCGCCATTAATCCTTGACATGCTGCTTCTTCATACCCTGTGGTTCCATTAATTTGACCAGCAAAAAACAGGTTGTCAATCAGCTTCGTTTCTAAAGAATGTTTGAGTTGAGTAGGCGGAAAATAATCATATTCTATGGCATAGCCCGGTCTGAACATTTTAACATTTTCAAAACCAGGAATGGTTTTCATGGCTGCATACTGCACATCTTCCGGCAGGGAAGTACTGAAACCATTGACGTAAATTTCAACGGTGTGCCAACCCTCTGGTTCAACAAAAATTTGATGCCGGTCTCTGTCTGCAAAGCGGGATATTTTATCTTCTATACTCGGACAATATCTAGGGCCGCTGCTTTTGATAGCGCCGTTAAACATTGGCGAACGGTCAAAACCTGTTCGCAACAGCTCGTGTGTTTGCTCGTTTGTATAGGTAATATGACAAGGAAGTTGCTTGACTAACGCTGGAGTGGAACCATAACTAAATTTTGATGGATCAACATCGCCGTCTTGAACTTCCATTTTTGAGTAATCTAAACTTCTACCATCCACCCTTGGTGGTGTTCCGGTTTTCATTCTACCCGCTTCGAAGCCTAGTTTTAACAAACACTCTGTGATTCCTGTTGCAGCCTTTTCACCGGCTCTACCTCCTCCGAATTGCTTTTCGCCTAGATGAATGAGTCCGTTTAAAAAGGTGCCGTTGGTGAGCACAACCGTAGTAGCATAGATGGTGGTCCCCATGGCCATTTGAACACCAATAACCTTGTTGCCATCTACTACAATCCCTACACACATGTCTTGCCAGAAATCTACGTTGTGGTTTTGCTCTAAAAGATAACGCCATTCCAAGGAAAAGAGCATTCTGTCATTTTGTGTTCTCGGCGACCACATTGCAGGTCCCTTAGAACGATTCAGCATTCTAAATTGAATAGCACTCTTATCACTTACTATTCCAGAACCACCGCCTAACGCATCTATTTCTCTAACGATTTGACCCTTGGCTACACCACCCATTGCAGGGTTACAACTCATCTGAGCAATGGTGTTCATGTTCATGGTAACCAACAAAACTTTACTACCCATTCGAGCAGCGGCGTTTGCGGCTTCACATCCTGCATGACCCGCACCAACAACAATTACATCGTATTTATCTAACATTAGTGTTGTGTTTCACGTGAAACAACAATATTTAATTTGAGTTTGTTTCACGTGAAACAAATCTATTCAAGTAATAATCTTCTTTGGATCTCATCACAGAAGCGTTTTCTTTTGTCTTGTCTTTATAACCACATAAATGCAACACCCCATGAAATACTACGCGATAAAATTCTCGCTCAAAACTTTGCTCTAATGACAAAGCATTGTCTTTAACGCGATCTAAAGAAATCATGACATCACCAGAGACCTCTGGAAAAGAAGAATAATCAAAAGTGATTACATCCGTAAAATAATCGTGGTTGAGGTATTGTTTGTTTACTTCCAACAAGTATTCGTCGTCAGTAAAGACCAAACTTAAATCTTTGAGGATTTTACCTTCTTGGATCGCTAAATTTTTAACAGCTTCTTTTAAATCTCTCTTAGATACGAAACTTGGGATTTTTACACCGAGGTTAACTATTGTAGTCATTTATGGAAATACAAATTTACAACACTGCCCGTGTTCAGGAATTCTACTTCGTCGGCTAGATTCTTCATGAGAAAAACACCTCGACCGCTGTCTTTGAGTAAGTTTTCTGGTGCAGTAGGATCTGGTAGTTCTTGGAAACCGAAACCTTTTCCTTGGTCTTTGACTTGAATACAGAATAGGTTTTCATGATTAGCAACCTTTACTTCAACTTTAGCGTCTGGGATATCCTTGTTTCCATGTTGAATTGCGTTGTTAACTGCCTCAGAAACAGCTATTAAGACATTTCCGAATGCATCTTCTTTGACACCAAACTCTTCGCAAACCCCTCCAACCAACTTTTCTACATCAATAAGTGATTGATAATCAGATGGTAAAACTACTTCTGTAACTATTGAAAATCCTTCTTTCATAATATAAAAATCACGAAACTCACTGATTTAAATAAGCATCAGAACGCTGCTTGTAATATAATTGCAAAGCAGGGTCAATAGCTTTTATTAATTCAAGCTCATTCCATTTCGACCTTTTATACTCCTCAAATCGAATTTGGTTACCTTTTTCTACATCTTTTCCAGACTTAGATTCACGCTTATCTTCGAAACCTCGTTTCATCAATGCATCTTCGCTTTCCAACAAACGCGTAAGGATTTCTTTTTGTCGTTGTATAGTTTGAGGATTCACTCTTTTGAGCAACAAATCTTTTTCTTGTTCTTCGAGTTCTTTCAATAGAGGGTTGAGTTGATTTCCTAAACCTTTGCCCTCTTTATTCAATTCTTGTTTGAGTTGTTCTAGGCGCTGTCTAATAGCTGTTTGTTCTGCAGCCATTCTTGCTAATTCTTTAGAGCCCAATCCAGGTAAACCTTGGCCAGCTTGACCTTCCTTACCAGGAGCTGACCCGGGCTGCTGACCCGGTTTATTGCCACCAGGGTTCGAACCTTTTTGCATTTGCTCCAGTTGCTTTTTGAGCATTTCTTTCATATCACCTGAAGACATAGACTGACCAGGTTTTGGTCTGCCCTTACCAGGATTCTCGCAACTACCGTTACCCTGCATTTGCGAATTCATTTGCTGCTGCATTGATTGTAATGCCTCGTTTAGCAGTAGCGCTAAATTATTATAAGAAGTCATTACCAACTGCTGGTGTTTTTCAATATCCTTTTTACGGTGATCATCTATAGCTTCAATAGTTGCTCTTTGATGCGAGGTTATTGCATTGAGTTCTGCATCGATAAATGTTGCGATTTTAGGTTGTCTTTTTGCAAGCGCAAGTAAACTATCTCTGATAATTTTAGTGTCGTCGTTGATGCGTTGTTGTCGTCTTCCTAATTTGCGATACATCGGATCTTTAGAATTGATCTTGACAAAGCTTTTTTGAGTACGTTCTTGATCAAAACTCAAATTAATCAGGCCTTCTAATAAAGCTCTTAACGCCTCCATGTCTTCTTCTTGCTGTTCTTTATTCGATTGGTTTTGTTTGGCGTTGAGTTGTGAAGACATCGCTTTCATTCCGTCTGAAGCTGATTTCTGCTTTTCACTGGCTTTCTTTGATTTACCTTCAGAAATTTCTTGCTCGGCATTTTGAAGATCATTGGACACTTGTTCTTCTAGCGCATCTAGCACATCTAAATCTAGAGGGCGTGCTAAATCTTTATTTAATTCCTGAATTTTATCCAGTTCTTTCTTGATTTCATTGAACTTTTCGTTGAGTTCTTTTTGCTTTTGAAGCAATTGATCTTTAGATAGTTCTTCGTTTTTCTCCTTGAGCTCTTCTTGTTCTTTTGCCAACTCATTGAGTTCCTTCTCTAAATCATCTATGCGTTCATTGACTTGCATTTTCTTTAATAACTCCAGACTTCTGTCAAGTTGTTTATTCATGTCTTCAGTAGACTGCTGCAGTTGATCTAATTTTTCTTTTGTCTGATCTTTATCTTGTGCTTTCAGCAGCTCCTCTAATTGCTCTAGAAGCGCTTTTAATTCATCATCCATAACTTCTTTCAAGAGCTCCTCTAAAAGCGCTTGTTTCTCTAGTAATTGCTCATCTAGAGGCGATAATTGATTCTTTTGTTCGGTACTTTGTTTGATTTCCTCTAAACTCTCTTGAATTTGCTCTTGTAATTGCTGCTGTTGCTGCTGGAGTTGTTCTACTTTATTGAGTTTATTCCAGTTGGTGGTTTTGGACTGCAATGCTTCTTTTTTCAGCTCTTTAACCTCTTTTTGAAATTGTTGCGTTTTTTTAAATACATCTTGAAGTTCATTCAACTGCTGAGCTTGCTCTTCTTTTCTTTGGTCATTCAACTCCTCTAAGCTAGGAAGCTTATAAGTCATTGTTTCACTCTTCGTTGCTTTATGGCCATTCACGCCATCGTTATCAAAAACTACAAAATAGTAGGAAATGATATCATTCAATTGAATTTTTTCACGGCGAAAATCTACACCGAAGTCAAATTTTTGAAGGGTGCCTTTCACGGCTTGAACCTCTAAACGCTGTGTTCGCTTTTCTCCGTTTTCCTGCTCTATGGTATAAACAAATTGTAATTTACTTAAACCATAATCATCTGAAATTGCGCCTTGAAAATACTTTCTTCCGTCTACTACTGAATCTTGTTCTTCACTTACTTCTATTCCAGGATGTGCATCTTTTAATACTTCTATTTTAGAAACAACTGTATCATTTTGCTGGGTTTGTGCATTGGTGAGTACAAATTTCAAGCGGCCGCTACTTCTGTATTCTTGTGTAAATTGACTGTAAATAGGGTCAATTTTTTTAGAATTATTTTGCCATAGATATTGGAGCTTACTGGTGTTTTTTGTTGCGATTTCCCAACGAACGGTTGTACCCTCTGGAAGTGTGAGATCACCTGTATTTTCAATAACCCGATCTGGTTTTTGAAGGTAACTAGGATAAGTACAAAAAGCTTTAAGTGTACCTAATACAGCTTTTCTATTGACACGAATCCATTTTTTTGGACTATTGAATTCATTTGTAGTCAAGAAAAATGAAGTTGTTTGCTGAAGTTGGGGTAATTTGAATTGAAATGAATTGCGTTTACGCTGTTTCATTAGAAACTTACCCTGAGCTGTAACGATATAAAGTTGTTTAGGTAAAGTATAATAACCTGGAGCTGGTTTGACTTTTACTTGAATATCAACACTACTGCCTTCTTGAACACTATTCGGAATGGTTTCAAAAATAAAAACATACGGATTTGGTTCCTTAAATTCTTTAGAATACTGTAATACCCTATTTGTACCTTGGGTTAAAATTTGAGGAATAAACCATGCCACGGCTAAAAATCCAAGTAAAACAGGTAATAAATATTTCAAATATTGACGCTGCTCTTTGTATTCAATGGCTGATTCAAAAGAGATGATATTCAATTGGTTGGCACGCTGAGCAATACTTGCTGAAATGAGGTCAATATTGCCTATTTGGTGATCGAGGTCTTGTTGCAGTTGAATGGTGTTCTTTAACTTATCTGCAACTTCCGGAAAAAATGAGCCGATTATTTCAGCTGCTTGTAAATGGGATATGCGTTTTCCGATAGCATACAAACGACTCAAAGGAATACCTACCCAACGAATGAATAAGTAACTTTGTATCACAATAAATCCAAAAAAGAGAATTGCTCTAATCAAGATAGGAAAACGACCAAAAAATTCTAAGAAAGAGGTAGCTAAAAGCGTTAGCACAAAAAACAACGTAAATAGCAAACTACCTCGAATCAATTGATTTTTGTAATACTTTCGGATAAAAGCATCAATTTGATCAATAAGGTGGTTGAAATTCGATTGCATAGGTTAAAGCTACTGTTTCATTTGCTAGCTGCAAAATTAAAAGCTTAAACGTTCCTTAATAAGATTAGTATATTTCTTTTAAAAGAATTTTTAAAAAATTTACTACTACTATTAAGGCTGTTCATTTGTGTATAATTAAAAGCGTCTTGAATTGCTTTTTAAATATTTAGGTGGTTATGAACAAACTATCCACGTTTTTAATCTCATAAATAATTGATAATAAATAATTTATAGATTAATAAACAAAAAGGATAAATGATAACTTGTTTAAAAAATTAAGGTGAACAAGCTGTTAAATTAGTGTGAAACTAGTTGAAAAGCCTTGCATAAAGAAAGCTAAAAAATAGTGTGTATGTCATCTGTAATCGAGCTTATACAAAACAAGCACTTATCCAAAATACATTATCATGTATTTTCAACAGCTTTTCAACTCAAAATGCAGTAGCGCTGTTTGTAATTAGAACCTATCTATTGAGCTACAGACCTGCTTATTTTTAGTTTGTTTATAAGTTTAAACTCAAAATAGTACTTAATTTAGCAAGAAAAAGATGATAATTCCAATAGGATCCGACCACGCTGGTTTTGAAACAAAGCAAATACTCATTACTTATCTAACGTCTTTAGGTTATGAAGTAAAAGACTATGGCTGTTATTCAGAGCAAAGTATAGATTACCCAGATTACGCACATCCTGTTGCTGAACACATTGAGTCTAATCCTGGTAGTCTTGGTATATTATTGTGTGGATCCGGTAACGGAATAAGCATGACTGCCAATAAACACCAAGCAATCCGTTGTGCGCTTTGCTGGACGCCAGAAATTGCAGCATTAGCACGCTTACACAACGATGCAAATATCATTTCACTGCCCGCTAGATTTATTTCAGTAGAAGCTGCAAAAGAAATGGTGAATGTGTTTTTAAATACTGCTTTTGAAGGCGGCAGACACGCAAATCGCGTAGCAAAAATTTCTTGCTAATTTTCTTTGATTAAGATTTCTACCCTTCTATTGGCTTCTTTTTCCGACTCGTCTTTAGGTTTGCTATAAACAGGCTTAGATGAACCAAAACCAATAGGATACAATCTCTTGGCAGAAACGCCGCTTTCCACCAAATATTTTTTTACCATTTCGGCGCGCTGTTTGGATAGTTTTTGTGCTTTTTTTGCACTGTTTTCATCCAAATTAACGTGGCCATGAATTTCAATATTAATTTGCGGATTGAGTAAAAGTAAATCGCGAAGTCTATTGAGTTGCGGATACGATTCTTCCATTATTTCAGGTAGGCCTGCACTGAAGTAAACTTGTTCGAGTTTGGTCAGTTCACCAGTTTTAAAACCGTTCAAATAAATCGTGTCTTTGTAAGTTGTGCCAAGTGGAATACGGTGTTCTTTAAATTCTACTGGAAAATATCCAGTAGCCTCTACTTTGATCATTCCTTTTTTGATGGGTTGCTTGAGGTTGATATTCAGTTGAGAAGCGAAATAGGTACCGTTCACTTCAGCAGCACCCTGCAAAATAATTCTTCCTGTTACAGGCGCAAGTGTTTGTCTATCGCGCAATACTAACGTGTATATGGGTAGCGCTGTATCGTAGGTTAAGTCCAGTGTTTGTTCGTCTTCACTAGGGAGTGTTGCAAGAAAAGCACTTTTAAAAAGCACCAGGTCTTTTAAACCGGGTTGGTTTTTTATACAAATAGTAGCATACTGGTTTTTTTCTAATACAACGTCTTTTACTACTTGCTGACCTCTAATTTCGAATGCAATACTATCCGATTGTGATTTTTGTAGAGGCGTAAGGTTGCACCATTCTTCATCACTTAAGTAAATAACACCCTTTACAAAATTCAGCGAGGAGCTGATACTCGTGAAGTCTATTTCAAATTTTCCAGATTTTGGCGCAATAAAGACCACCCACATTTGATTGTTTTTTTTCTCACCTAAGAAGGACAGAGAAAAGGAACCTTCAATGGGAGCAAATACAGCACCCGAACAATTATTGTAAGTAGAGCGCTGTCCGAAAAGGGCGCTATTGAATGCGGTGAAAAGAAGAAGTAGTAGAATTTTCACAAAGCGGTTGTACGCTTTATTCTATTTTAAGTTTCATTGGTCCTGTAAGTTGTAAATCCACACTCAAATGACTGGGAGAAAGTCGTAGATTTTGAACCGTTAATGTTTGTATTTTACCCGACATCCAGACTCCCTTTGCAATTTCACCATTGATTTGGTCTTCTATTGCTAGCCTGGTTTCGTCGATAATAGGATTCAAGTCTAAGTCAAAAGCATTAGTCAAGAGCACCTTAATTTTTTCGTCTAAAAGCCATCGCGCAGAATGTAAAAGCACGCTTTTTGTGTCTATACTGAAATCTACATCTTTGATTTTTAGGTGTTGTTGCGCATCGATAAAAGGAGAAACAATTAAATAAAGCCGACCTTTTTTAGTACCTGAAAAATCAACAGCTAAAAGCAAGCGTTCTTGCTGTGGCCCGAAAATCAAAACGCGGTCTATTTGAATGATTTTTTTTGGAGTAAGTTCAATTTTTTGCGTACCAAGTTGTTGGGCAATGAGCTGATTGATCGAGTCGTATGAGGCAATTGTGCGGAGGTTGAGAATAGAATTGGCACTTGACTGCTCATTTTGAGCATTTTTTGGCAGCGGTAAAACGGGTAGGGAGAGGGCATTCGTAGAAAACACGGGGTTGGCTTGTAACTGTGTTGAAAAACAAGCGCGTTTTCCATCATTTTCTAAGCGCAAGTCAGCAATTCCTATAGCGTTCGGCCGCAAATAAAAATAACCATAAGGCGCCACAAGAATAGGGTCTTGCAGTGTTTTCCAAACTTCTACAACTGTTTGTCTGATCGGTGCGCTTGCCAGTTGCTTGTCAATTTCTTTTTCAAGGTTGACGAGCGCGCCCCGCACTTCTTTTTCGATTGTTTCGGTGGCGTCGTATTGAAAAACGGTGATTTTACAAGGGTCGATCAGCTTGAATTTGTCAAGTTTTGTTTGGGAGCGCAAGCGAAATTCTTCATTGATACCCAATTGACTTACATAGCTAATTTCTACCTTTCTTTTCGGTTCTCCTATACCACAAGAGGCATAAATGCGCGGGGTTAAACAAGTGGGTTCATCAAATAATTCATGGCAACCAGGACAGTAAGACAAATTCAGGTCAAAACTACCGTCAATATGAAATTTGATTTGGTTTTGTCTGAAGTCAAAATCTAAAGGGTTGCGGTAAAAGTGATACTGATAACTCACCCCTGTGCAGTGCTGTTCTTCACCGCTAAATTTGGTATCTAATGCTTTTTCAGCATCGCGCAAATAGGGTTGTAGTGCAATTTCTGTGGAGAGATTTATTGTGGATGGAGCAATACTTGAAAGTTCGCCTTCGAGCTGATCACTGTCAATAAGTGGCGCATCAATTTTGATCTCCCGGCAAGAGAATAGCACGGCGACAACAAATAGAAGAGTGATGCGGCCGATCATTTTTTAGGCTTGAGTAACACACTTTGCAGAAAGTCGAAATGCAATGTTTCAACAGAACATTCCGCTTCTTTAATGTATGGGCTAGTATATGTTGGTTTTTTTTGTCCACCGGTAATTTGGAATATCAGGTTTTCATCTTGTTTACAAAGCGATGAATTGAAAAACATGCCGCTCAATTCAAAGTGGTCATAAAAGCAATTGCCTAAATGTGTCATTTCGATCAGTAAACTATCACCTTCGTCTAACCAAAGTTTTTTGGTCTCTTCCGCATAAAATATTTTGTAGGCTTTGGTACTCGCGACTTCTCCATCTTTTAGATTGATATATGACATAGTATAGGTCCAATAATTAGGCCTGTCCATGATTTGTAAGTCAAAGTTGATACCAATTTTTTGTTGTAAACCATTGTTATTATAGATTTCCATTTCACCCTCATAGGAGCCAAGCCAATCATCAGGAATACCGTTGTTAGGAGAGGTTGGAAGTTGACCCCAAACAACAGATCGGAAGAAGAATAAAATGAAAAGTAGACGCATAAAAAAAGGGGCTAAAGCCCCTCTAAATTAATTCATTTTTGCTTTCAGACCGTGGTCGAGTGCATCTAAAAACTCTTCTGTATAGACAAAGTGGTCGCCATGTGTGACTTTATTGCCATGAATACAAACCGCTAAGTCTTTGGTCATGATGCCGCTTTCTACGGTTTCAATACAAACTTTTTCTAGTGTGTTGCAAAAGTCGATCAGCTCTTGGTTGTTGTCTAGTTTTCCTCTGAAAGCCAAGCCGCGTGTCCATGCAAAAATGGAAGCGATTGGGTTTGTAGAGGTTTTCTTACCAGCTTGGTGGTCGCGGTAATGGCGTGTTACGGTGCCGTGCGCGGCTTCAGACTCCATGATTTTGCCGTCTGGTGTAATCAAAACGGAGGTCATGAGACCCAAAGAGCCAAAACCTTGTGCAACGGTGTCGGACTGTACGTCGCCATCGTAGTTTTTACAAGCCCAAACAAAATTACCGTTCCATTTCAATGCAGAAGCGACCATGTCGTCGATGAGGCGGTGCTCGTAAACGATACCAGCAGCTTCAAACTGCGCCTTGAATTCTTGTTGGTAGATTTCTTCGAAAATATCTTTGAAACGCCCATCGTATTTTTTAAGGATGGTGTTTTTGGTAGAAAGATATAGTGGCCATTTTTTGGTTAAGGCCATATTGAAACAGCTTCTGGCAAAACCAGAAATGGATTCGTCTGTATTGTACATCGCCATTCCGACGCCATCTCCTTTGAAATTATACACTTCAAAAGTTTGGGTTTCGCCGCCATCTTCAGGCGTGAAGGTCATGGTGAGCTTTCCTTTTCCTTTGAAAACCGCATCAGTTGCGCGGTATTGATCACCGAATGCATGACGTCCAACAATGATTGGAGCCGTCCAGTTGGTGACCAAGCGCGGTACGTTTTGCATCACGATTGGCTCGCGAAATACAGTGCCGTCAAGGATGTTGCGGATGGTTCCGTTCGGAGACTTCCACATTGATTTCAAATGAAATTCTTCTACGCGGGCTTCATCAGGGGTGATGGTGGCACATTTGATACCAACTTGGTATTTTTTAATGGCTTCAGCAGCGTCTATAGTGATTTGGTCGTTGGTTTCATCGCGTTTTTCGATACCGAGATCGTAGTATTTGATATCTAAATCGAGGTACGGCAAGATGAGTTTGTCCTTGATGAATTTCCAGATGATACGGGTCATTTCATCTCCGTCGAGTTCTACTACTGGATTGGCTACTTTAATTTTTGACATTGAATTTTTTTATATACAAAATTAAGCAATAATATGTTTGGGCCATATGTAATTTGACCCAAACGCGAGATGAATTAGTCTAAGGACCCGATCATTTTTGATGGGTCTACAATTTGATCGTATTCCGCTTCACTTACATGTCCAAGGCCAACAGCAGCTTCTTTAAGTGTAGTGCCGTTTTTGTGTGCGTATTTGGCAATCTCAGCAGCTTTGTAGTAGCCGATTTTGGTGTTGAGTGCCGTTACGAGCATAAGTGAGTTGTCGAGGTGTTGTTTGACCATTGGTAAATTCGCCTGAATACCTACAGCACAATTGTCTGCAAAAGAAACACAAGCGTCTCCAATGAGGCGGGCAGATTGCAATACGTTAGCGGCAATAACCGGTTTGAATACATTGAGTTCGAAATGACCGTTAGAACCCGCAATGCTTACAGTTACGTCGTTGCCCATTACTTGTGCACAAACCATTGTCAAGGCTTCGGGCTGTGTTGGGTTGACTTTTCCTGGCATAATAGATGAGCCTGGTTCGTTGTCTGGGATGATGATTTCTCCGATGCCACAACGCGGACCAGAAGAAAGCATGCGGATGTCATTAGCTATTTTCATGAGTGAAACGGCGCTGCGTTTGAGCGCACCAGATAACTCAACCATTGCGTCGTGTGCGGCTAAAGCTTCAAATTTATTGGCAGCGGTGATAAATGGCAAGCCAGTAAATTCAGCAATTTTTTGAGCTACCAAAACGTCATAACCTTTTGGTGTATTTAAACCTGTTCCAACAGCTGTTCCCCCCAAAGCTAATTCAGAAACAACAACCAACGCATTATTGATTGCACGCATCGAGTAATCAAGTTGCGCCACATATCCGCTGAATTCTTGACCTAGTGTGAGCGGCGTAGCATCCATAAAGTGGGTGCGTCCTGTTTTCACGATGTCTTTGAATTCGACCACTTTTTGTTGGAGAATATCGCGCAAGTGTTTTAAACCAGGAAGCGTTACCTCGACCGCCATTTTGTATGCTGCAATGTGCATCGCTGTAGGGTAGGTGTCGTTAGAAGATTGTGACTTGTTGACATCGTCATTTGGGTTCAGTATTTTTTGCTCATCTAGCAATTGACCACCATTCACAACGTGCCCACGATTGGCAATGACTTCATTGCAGTTCATGTTGGATTGCGTTCCAGATCCTGTTTGCCAAATCACTAATGGAAATTCATCGTTGTGTTGACCCGTTAGGATTTCATCACAGACTTTAGAGATGAGGTCTCTTTTTTCTTGTGGTAAAACACCAAGTTGGTGGTTGGCATGAGCAGCCGCTTTTTTTAAGTAGGCAAAAGCGTGGATCACCTCAATTGGCATCGAGCCCTCTGGGCCAATTTTAAAGTTGTTGCGCGAACGTTCTGTTTGAGCGCCCCAATAGCGGTGAGCAGGTACTTTTACCTCTCCCATTGTGTCTTTTTCGATGCGAAATTCCATTTTTTGGTGTTTATGAATTAATTTGTGTAATTTTGGACAAGTTTTCAACTGCAAAAATAATAGAAGATGAGCACTTTCGGTATTGTAATGTTTCTTTTAATTGGCGGGATGGCCTTTTGGATGTTATTCTTTTTATTAGGATTTATCCTTCCTTATTGGCTTACGCTAGGTTTGTTTGAGCAATTGCGTCCAAAACGCATATTCGACGAAGAGTCCAAATAAAGAAACAACCCTTTTCCCGAAAGCGCCGCTAGGCGCTTTTTTTATGCCCCAAAAATTTGTGCGCAATTGCCTTCTATGTTGAGGCAAATTTGATCTGTTGGCAAGTCGTTTGCATCGGCGCCAAACGGATCTTCAATTTCTTCAGCGAGCAATTCCATACTCACTAATGCATAAAAAACAAAAGTTGAAATAAATGCCGATAAATAACCAAATAAAGGCACAAAAGCCAAAGGCATGGTGAGCACGTAAATAAAAATAAACTTCTTGATAAAAAGGCTATAAGAAAAAGGGATAGGTGTGTTTTTGATCCGTTCACAAACACCAAGCGCAGCGACAAGCGCATCGAGGTCTCGTTGAACAGCCAACCAGCATTCGGCGCTCATGGTTGGGTTAGCATATAATTTCTGAATTTCTGTCCGAAGTTGTTGTTGAATGCGCAGTGGCTGATGCCCCGATACATCTATGCCAGCGATTTTATTGAGGCAATCTGGATCATCTTGGAGTAAATTATTTCTAAGATGATTTTTTACACTGAACACATATAGCGTAATTAAATTGCTCAAAACCGCTTTCTCTTCTTGCTTGAGTTGCAGCGCACTCAGCTTGGCACTCAAACTTCTGCTGTCGTTCACCATTCCTCCCCACGCTTTGCGACCTTCCCACCATCGGTCATAAGCCGTATTGGTTCGAAACACAAGTAAGAGCGAAATCACAAAACCCAATAAGGAATATACCGTTGTTAAATTTTTAAGATAATACGCCTTCGGAAAAAAGGTGATTTCAGTGTAAGTGATCAATATGGACAGTAAGCTGATGTAAATCAACTCTTTCCACATCATACGCGCGGTGTCGCTTTTGTGGAATGAAAAAATAAAGGAAAGCCAGTTTTTTGGGTTGTAATTGATCATAGGGTTTGTAATACGCGCACAAATGTAAAAATTCTTTGGTCACTTAAATTTTGTTTAATTTCGAAGTGTCAAATCAAGCAATAAAAGATGGAAATCACACCCGAACTCAAAGAGAAACTCAGTCAATTAAATGAAAAGTACGCTGCGCTTGGCGAAGATTTCAATGCTTATTTAGAGGGCCTGCTTTATGCAGATGTCACGACCTATTGGGATTATATTGAATTAGACACGCTTTTAAGCTTGCAGAAACCCAAAACATCCTTTCCAGATGAGGTTGTTTTTATCATGTATCACCAAATCACTGAATTGTACTTTAAATTGGCTTTGCGCGAGTTTGAGGCATTAGGCAACATTCAGCAGCCGACAAAAGCACATTTTATTGACCGTGTAACGCGTATCAATCGGTATTTTGATGCTTTGGTAAAGAGTTTTGAAATCATGATCAACGGGATGGACCGCGAAGAATTTTTGAAGTTTCGCATGAGTTTGCTTCCGGCCTCCGGGTTTCAGTCTGCGCAATACCGCGAGATCGAAATTTTTAGTACGGATTTCATCAACTTAGTCGCCAAAGACCAGCGTGAGCAACTCAGAGAAGTAACCGACATTGCCCAACTATTTGAACATATCTATTGGAAAGCAGGCGCTACGGAAGTTGCTACTGGCAAAAAAACATTAACGCTGATCCAATTCGAACAAAAATACAGAGAACAGTTTATTGCATTAGGCAACAACTGCCGCGATAAAAACCTTTGGCAAGTTTATTTACGTTTGAGTGCTGAAGACCAAGCCGATGAAAATGTTCAAGCCGTATTGCGTCAAAACGACACCAATGTAAACATCAATTGGCCTTTAGCTCATTATAAGTCTGCGGTGCGTTATTTAGCCAGACAAGACAAAGATGTGGCAGCCACGGGCGGAACCAATTGGCAAAAGTATCTACCACCGCGTTTTCAAAAACGCATTTTTTATCCCACTTTATGGACTGCAGAAGAACACGAAAATTGGGGTAGGGCTTGGGTAGAGGAAAGCCTAAGCTAAGCTTATTTTATTTCTTTGATAAACAACTCGGAGAAGTCTAGCATCCCAGAAGTTTCTAACCGAAGGCCACGTACGCGCAATTGATTGAGCACGATAAAGTCTTCTGTGTAAATAGGAATGAGGGCTTGTTGATCCATGATGGCTTTTTCACAAAGCATTTGTGCGCGCAAGCGTTTTTCATTCGTTTTGGCGCCAATAGAAACCAAATAGTTAGCGTCTACACTAGGGTTTTTAAACACAATAGGATTTTGTGAACCACTGTAAAATAGCCTGAGATAAGACTCCGCACCTGGGTAATCTCCAACCCAACCACTGCGCCACATTTCACCATGATTTTTTCCTGTGCGTTGTTGAGGCATTTTTGTTTCTTTTAAAGCAACACGGATACTTAGGGCTTTTTGAAGCATTTGTGCCGCCGCCGCTGACCATTTATAAGCCAACGTATTTTTTGCAGCCCCAACATAAAAAATTATTGGCGGAAAGGGATGTTGGGCATCATAACCCGCTTTCCCAAGTAACAACTTCGCTTGCGCTATTCTTTCGTTAACGTTTCGGTTGTCTGGAAAGATCAAGTTGTTATTATACTGATTTTGGTTGGGTATAAATTGTCCATTCAGTTCTTGTCCTTCTCCTTTCAAAATATCATTGCAAATTGTTTTGGTGTCAATGACGAGCGCAAAAGCTTTTCTTACCTCTAAATTTTGAAACGGCCCCTTACAATTGAATTGAATGAAGTGCACCTTTGCCGCATTTTTGATATACACCTCATGCAGTGGATTTTTGCCCCTCTTGGCATCATTGAGCGTGCCAAATGCTTCTCGAAGATCATCTACAGGCAAGTCGAAAAGCAAGTCGAGCTGATTATTCAAAAAACGCTTATGTGCCACCTGACCCAGAACTCCGCAGCGCAACTCTATACGATCGAGATAGGGGAGTTGGTTGCCAAATTTATCGCGCCGCCAATACGATGGGTTACGCTCAAATAGGTAGGTGTTGTTTGTTTTATTTTGCAAGAGAAACGGACCTGTACCAATAGGGTTTTTTCGCAATAAGTTCCCATAAAATTTAGCAGCTTGTTTACTCAAAATACCCAAACTTGGACTGGTCAGTAGATTTAAAAAATGATTGTAGGCCCCTGTTAATTCTATTTTCAAGGTGTGTTTATCAATGATGCGTATGCCTTTTACACTTGCTTTTATGGGGTCTTGGTGTTTTTTGAAAAACTGAACTCCTCCGACAATGAGCTGAGGTAAAACCAGTTCTTGTTGGATTTTATCTTGTTGCGTGCACGCTAAGCTGAGGCTAAAGGCGACGTCCTCTGCAGTCAGTTCTGATGAATGAAAACGAAAACATGGATTATCGGTGAAATGGATATTTTTCTTTAAGTGGATAACAACTTGGTTCCTTTTTGCATTGAGTGTGATCCGAGCTGCCAAGCAATGGCGCCAGCCGCGTTCGTTTTGCGCAGGCTTAAGTAAGGGTTCAAAAATGAGTTGTTGTAGCCGCTGTGCTTCGAGGGTATTGTCGGCAAGAGGGTAAAGACTGAGCTCCTTGTTTTTTGAACTTATTCTGAGTACACCGCCGAATTCTTTTCCGCCTTTGGCACTTGTTTGTTGTGCTGTGGCAAAATAAAAGATCAGCCCGCCAAGCGCTAGAACAAAAACAAGCCAGATGATTTTATTTTGCTTCATTGATAGAAACAAATGTACAGATGTTGTGTAATAAAAAAGGGGACCGAAGCCCCCTTTTCATTATTTTTTGTTAACCAAATGCAAGAAGCCGTGGCCACTTACTTCTTGGTTGTTGAGGCCGGAACCGACATACTTGTAAAAGTAAACACCTTCGCTTGCGGGTTCTCCGTTGATTTTACCGTCCCAAGCTGGGTTGTTGTTGATGAGGTCTACAGACGTTACATCCATTAAGACATTGCCCCAGCGGTTCAAGATGATGAGTTGCAAGGAGATGACATTTTTGGTGTCGAGGTAGAATGTTTCATTGCTGTTGTCTGCATTCGGGCTGAAAACGTTTGGTGCAATGACTTCTGGGCGAGCGTATTCGCAGCTGCCGTCGTCTATTAGTGCATTTGGATCGTAATTGAGCGCAAGCGGGTCTGTACAACCCGTAGGATAGACACAAGAACCGTCGTTCACGTTAGCCAGTGGATTGTAGTTGGTGCCGAGCGGATCTGTACAACCACACACATTCACCGTGATGGTAATAGAGGCCACATCTGAACATTGTGGGCCTTGATTGGCTGTTAAGGTAACTGTATATGTTCCGAAAGGCACATCGAATACATGATTTTGTGCACTGAGGTCGTTGCTGCTACCGGTTTGGCCATCGCCAAAGTTCCAGCTGTAGGCACTTGCGTTCTGACTTGTGTTGGTAAACGTAACACTGAGTGGTGCACAACCCGTTGTAACACTTGCGCTAAATGCTGCAACTGGCGGGTCAAGTACATCTACAAAAGCGCTATCACTTACAGTACAAACGTTGTCTTCAATGGTAATGTAATACCATCCAGAAGGAATATTTTGCCAAACAGAGGCGTCAATGAAGCCGTTTGGCCCAGGGCCGGTCCAGTTATATTGTGGCACGCCCTGTGTGCCCGAGGCTTGTACCGACACAAAACCAGTTGGCACGCAGGTAGAAGGCCCCACATAAATGGTGTCTATAGCTAACGTTTGGTTCATTGTAACGGTGACGGTATCGGTTTGCGTGAAGTTACAGTTGTCTGTGGCGGTCACTAAATAGTACATGGTGCCATTCTGACTAATGCCTACGGAAATGGAGTCGTTCGTGCCGAGACTGGACCCGGCTAAATTTTCCCAGGCGTAGTCATAAGGCGCATAACCGCCAGATGCACTTGCTGTTAGCCAAACGCTATCGGCAGCACAGTAAACCGTTGGGTTATTGCCTTGAATGTTGATAATTGGACCTTCTCCGATATATATCGTTCCCGATGAGGTAATGGTGTCGCCGCATGGGTTGATGAGTTGTACGGTAATAACTACTGATTCAAAACCTTCGTTGATGCCGTCTTGGGTAGGAGTTAAGTTGATAATAACGGTGTCTTCTCCAGGCAAGAAGGTAATTGGGTTGGGCAAAGTATTGTAGTCAATACCTTGTTGTGCTACGCCGCCAATTGTATAATTGATAATGAGTGTGTCGTTGACTTGTCCTGGAGGGCGGGTAAAAATAAAGTCGGCATAAGTACAGCCTTCAATAATGGTGGTGTCGCCAGAAACCGTAGCAACCGCAACATCAACTGCAGCAGAACTAAATGAACCTGCCTCTAAGAAAACACCAGAATCGTAAGATTGGTCACCTACATTTGAAATTGCTAATTTGATGTGATACAATTGGTTACATTGTACACTTGCTGCTGCTGTGAGCAAGACGGTGGTGCCATCGTATTGAATGGCGTCACCATAAGTAAGTGTTGAGCTCGCTTCGTTGAACACGTAATATTGCGTGTTGGAAACATCGCCAACATTGTTGATTGTTACAGGGGTTCCGCCTGGAATGGTGGCAATGTTTGCTCCTCCGTTTGGATACCCTGGTAATACGTATGGGCCTGAAATTCCAGGACCCCACAAGAACAAACCAAATGCATCGTTGAAAGTTGACGGAGAAAACTCAGGATATTCATCAGAGCCAAACATGTAATTGAACACTAAGGTGTCACCGGAAGGAATAAAATCGAATTCCAACACAACACCATTGGTTACACCACCCGCGGCAATGTCATTGAGGTGTGGGTCCGAAGATACGCTAGATGTTGCGGGGTTATTATTGGTAAAGGATGTGCTGGCATTTGGCCCAACTGCCCCACTTGCATTGCCTGTTGTTAACAACAAGCCATTGGAAATAGGAAACGCCGGGTTCGTATTGGTGAAATAGCCAACATTTCCCTGTGCTGTATTGGCCAATGCAGGGTTGCCATTAATAGTGACATTTAGTGCCGTAACACCAAAACCGAGTAGTACGTTGTCTACTAATTGTTGGGGTGTTTGGGTTGTGGATACAGCAATTGGCTGAGCAAAAACAGAGCCGATAGCAAAGATAAAGATGAGGTGTAGTAAGTGTTTCATATGCGCAAGTTGCCGTTTAGACGTCAAAATTGACAATATAGTTGCATTACAAAATTAATATAAACTCTGAAGCAGCAAAACACAGCGATTTTTCGCAACTTTGAGGTATAGAATGATTATGGAAAAAACACAACAATTTATTCAGCTCAATAAGCAAAAATTTGTAGACGAATTATTTGCACTATTAAGAATCCCATCTGTTTCCGCAGACCCAAATTATCAAGGTGAGGTAGCCGCTTGTGCCGCGCATTTAGCAAGTCATCTCCAACAAATTGGGCTCGATGCAGTTGAGGTAATCAGTACTGCAGGGCACCCTATTGTCTATGCCGAAAAAATCATAGATCCAAATTTGCCAACCGTGTTGGTTTATGGTCATTACGACGTTCAGCCAGCAGATCCGCTTGAGCTTTGGCACAGCCCTGCGTTTGAACCCGTTATCAAAACCACTGCAATACATCCCGAAGGTGCTATTTTCGCTCGTGGAGCATGCGACGACAAAGGACAGTTTTTCATGCACGTGAAAGCAGTGGAAGCCATGCTCAACGCACAAGAATTACCTTGTAATGTCAAGCTCATGATTGAAGGCGAAGAAGAAGTGGGCAGCCCCAATCTCGCTATTTTTGTTAGCGAAAACAAAGCAAAACTGAAGGCAGACATCATCTTAGTTTCAGATACAGGAATGCTTTCCAACGACACGCCTTCCGTGACCACTGGTCTGCGCGGCTTGAGTTATGTCGAGGTAGAAGTAACAGGGCCAAACAGAGATTTGCACTCTGGTCTTTATGGAGGTTGTGTGGCCAATCCGATTAATGTCCTGACCCAAATGATTGCAAGTCTGCACGACGAAAACATGCGCATCACAGTACCTGGGTTTTACGACAAAGTAGTGGATCTTTCCGATGAAGACCGCGCAGAAATGGCCAAAGCACCATTTTCTGAGCAAGCATATTGTGCAGCGTTAGACATCGCTGCTACACATGGCGAAAAAGGCTACAGCACTATGGAGCGCGGTTCCATTCGTCCTACGCTAGATGTCAATGGCATTTGGGGTGGCTATATTGGCGAAGGCGCCAAAACAGTCATTGCTTCAAAGGCCTTTGCTAAAATATCGATGCGCTTGGTTCCAGACCAAGATCCGGAAGAAATCACAGCCCTATTTCAAACGCATTTTGAAAAAATCGCGCCCTTGAGCGTGCGCGTGAAGGTAACACCTCATCATGGCGGGCAGCCAGTAGTGACACCAACAGATTCTGCAGCGTATGCTGCGGCAAGTCAGGCCTATGAAAAAACATTCGGAAAAAAACCAATTCCGGTCCGCAGTGGAGGCAGCATTCCAATCATCGCAATGTTCGAGCAAGAACTGGGTCTGAAAACGATCTTAATGGGCTTTGGTTTGGATAGCGATGCGATACATAGCCCCAACGAGCATTATGGATTGTTTAATTTCTATAAAGGAATTGAAACCATCCCTTATTTTTTCAAAAATTTCAGTCAAATCTAAGCATGAAACAGCTCTTTATTTTTGCTTTACTGTGCACCTTAGTTGCTTGTAAAAGCTTGGAAGAACCTATTGAAATGATCAGCTATGACGGCACAGAAATGGAGCAATTTACTGGCCAACTGATCAAGTGCAAAGCAGGTTTTCATGTGGAGAATAAACTTTGGGTGCCTGTCAAAATGAAGCCAGGCAGTTTTGAGCTTTTTATCGATCAGCAAAAAATCGGTCAACTTTACATCGATGAGCCAATTAAAATAAAGGCGCACCGCGAGGCAGAGCTGAAAGTTCCACTGCGTATTATTCCGGAGCCAGGTTTTATGACCACTGCCTACAAGGCTTCAAAAAAAGCAATGGTGCAAGTTAAAATCAGCGGATATCCTACTGTTGGTGTTTTGTTCTTGTATAAATCACTACCTATTTCCAAAGAGACACAAATAGAACCTGCTCAGTTCATACCTTACTTTCCTACTTTCTGATGCTGACACCCGCCGCACCCAAAAAACTTTTTTTACTCGATGCGTATGCGCTCATTTATAGAGCGTATTTCGCTTTTGCCAAAAACCCACGCGTCAATTCAAAAGGCGAAAACACGTCGGCCGCATTTGGTTTTACCAACGTACTGATAGATATCCTCAAAACGGAGCAACCTACGCATATAGCGGTGGTTTTTGATCCGCCCGGTGGCTCTACGCAACGCCAAGAAGAATATGTTGAATACAAAGCGCAACGCGAACAAATGCCCGAGGATATCCGCTCCATGATTCAGCCCATTAAGCAAATCGTTCAGGCATTCAATATTCCCATTTTAGAAGTAGCCGGTTTCGAAGCAGACGACGTCATTGGAACAGTCGCAAAACTGGCCGAGCCAAGGGGTTTTATCACCTACATGATGACTCCCGATAAAGATTACGCGCAGTTAGTGAGTCCGCAGACATTCATGTACAAGCCAGGCCGAGGTGGAAATCCGCCAGAAATTATGGGGGTAAAGGAGGTTTGTGAAAAGTTTGAGATCAGCAACCCAGCGCAGGTCATTGATATTTTAGGTTTGTGGGGCGATGCCTCGGACAACATTCCAGGCATTCCAGGCATTGGCGAGAAAACGGCTAAAGTATTGGTGGCCAAATATGGTTCTATGGAAGGTTTGTTTGCCCATGTGCACGAGCTCAAAGGCAAGCAAAAAGAAAACGTAGAAAATTTTCAGCAGCAAGGCCTGATGTCTAAATCTTTGGCCACAATTATTTGCGATGTGCCTGTGGAGTTCAATGAAAAAGACCTTGAAGTTTGTCCGGTAAATGCCGAGGCAGTGAAAGATATTTTTACGGAGCTTGAATTTAGAACACTTGCCAAGCGCGTTATTGGCGAAGAAATTGTGGTCACGCAGAGCGCTGCACAAAAAGAAGAAGCCCAGCTCGATTTATTTGGCATGCAAAGTATGCTCGAACCACAAGAAGCTACGCCAACGGCCAATTATAAAACGATTGCCACAGAAAAGCCGAGTTACCACTTGATTACCTCTGCTGAGGAACGAAAAGAATTACTCGATTTACTGTTGGTGCAAAGCGAGGTTTGCTTTGATACCGAAACAACCTCCATTGATGCATTGCATGCAGATCTAGTAGGGTTCTCCTTTTCTTACAAAGCGCGCGAAGCTTTTTATGTAGCTGTTCCGAATGATTTTGAAGGTGCAAAAGCAATTATTCACGAGTTTGCTTTGGTTTTTGAGGACATCTCCATTGAAAAAATCGCACACAACATGAAGTACGATTTAAAGGTGTTGCACCGCTATGGCATTGAACTCAAAGGTCCGCTTTTTGACACCATGATTGCTCAGTACCTGATCAATCCGGAGTCTAAGCAAGGCATGGATTTTCTTGCCACCTACTACCTCAATTACCAACCGGTTTCTATTGAAACGCTGCTCGGAAAAAAAGGAAAGAACCAAGGAAACATGGCAGACCTGACCCCGGCGCAAATCAAAGATTACGCTTGCGAAGATGCCGACATAACTTTTCAGCTCAAAAAACTACTCGAGCCGGAAATCGAAAAACCACACCTCCACCACCTTTTTTACGACGTAGAAATGCCGCTTGTAAGGGTGCTAAAGGACATCGAACAAGAAGGAATTGCAATTGACACGGCCGCTTTACATGCGTTTTCAAAAGAACTCGATGAGCGCCTTATTGATTTAGATCAGCAAATTAAAACGCTCGCAGGTGAGGCGTTCAACCTAGATTCACCCAAACAACTCGGTGAAATACTCTTTGAAAAACTACAAATTTCGAGCAAGGCAAAAAAGACCAAAACAGGTCAATATGCCACTTCAGAAGACATCCTTCAAAAACACGAACACGACCATCCAATCATTGGTCATATTTTAGAGTACCGCCAATTGCGCAAGCTCAAGAGTACATACGTCGATCCGCTGCCAACGCTTTGCGACCCTATTGACGGCCGCATCCACACGAATTTCATGCAAACTGTCACTGCAACGGGTCGTCTGAGTTCAAACAACCCCAATTTGCAGAATATTCCTGTGCGTTCTGCCAAAGGCAGAGAAATCCGCCGCGCTTTTGTGGCCCGATCGGCAGATTTTCAGCTTATGGCGGTAGATTACTCGCAGATAGAATTGCGCATTATTGCCGCACTTTCTGGCGACCCGAACATGATCGCTGCATTCAAAAGTGGCCACGATATCCACGCCGCTACTGCCGCTAAGGTTTTTCACACGCCTATTGATGAGGTCACAAGAGAACAGCGTAGCGCGGCTAAAGCAGTCAATTTTGGCATTATATATGGTCAGTCGGCTTTCGGTTTGTCGCAAAATCTTCAAATTTCACGCACCGAAGCAAAAGGCATTATCGATGCGTATTTTGAACAATACGGCACCATCAAAACGTACATGGATAAAGTCATTGCTCAGGCTAGAGAATTGGGTTATGTAGAAACCATCTTGAAGCGTCGCCGTTATTTACCGGACATTCATTCTGCCAATGCAGTAGTGCGTGGTTTTGCAGAGCGAAACGCTATTAATGCCCCTATACAGGGTTCGGCTGCAGACATCATCAAGTTGGCCATGGTTGCTGTTCACCGCGCCATGGGAAAAGAAAAACTGCAATCAAAAATGATTTTACAAGTACACGATGAACTTGTATTTGATGTGCACATAAACGAAATTGAACACATGCAACAATTGGTCAAAAAAGCTATGGAAGAAGCTGTTTCAATGGAAGTGCCGATGGAGGTAGAAATGAAAACAGCACCGAATTGGCTCGAGGCCCACTAAATAAACTTAAGGTATCTTTGTAACTCTTAAAATACAAAATGGAAATTCTAATCAAAGCAGCTCAGCTCATCACCTCACTAGCCATCCTCGTTACCCTACACGAGTTTGGTCATTTTATTCCGGCAAAATTATTCAAGACAAGAGTTGAGAAATTTTATCTTTTCTTCAATCCGTATTTTTCTTTTTTCCGTTGGAAACGCGTCAATGGCCAAAAGAAAAAATCTTGGTTCAGTAAGTCTTCTCCGACTGAATGGTCTGAAGACCCAGATAGTACAGAGTGGGGAATAGGTTGGGTGCCGCTCGGAGGTTATGTCAAAATCGCTGGCATGATCGATGAATCCATGGACACCGAACAACTCAAAAACGAACCGCAGCCTTGGGAATTCAGAAGCAAAAAACCGTGGCAGCGCCTCATTATTATGATTGGTGGCGTCACAGTTAACTTGGTTTTGGGTTTCATTATTTATATTGGAGTTGTCTTTGCTTGGGGTCAAATGACGCTGGATCAAAACAAGTTGAAAGATGGCTTGGGTGTGCATCCTTACATGGCAAAATACGGCATTTACTCTGGAGATAAAGTCTTGACCATTGAAGGAAAGAAACCCCTCAATTTAGACGAGATCAATAAGGCAATTTTATTGCGTGGCGCGCAGCAAATCACCGTTCAACACCCAGACGGAACCATCGCGCACCTCAAACTTCCTGCTGACATCGATCAAAAATTATTTGAAGCAGGAGCTTTGCCTGCATTTTCTTTGCGCTCTAACTCACTCAAAGTGGCTGAGGTGAGTAAAGATTCTCCAGCACTGCGCGCAGGGCTCAAAGCAAAAGATCACGTTTATGAAGTCAATGGAAAGGTCATTCGCTACTATGACGAGTTTCAAGCGGAGCTTTTTGCCCACAAGAATGAGAAGGTTGCCATAAAGGTTGCCAGAAAGGGGAATTCAAAAGACACGATCACACTTGATGTCAAAGTGAAGTCAAACGGCACGATCGGCATCATGGCCAATTCAGAATTCATAGACCGAAAAGCGATTTCGGATAAAAAATATGGTTTTGCACAAAGCGTAAGCATTGGAATGGGATATGGCTACAACACTTTATCTGACTACGTGAGCCAATTCAAATTCGTTTTCACCAAAAAAGGCGCCACCCAAATTGGTGGTTTCGCTTCGATCGGCAATATGTTTCCACCATTGTGGGATTGGCACACCTTCTGGTTAACCACAGCCTTGTTATCAATTATTTTGGCTTTCATGAATATTTTGCCGATTCCGGCACTCGATGGCGGCCATGTTGTTTTCTTATTATATGAAATGATTACCGGTAAAGAAGCGCCTCAAAAAGTATTAGAGGTGGCACAATATATCGGCATTTTCTTATTGCTTTCATTGATGGTCTATGCCAATGGTGCTGACTTAGTACGTTGGTTAATCAAATAATCTGCTATGCAACGTTTTCAAAATTACATTCTCGGACAATGGGTCGATGGCCAAGGAGTAGAAACCCCTTTATTCAATGCGCTCACCGGAGTGCAAATCGGAGAAGCTTCTAGTGCAGGCCTTGACTTTGCAGAGGTCTTGACTTACGCAAGACAAAAAGGATATGCGTTGCGTAAAATGACCTTTCAAGAACGCGGCCGCATGCTCAAAGCATTGGCTTTGTTCTTAATGGAGCGCAAAGCAAAGTATTATGAGATTTCTGCGCTCACCGGCGCTACAAAAATTGATTCTTGGATAGACATCGAAGGAGGTATTGGCAACTTATTTGCCAATGCGAGCTTGCGCCGTCAGTTTCCGGATTTACCGTATTATGTAGATGGTGTTGCCGCTCCGCTTTCTAAAAACGGCAGCTTTATTGGTCACCACATCATGGTTCCAAAAGAGGGTGTTGCGGTACATATCAATGCTTTCAATTTCCCGATTTGGGGCATGCTCGAAAAAATCGCGGTCAATTTAATGGCTGGTGTTCCCGCAGTGGTGAAGCCATCTGAATATACTTGTTTCTTGACTGAAGTGATGGTTAGAGACATCATCGATTCCAAAATTTTACCTGAAGGTGCACTTCAGCTCATTTGTGGTCTTGGGCGCGGCATTTTGGATACCGTAGACGCAAGAGATGTGGTTACGTTTACCGGAAGCGCTGCAACTGGTAAGTTGCTCAAAGGCTTGCCGCGCATTGCCGAACAAAGCGTCAGCTTTAATTTAGAAGCGGACTCCCTTAACGCCACTGTTCTCGGCGAAGCAGCCGTTCCGGGCACCGAAGAGTTTGATTTATTCGTAAAAGAATGCGTCAAAGAAATGACGATCAAAGCGGGCCAAAAATGTACAGCAGTTCGCCGCATTATTGTTCCTGAAAACCTATTAGATGAGGTGCAGGGGGCTATTGCTGCACGTTTGGCCACCACTAAAATTGGAGACCCCGCAACCGAGGGTGTCAGAATGGGCGCGCTAGCTACCAAATTACAAGTAGAAAGAGTGCGCGCCAATGTGGACCTTCTTGCGCAATCTCAACAAATTGTGTTCGGCAATTTAGACGATTTTGAAGTGGTCGGCGCCAACAAAGAAGCGGGTGCGTTTTTCCCGCCTGTATTGTTCCGCAATGAAAATCCTTTTACTTCAACTGCGGTACACGACATTGAAGCATTCGGACCCGTAGCCACCATTATGCCATATAAAGACATGGCTGCAGCTATTGAACTTGCCAAAATGGGCAAGGGTTCTTTGGTTTCTTCCATTGTTACGCCAAGTAATACGGAAGCAGTTGATTATGTGGTTGGCGCAGCCAGTATGCACGGCCGCATCCTCGTACTCAATAAAGACTGTGCTAAAGAAAGCACGGGTCATGGTTCACCAATGCCCTTACTAACACATGGCGGCCCAGGTAGAGCTGGTGGCGGCGAAGAAATGGGTGGCAAGCGAGGTGTATTGCATTATTTGCAACGCACAGCGATCCAAGGCCATCCAAGCACCATTACAGCCATTACCCAGCAGTTTCAGGTAGGTTCGGCCATGCCCGAAGCACAACCACATGTATTCAGGAAGCATTTTGAAGAATTAGTAGTTGGTGAAACGGTATTTACCCACAAGCATACCGTGACCGATGCCGACATCGTTAATTTTGCAAATGTCTCAGGTGATAACTTTTATGCCCACATGGATGCTACTTCTCTTGAAGGCACCATCTTTGAGCGCCGCGTAGCCCACGGTTATTTTATTCTATCCAAAGCCGCAGGTTTATTTGTAGATCCAAAGAAAGGCCCTGTATTATTGAACTACGGAATTGAAGAGGCGCGTTTTACCAAGCCTGTTTACCCTGGCGCAACTATTGGTGTGCGTTTTACTGTTAAAGAAAAAATTGATCAAGAGAAGCGCTCTGAAGAGGATATCGCTAAAGGTATTGTGAAGTTTTTGGTAGATGTCTATGACGAAACCGGAGAAACAGTTGCGTTAGCTACCATCTTGACAATGGTGAAAAAACTTACAGACGCTTAATTCTTACTTTTTTCTTCTTCTTCTGCAAACTCAATCTCGAGTTTGTCGATGTCGTAGTCTGTTTCTTCGTTGTAGATATCAAAGAAAGGCTCTTGGAAAGAGCGCATGCTGAATTTACGTTCTAGCGTTAAAAGCAGCGCTGGCAAGATGATCAAGTTGGTGGCCATACCAACCATAATGGTAATTGATACCAAAAGCCCCAGCGCCTTAGTGCCGCCGAATTGCGAGAACACAAACATCAAGAAGCCGAAGAATAAAATCACAGAGGTGTAGAAAATACCTAAACCGGTTTCGCGCAAAGAGTGCAGGATCGCAAAACGCACATCCCAACCATGTTGTTTGAGCTCATTTCGGTACTTCCCAAGGAAGAGAATGGCGTTGTCTACGGTAATCCCTAGTGCAATACCAAAAACGAGAATAGTTGATGGCTTGAGCGGTATCTGAAAATAACCCATAATACCCGCTGTAAAGAGCAATGGAATGATGTTCGGAATCATGGACACCATAATAATGCGCATGGAGCGGAACAAGAATGCCATCATGATGGCAATAGAGATGATCGCGAAGATGAGGCTTTGTAGCAGGTTCACAAAAAGGTATTTGGTGCCTTCTGTTTGAACGACTTTAATCCCCGTAAAAATGAGATCGTATTGTTCTGCAGCAATCGCTCTTTTGAGGTTTTTATTGAATTGAGGGGTGCCAGCGTAGGCCTTGATTTTTTCAGGGTCCATGTCAAAGGCCATCTGTTTTTCGTCGTTGCCTTTTGAAACAAGTGCGGTCAGGCTATTGAATACGCCAGTGTGTTCGTAAATGATGCTATCCAGCGCCGCCGTGTTGCCTTTCGAAATTTTAGTGTAAAGACGGTCTAGGGTTTGTTGGTCTGGGTTGAGAATTTTGTTGGTCTTAATTTTGAGTGCATCGAGTGCCGGCCCCACTTTGTCTACGCTGAGGTCTTTCATTTGCATGCGGATGCGCAGTGTGGTTTTGCTGGTATCCACTAAGTTTTTAAGCGAAATAGAACCACCATTGAGACTACTCATGTCGAGCTTGTCGATGTATTTTTTGAGGCGAAGTTTGTCGCGGTTGGAGATGAGCGTATATTTACTCGGGTCACCACCGTGGTATGCCATATTGATAGACTTGATGAGGTCTACGTAAGAAATACTTTTGGAGAAGAGCGTGTCTTTGGCAAAAGTGTTTTGTATTTCTTCCACTTTGCGCATCGTTTCGACATTGAAAAGACGACCTTTCTCTTTGTAGTTGACCGTAATTTCAAAAGGAATAGAGCCGCCAAAATTGCGCTCCACAAATTTGAGATCGAGTAAAATAGGGTCGTCAGAAGGTAAATCACTAGTGATGTTTCCTGTAGAAATGATTTTGGTCATGCCATAGAGGCTGAAAATAACCAGCAATATGGAGGAGACATAAATCCATGGGCGGTATTTGGTCACGAGCTTAACGATGAACTCAATAAAGCCTTGAGAATATACGCGACTGAGGTGCTTGAGGTGGCGCGGTTTTGGTGGCTTGGCAAAAGAGGCAAGAATTGGAATTATGGCCAGTGAGAGCACAAAAACCACCATGATATTCCAACTTGAAATGATACCAAATTGTGCAAGTTTGTCTGAACTGGTGAAGGTAACAAAGCCGACCGCAGTAGTGAGGTTGGTCAAGAAGGTTACCGAACCAATGCGCTTGACCATGACAAATAAAGAGCGCATTTTGTTGTCGAGCCGCACAAATTCTTGGTGATAGCGCGTAATGAGAAAGACACAGTTGGGCACCCCGATGACAATCAAGAGCGGCGGCACAAGCGCCATGATGATGGAAAGTTCGTAACCCAAAAAGGCAATACTACCCAAGGCCCAAATCACAGAAATGGCCACGACAGTGTTGCAAAGCAAGACGACATAAAGCGATCTAAAAAAGATGAAGAGTAGCAGCGACGATGCGAAAATTGAAAGCCCCAAGAAAATATACATTTCAGATACGATGCGCCTTCCGACAACTACACGAATATGCGGTAGGCCGGCAAAATAGACTTTCCCAAAGTGTTTTTCGTATTTGTCGGCAAGCGCTTCAATTTTAAGCACCACCCCTGATTTCTTAGGATTTGACAGTACTTTTTCATCGATGCCGATCATTAACAAAGACACATTGCTGGTGTCGTTGTAAAGCAAACCTCGATAAATTGGATTTTTGCGAATTTCCTTACGGACGTCTGTTATTGATTTGTCTCGAAAGGTGGTGTCGGAAAAAATGCGGTGAATTTCAAATTCGTTTTTCTTGATGTTGTTGGTGATGCCAAAAAGTGTGGCTTCTGATACAACGTTGTCTACACCTTTAATTTTTAGGATTTGGTAACCAAGTTCTCGCCACTTTTTGAAATTTTCTTCGGTGTAAAGTGAATCGGTCTGGACGGCAATGACCAAAGTAGAACCATCTTCTCCAAATTGTAATTTGAACTTTTCGTAGTCCATTTGGATAGGGTCGTCTTTAGGCAGGGTGTTGCCAAAACGGTTGTCTACCTTGAGTGAAGTAACAGCGTAGTAGCCAAAAAACACGGTGATAATACCGATAATGGCCAATACAAACAAGCGATTTCTTAATATAAAACTGGCTACTCTACTCCACATGAGACTAAATGTACAAAAAAATGAGGGGTGAAGTTACGAATTATTGTCTAAATGACCCTTATTGGATTAATACGCACCCTAATGTTAGGGCGCATTTTTTAATTTATACAACTATTCGAATGAAATTAAATAGCTTTGAACCGCAAAATATAGAGCAACCCAATGTCTGAGATTGTCATGTATGGTTTTTTAACGGGAATGGTGATGAGCATGATGCTAGGAACCGTTTTCTTCGCTTTGGTGCAACATAGCATTGACTACGGCTTTCGAACAGGGGTCTTCATTTCATTGGGAGTCATTTCCTCTGATATTATTCTGATAGCATTGAGTTGGTTCAATACCGAGCTGATTCCAAAAGGGGGAACTACAGATTTAGTGGTGCGCATTTGCGGCGCGCTATTTTTGCTGCTTTATGGTTTGTCGAACTTGTTGAAAAAAGAAAAGGCAGCCTATCCAAAGACAGAAAACAAGCAGCTCTTGAAATATGTGTCCATGGGATTCTTTCTGAATATTCTCAATCCGGGCAATTATATTGGTTGGTTGGCGGTTTCTACCCAGCTCAAAACGGTGGCAAAATATGAATCTGCAGATGCGTTCTTCTATTTTACAGGTGCCCTGAGCGCCATTTTCATAATGGAATGTCTGATTTCTTGGAGCGCCTCTTTTTTGAAACCGTATATCACTGAGCGCTTCTTACTACTCGTGAACCGACTCATTGGCGCGCTGTTCATAGCCTTTGCCATCGCGCTCTTCTTTTACTAAAAAGCGCTCTAGATTCCCTTTCAATAAATACGACTCCGCAAAGTAGCTTAGCTCTTCAAATTCTCTAAGTGCTGCAGCATCATTTTTCAGAACGGAAACATTTTCTTTTAATTGGAGGTAGTCGCGTAGTTTCAAGGAAGTAACTTGTCCATTTTGAATAGTGGCATGATTGTAAAAGAGTTTTGCGCGGATAGCAGAAACCACCACCTCTTCATTGATTTTTGCGATTTCGAATTTCAGCAATAGAGGCAACTTACACCACTTATGGATATCGTAGGCCACAAAATCACCTTGCGAATAAACGATAGTCGTTTGTTTATTTTTTCCGTTAAATGGATCCTTGATCTCTAAAAACTCAATTGGTTGCGCATTGTGTGGATGCCCGCCCAGCACTAAGTCTATGCCCGATTGCCTGCAAATTTGGTGCATGTTCTCTACAATTGTCTGCGACGGATAAGGCTGGTAGGCACAACCCATGTGTAAAAATGCGACAATAAATTCCGCTCCTTTATCTCGTGCCAACTTGGCTTGGTGCACAATCAAAGACAAATCTGGGTTTTCTTCGTTCAAGTTTAAGTGGTTGGCTAGGTATGCTTTACCTTCAGGGCAAACCAATGCATTCAATGAAAATGTATAGGATAAAAAGGCGATGCGGATGCCATTTTTTTCAATAATAGGAAATGCGTCTCGTTCTTGCTCAGACCTGGCTGTTCCTACGTGTGCAATTCTTTTTTGATCCAAAAATTTGATGGTTTCCATCACTCCTTCTTCACCCTGATCCAAGGAGTGGTTGTTGGCTGTGGAAAGCACATCAAATCCCTTGTAGTGCCCAAGCCCTGAGAAAACATCAAACATGTCTTGATTGGCATTGAAGTACATATTATTGAGCATCACTTCAGGAACGAGCCCGGCGGGCTTATTTGGGTTTAAGGGTGTTTCTAAATTGCCAACAACGAGGTCGGCGTCGAAAAAAAAGTCGCCGCTTTCCTCCCAAAGATTTTTGCACTGCTCGGGAGTAATGCAAAAGTAGGGCATGAGGTCGCCGCCGGCACTGAGTGTAAGTTTTTGGGTGCTATTAGAAGTGTCTTTATTTTGAAACTTCGCCCCTTGACTTTGAAAGTATTGTTCGAGCCCCGCGCCTTTATCTCCATTGAGTAGGGCACGGTAGTAATATTTGTAACCGAAATAAAGTTGCTGCCGAAAATTCATTTTGCGCGGGTCCTCGTGGTGCCCTTTCATCGGATGCAGCCAATCCTGACCGCCTAATATTTTGCGCATTTTGAATAGCAAGCGCACGAGCCCCACCAAAAACTTACCTTTTAGGGTAAGTGGCCGAACGGGCTTGTATTTTCCTTGGTCAAGAGTATTTGGCATGGCGTAAAAATAGAAAATAAAAAAACCCCATCTATTGATGAGGTTGTAAGTCGGGATGACAGGACTTGAACCTGCGACTTCTCGCCCCCCAGACGAGTACTCTACCAACTGAGCTACATCCCGAAAAATTTGAATCTATTTGAAACAAAAAACCCTCAATTCAGAAGAATCAAGGGTTTATTTCACAATATTGTACTCGAGGCGGGACTTGAACCCGCACGGGCAAATGCCCACAGGATTTTAAGTCCGGCGTGTCTACCGATTCCACCACTCGAGCTCAAAAGAGCGAGAAACGGGATTCGAACCCGCGACCCCGACCTTGGCAAGGTCGTGCTCTACCAACTGAGCTATTCTCGCTTGAAATTCCCATCATTACTTAGCCTTTGCTTTGCTAGGGGCGACAAAGTTAATTATTTTTTTAATTTTTCAAAATACTAATCGCATTTTCCTTGCGATTTTTTAAAGAAAAATAAAACCAGGTGAGTGGCAATAGCAATGCGTAGTTGTAATAAAGGTCTTCAAAAGGAATGCTGATCATGCGCCAGCCAATGATGTGTTGCTCACTGTACCAGACAATTGGCGCTGGAGTTGTAGCGCCAGTAAGGATGCCGTTCACGATAAAAAATGGGATCAAGCAAAGTAAATATGCCCACATGAAATCTTGGTACCAAAGCTTATTGCGAAGCAAAATTGTAAGAACCAAACTCAAAAAACAGGCGAGCGATGTATAATAATTGTCGCTGTAAAGCAATAACCAAAGCGCTGAGCTAACAATGAATAGAAAGGCAAACCACGCTGAAAACGACCGCTTATTGCGTTTGGGGAAGTACGCTTGAATGACTTTTAAAATGAAAATGAAATTATACGGGATCACGACAAAAAACAACACTTCTTCAAGCGGAAGATGCCCAAGATAAATTTTCAAAAGGTAGTCAGGGTTGAAACCCCACACGCCCCATTGGGTAAATAGTTCATCCCAAATTAGGAAGGGAACAGCAACAGCTAGGGCAGCAAGAAAAACAAAACGCCATTCTTTGAAGAAGGCTACCTTTTGGTCAAAGCTGAGTGCAAAAGGACCTGCAAAAGAAAGAAGAATGACCCAGCCGTAAAGACTCATGCGCTTTGTTGTTTTTTGAATTGCTTGCGGCTATCGATATAAAAGCGAAAAGGAACTAAAAGCATTCCGAAACACTCTCCGTGCTCTTTGCCTAAATGTTTGTGGTGCATTTTATGCGCTCTGCGAATGGCATAAAAGTAAGGGTGCTCGATGTCGCGCAGCCATTTGAAACGGCGGTGGATATAAACGTCGTGGATCAGAAAGTAAGCCAAGCCATAAGCTGCAATACCGAAGCCAATCCAAACAGGGAAGTAGGTTTGATTCATGAGGCCGAGCATAATGCAGAGCCAAGACGGAATGGCATAAATGAGAAAGAAAACGTCGTTTTTTTCAAAAAAACCAGGCTCCACTTGATGGTGGTCTTTGTGGAAATACCACATAATGCCGTGCATGACATATTTGTGAGTGGCCCACGCCATAAATTCCATCCCAAAAAAAGTTGCGAGTGTAACAACCGGACCCCACCACATCATAAGCGAAAATTTAAAAAAGTAAAAAAGATGGTCATGTAAATAAACAACGCCACCGCCACATTGTTTGTCTCGTTCAAACGCCATTTGCGATAGACAAATTGCAGTAGCAAGGAGGTAAAGAACCAGCAAACAAAGTTAAAAATGGGAATAATACCGCCCTTCCAATACCAAAACCCAAGTTTGATCGCAACGGGCTCCATTAAAAAATCCAAAAACACCATCAAGGCGGCCGCTAAAATAATTTCTATCCAAAACCCAAGTTGGAGGGAGGCAAGGAGTGCTGCACTCACGATGCTGAGCATCGCCCAGTTTACCCCAATAATGAGCGGCACCTCAACTAATTTAGGCCCGAGCACTTGGCCGTAGTGGTAGTCGCCAAATAAAAAACCCGTGTGTACGCCAATCCATTCGGCAGTCATGCCAGTGAGAAAAGAAAGCGCGATGAACAGCCAAAAACGGCTACCATATTTTTTTCTGCCGAGCAGAAGAATACCAAATGAAAGGAGTAGGTGAAAAAAAGAAAGGCCAACAAAAAAGGACTTATAAGGCCCAATAGACATGCCTACAAGACCAACGAGATAGAAAATACCAATGAAAATGATCAGTTTCCGACTCAAGTTGTTGTGTTTTTTTCAATAAATGCTTGCCCAGCCAACATATTACTGATAATGTCTTGGAGTGGCGTATATTTAAAAGACAATTCTTTTTCAATTTTGTTGCGGTCATAGCGCAATACTTCTTGTGACGAGCGTGCCGTTTCAATAGTAAGGCCTTCTCTTTTTCCGCTTAAATGACACCACAGCTCATGAAATGCTGCGAAAAACAAAGTAAGTGTTTTTGGCGCTTTGATAGTTGGCGGGTTTTTTCCGAGGTTTTGGGCAAAAACACTGAACAACTCGCGAAAAGTTTGTTGTGGACCAACGACCAAAAAGCGCTCGCGTACAACACCTTTCGCGACTAATTCGGCCATGGCCCAAGCAACATCGCGCGCGTCTACAACTGCATTGGCGCCACTGGTATAAAATTTCAAGCCTTTTTTGGCGGTATCGAGCATTTGTAAAGAAGGACTTCCTGGTGCGGCAGGACCCAAAATAACACATGGGTTCACAATTACGGCTGTTAAGCCTTCTTCTATGCCGCGCCAAACTTCTTTTTCAGCCATTAATTTAGAAATACCGTACCCGCTGTGTTGCGCGCCTTCTTGCCATTTGCTTTTTTCATTGACTAGCGCTTCTTTGCCGCCAATCGCGGCTGTAGAACTCACATGACAAAAGTGTTGCACACCACATTGAATAGATAAATCGACCAAATTGGCAGTTACGTAGCGGTTTTGTTGAATACAAGCTTCAAAATCAGCTTTAAAAAACGAAACCAAAGCCGCACAGTGGTAAATGGTTGTACTTCCTTGCACTACGTTTTTCAAGTCGTCGATATCGAGAAGATCTGCTTTCACCCATTCTACCAGCGCCCACTTTTCTCCGGCTTGTTCTTTGAAATAATAGGCAAATAGGTATTGAACCGCTTTTTGTTTTTGTGCATTGCGATAAGCAGCCCGCACCCTAAGGTTGCGCTTGGTAAGCTCTATTAATACATGACTTCCGAGAAGTCCGGTGGCACCTGTTACTAAATTCACGACCTAAAGCTAGGGATTACTTTTGATAGAAAGCTGCAAGTGCCGCTTTGATTTGTTCGGCGGCGTAGTCTAGTTGCGCATCGGTATGTGCCGAAGATACGAATCCGACTTCATAACCACTAGGCCCAAAATAAACACCAACGTCCAAAAGGTAGTGGTGCATAAAGTTGAATGCCGCCATATCACTCGCAATTTGACTTGCTGCTGTAATGCGTTTTTTGCCGTTGAAGGAGAACCAGAAGATAGATCCTACACAAACGAGTTCCATTGGGTAGGCTTGCGCTAGGGCAAAAGTATTGATGTTGTCCACGAATGTTTGGGTGCGCTGCGCTTGATGGGTGTAAAAGCCTTCTGCCGCACACAACTCGAGCTGCGCAAGACCAGCGGCCATTGCGACCGGATTTCCAGAAAGCGTTCCGGCTTGGTAAACAGGCCCTTCAGGAGAAACATAAGCCATGATTTCTTTTCGTGCGCCGTAAGCACCTACAGGCAAACCTCCACCAATAATTTTACCGTAGGTAACCATGTCGGGCGTGATGCCATAGAGTTCAGCTGCACCGCCAAACGCTACTCTAAAACCGGAGATCACTTCATCAAAAATGAGCAGTACGCCATATTTTGTACAGAGGGAACGCAGTAGATTTAAGAAGGTGAGGTCTTGGAGCAACAAGCCATTGTTTGCTGGAATAGGCTCAATAATGACGGCCGCTAAGTCTTGGTGCTGCGCTTCAAAACATGCCGTAAGGGCTGCGGCATCGTTGAGTGGTAAAACGAGTGTTTCATTAGCAAATGCTTCGGGTACACCAGCGCTTGATGATGTGCCGAAGGTCACTAAACCACTGCCAGCTTGCACCAATAAAGCGTCTACGTGGCCGTGATAGCAGCCTTCGAATTTCAAGATTTTATTTTTGCCGGTAGCGCCACGTGCCAAGCGCAGCGCGCTCATAACCGCCTCGGTTCCGGAGCTTGTGAAGCGAATTTTATCGATAAAAGGGAGCCTTTTGAGCATAAACTCGGCGAGCTCATTTTCTTTGCGGGTAGGCGCACCAAAACTGGCGCCGTTTTGTAGTGTTGCAACAATTTTTTCAAAGACATAAGGATGGTTGTGCCCGTGAATGAGCGGCCCCCAACTGCAGCAAAAGTCGATGAATTGGTTGCCATCTTCGTCCCAGATTTGAGCGCCATCGCCTTTTGCAATAAAAAGCGGGGTGCCTCCAACCGACTTAAAAGCGCGTACCGGAGAATTGACGCCACCGGGAAAAAATCCTTTGGCTGCTTCGAATAATTCTGCCGAACGGCTGCGGTCTATAGGAGAGGGAGTCTTCATTCTTATGTATATTTGTGGCTATAAAGTTACGAATAAAGCCGGCATATGAAATTTGAAAACACCCTAAAATTCGCCCAAGAATTAGATCAAAAAGACCCGTTAGCATCTTTCAGATCGCGCTTTCATTTTCCAACTTTTCACAATCCCAATCCTGTATACTTTACGGGCAACTCTCTGGGTTTGCAACCGATTACTGCTGCTGGCTATATTCAAGAAGAACTTGAAGCGTGGGCTAAATTTGGTGTAGAAGGTCATTTTTTAGCCAAAAGACCTTGGTTTGCTTATCATGAAAATTTAACTGAAATGGCGGCTAAAGTGGTGGGCGCACTTCCAATCGAGGTAGTGATCACCCATTCTCTCACCACCAATTTACACTTATTAATGGTTTCGTTTTATCGCCCAGAAGGGAAGCGCGTCAAAATTCTCTGCGAAGAGAAAGCGTTTCCGAGCGATCAATATGCGCTTGCCTCACAAGTTGCCTTCCACGGCTTACCTGCCGACACCTTAGTTGAGGTTGGGCCGCGTCCAGGGGAACACCTGATTAGAGAAGAAGACATTCTCGAGAAGATAGCTGAACTCGGCGACGAGCTTGCTTTGGTCATGATTGGCGGTGTCAATTATTACACAGGACAGTATTTTGACCTCAAAAAAATCACTGCAGCCGGCCATGCTGTGGGTGCCGTAGTTGGTTTTGACCTCGCCCATGCTGCTGGAAACGTCAATTTAGCGCTGCACGATTGGAATGTCGATTTTGCTGCATGGTGTGGTTACAAGTATTTGAATTCTTCACCTGGGGGTGTTTCCGGCCTCTTTGTACACGAACGCCACGCCCACAACAAATCATTACCTCGTTTTGCAGGATGGTGGGGCCACAACAAGGCAGTTCGTTTTCAGATGGAGCCGGGCTTTGACCCAATTCCTGGCGCAGAAGGCTGGCAATTGAGTAACGCACCTGTGTTGGGTATGGCTGCTCATTTGGCTTCGTTAGAAATCTTTGAAGAAGCCGGAATGGACCGCATTGGTCAAAAGCGCGATCAGCTTACGGCGTATTTGGCATTTCTTATTGAAGATGTTTCGGAAAGAAACAAAGAGAGGTGTTCATTTGAAATCATTACACCTAAAGACCCAAGTTCGCGTGGGGCTCAGCTTTCTATTTTGGCAAAAGGTCAAGGACGTCAACTTTTTGATCGTTTAACAGATTTGGGCGTTATTGCAGATTGGAGAGAACCAAACGTTATTCGCATCGCGCCAGCGCCGCTTTATAATTCTTACGAAGATTGTTTGCGTTTTGCGCAGTGTTTAGAGCAAGCTATATTATAGATTCCGACAAAAACCTGTCTAGGTCTTTTGCAAAAAACTGCTTTTCTAAAGCCCTGACTTCTGCCTCGACCTCATGCGCAGTAGCATTTTGTGGCAAGGCAACTGCATGCTGAAAAAGCAGTTTCCCTTTATCAAATTCTTCATTGACTAAATGAATACTGATACCACTAAAGGCTTCTTTTGCCGCACTCACGGCTTGATGCACGTACTGCCCATACATGCCTGCACCGCCATAATTTGGAAGCAGGGACGGGTGAATATTAATGATCTTGTCCGGAAATGCTGCAAGGAGCTCAGTTGGTATTTTTTTGAGGAAACCAGCTAAAACAACCCAGTTTGCACCTAGTTCATGGCAAATTTGAAGGTAGTTCGAAAAATCTTTACCGAGTAAGTTAAAAAAGGGAAGGTTGTGGCCCGCACAAAATGCCTCCATTTCAGAATTGGGCTTACTAGAGAGCACACCAACCACATTAACTCGTTCATTATCATTGAAATAGTCAATTATTTGCCGCGCGTTACTGCCTCCTCCGGAAATAAATAGAATTAATTGTTCTTGCATTTCGGCTACAAAGTTAAGCATACTCTAGGATTCCTCTACTTTGAGACACGAAGTGTTGATAAATTAAATCGGTATAAGTTTTGTTTATTGGGCGATAGTTTTTTTCTTTGCAAGCTGAAACCTTTAAATTTTAAAAAATGTCTGATATCAAAGCTAAAGTTATCGCGATCATCGTTGATAAACTGAATGTTGAAGAAAGTGAAGTAACTAACGAAGCGAGCTTCACCAATGACTTGGGTGCCGATTCACTTGACACTGTTGAGTTAATCATGGAATTCGAGAAACAATTCAATATTTCTATTCCAGACGATAAAGCAGAAGGTATCCAAACAGTTGGTGATGCCATTGACTATATCGCTGCAAACGTTTAATATTTCACACCATTCCTTTTAGTTAACGGGTATGCAATTAAAAAGAGTTGTTGTAACAGGTCTTGGTGCACTTACGCCAATAGGCAACACAGTACAAGAATACTGGGATGGCCTTATGGCGGGTAAAAGTGGCGCTGCACCCATCAAACAATTTGATGCTGCTCTTTTCAAGACACAGTTCGCCTGTGAATTGAAAGACTTCAATGTGGAAGACCACATGGACAAAAAGGAAGCGCGCAAGCTTGATCAATTTTCGCAGTATGCCATAGTTACCGCTACGGAAGCTATGGCAGATGCTGCTTTGCTTGAGTCCGACCCCAACCTAGACCGCATTGGTGTAATTTGGGGATCAGGTGTTGGAGGCCTTAAAACATTCCAAGAGGAAGCAAGAGAATATTTTAGTGGAGACGGAACGCCTCGCTTCAATCCTTTCTTTATTCCAAAAATGATTGCAGATATCGCAGCTGGTCATATTTCTATCAAATATGGTTTACGTGGTCCTAACTACGTTTGTGTATCAGCTTGTGCCTCTGCAACCAATGCCATAATTGACGCATTTAACCTCATTCGTTTAGGAAAAGCTGATGCCATTGTTACTGGTGGTTCAGAGGCTGGCGTAAACGAAATGGGTATGGGTGGTTTCAATGCATTAAAAGCACTTTCTACCCGCAACGACTCTCCAGAAACTGCATCTCGTCCGTTCGACCTCGACCGCGACGGTTTTGTACTCGGCGAGGGTTCAGGTTGCCTCATTCTCGAAGAATACGAGCACGCCATTAAGCGCGGGGCAAAAATTTACGCTGAGGTAATCGGCGGCGGCATGTCTGGCGACGCTTATCACATGACTGCGCCTCATCCAGAAGGCTTGGGTGCGCGCAACACCATGCTAGCCGCTTTAGAAGACGCCGAAATCGACCCTTCTCAAATCGACTACGTAAATGTGCACGGAACTTCTACTCCCCTTGGCGATATCGCAGAAGTAAAAGCCATCCAGCACGTTTTTGGCGACCACGCCTATAACCTGAACATCAGTTCAACCAAATCCATGACAGGCCACCTTTTAGGTGCTGCCGGCGCCATTGAGGCTGTGGCTTGTGTTCTCGCGGTTAAAAACGATATGGTTCCACCAACCATTAATCACTTTACCGACGATCCCGAACTCGATCCAAAGCTCAACTTTACTTTTCACAAACCACAGGCGCGCACAGTGAACATCGCTTTGTCCAACACCTTTGGTTTTGGGGGTCACAACACCTCCATTATCGTAAAGAAATTTAAAGCATAAATTGCTCAAAATTCCTCTCTTCAAAAAGAAGAAAACAAACGAAGAGCTAGATGTCATTCGTTTTGTTTTAGCGCAATTTGGCTATAAGCCCCAAAATGTTTCATTTTTCATTCAGGCCTTAACGCACAAAAGTTCTTTGTCGGAACAACACCTTTTGGCTGCTAATGAAAGACTAGAGTTCTTGGGTGATTCCATTTTGGATGCTGTTGTTGCAGCATTTGTTTATGAAAAATACCCCGAACTCGACGAAGGCCAACTGACCAAAATCAAATCCAAAATAGTGAATCGAAAGTCGTTAGCAGCTATTGGCGAGCGAATGGGCATTCGAAATCATCTTATTTATAGTCAGGGCAGAAGTATCAATTTAGCAGGCTTAGAGGGCAATGCATTTGAGGCACTGATCGGGGCAATTTATTTAGACGGGGGTTTTATCAACACGCAAAACGTACTCAAAAACACTGTTTTTAGAAAGCACCTCAATCTCAATAAGGTTCTTGAAGAAGAACTCGACTTCAAATCTGCATTATTTATTTGGTGCCAGCGCAAGAAACTCAGCCTTGAATTCATTTTGTTGTCAGAGCAGTTTACGGATGGCAAAGCAATCTACGAAATGAGTGTGCAAATCAATCGCACAAGCTATGGCAAAGGAAAGGGTTTCTCAAAAAAAGAAGCAGAGCAGGCGGCCGCCAAAGAAACGCTTGCTTTGATGGGAGAAATTTAAAGCAGCGCATGATTTATTAAAATTTGTAGTACATTTGCTCTATAAAAGAACTACACATGACTTGGACAGACTTCGTATACAAAATTGGTGATGCATTTCAATGGTCTTTTGGCTTTTTTGAATTCATCCAAAACTATTTGAATACTGCACTTATCCTATTAGGCTTTTTCGGCTTTTACTTTTGGATGCGTACGCAAAAACGCTTGAGCGATCAATCTAACGTTCCTGTAGAAATTAAAGACAACCAAGGTTGGTACAATAAAGAAGGACAACAACTGAAGTAATTTCAGTTGAACAGCATATAAAAAAGGGCGGTCATTTGACCGCCCTTTTTTTGTTATATGTTTTTACTTATTTGTCTGAAGTAAGTGAAGCACTCAAGAATTCGCGGTTCATGCGCGCAATGTTCTCAAGAGAAATGCCTTTAGGGCATTCTACTTCGCAAGCGCCAGTATTGGTGCAGTTACCAAAACCTTCTTCATCCATTTGACGAACCATATTGAGTACGCGGTCTTTTGCCTCAACCTTTCCTTGTGGTAAAAGCGCATATTGTGAAACTTTTGCGCCGACAAATAACATGGCTGAACCGTTTTTACAGGTTGCTACACAAGCACCACAGCCAATGCAAGCAGCAGCCTCAAATGCTTTGTCTGCGTCTGCTTTTGGCACAGGAATGGCGTTGGCATCCATAGTGCGTCCGGAAGTGTTTACCGAAACAAAACCACCTGCTTGTTGGATGCGGTCAAAAGCTGAACGGTCAACAACGAGGTCCTTTACAATTGGGAAAGCACGTGATCTCCATGGCTCTACATAGATGGTATCGCCGTCAGCAAAACTACGCATGTGTAATTGACATGTTGTAGTTCCGGTTTCAGGGCCATGTGCGCGTCCGTTGATATACAATGAGCACATTCCGCAAATACCTTCACGGCAGTCGTGATCAAAGGCTACAGGTTCTTTTTGCTCGTTGATGAGTTGCTCATTGAGTTGGTCGAGCATTTCAAGAAATGAACTATCTGTAGAGACGTTAGCAAGACTGTATGTTTCAATACCACCTTTTGCATTGGTATTTTTTTGTCTCCAGATTTTGAGCGTAATATTGATAAATTTTGAAGCCATATCTACTTATTTATAGTTGCGTGCTGCAATTTTAATGAACTCGTAATTGAGTGCCTCTTTGTGAAGCGCTGCTTTTTTGGCATCGCCATCTTGGTATTCCCAAGAAGCAACGTATTTGAAATTTTCGTCGTCGCGAAGTGTTTCTCCTTCGCTATCTTGATATTCTTCTCGGAAGTGACCACCACAAGACTCTTCTCGGCGCAAGGCATCTACAGCCATGAGCTGCCCAAGTTCAATGAAGTCTGCAACGCGCATCGCTTTATCGAGTTCTGGATTCATTTCGTTGGCATCGCCAGGCACGAAAACATCTTTATAGAATTCTTCGCGTAAAGCAGCAATTTCTTCGATGGCTTCTTTTAAGCCTGCTTCGTTGCGTGCCATACCTACTTTGTTCCACATAATGAGGCCAAGGCGTTTGTGGAAGTGATCTACAGATTTAGAGCCTTTGTTTTGAAGAAAACGCTCAATACTTGATTTCACTTCTGACTCTGCTTGTTCGAATTCCGGACTATCTGTAGAAATCTTACCTGTACGAATATCATTGGCAAGGTAATCAGAGATAGTGTAAGGCAATACAAAATAGCCGTCGGCCAAACCTTGCATGAGTGCCGACGCACCTAAACGGTTGGCACCGTGGTCTGAGAAGTTGGCTTCTCCGGTTACAAAACAACCTTCTATAGTACTTTGTAGGTTGTAATCTACCCAAACACCACCCATAGTGTAGTGAACAGCAGGGTAGATTTTCATTGGTGTTTCGTATGGATTGTCGTCTGTAATTTTTTGGTACATCTGAAAGAGGTTACCATATTTCTCTTCAATCCACTTTTTACCGAGTGCGATGATTTTTTCTTCAGTTGGGTTGTGGTCACCTTGTGCAAAAGCAGATTGGCGACCTTTGCTGCGGATTTCTGTAGCGAAGTCAAGGTAAACACCTTCATTGGTGTCGTTTGCTTCAATACCAAAGCCTGCATCGCATCTTTCTTTAGCTGCTCTAGAGGCAACGTCACGTGGAACGAGGTTACCGAAGGCAGGGTAGCGTCTTTCTAAGAAGTAATCGCGGTCTTCTTCGGCAATTTGAGTTGGTTTGAGTTTGCCTTCGCGGATGGCTTCGGCATCTTCTTTTTTCTTAGGAACCCAAATACGGCCAGAGTTACGTAAAGACTCGGACATGAGGGTAAGCTTGGACTGATTGGTGCCATGTACAGGGATACACGTTGGGTGAATTTGTACAAAACAAGGGTTGGCGAATAAAGCACCTTTTTTGTGTACTTTCCATGCTGCAGACACGTTGCTTCCCATGGCGTTTGTTGAAAGGAAGTAGACGTTTCCGTAACCACCAGAAGCAATTACAACTGCGTGAGCTGAATGACGCTCGAGCTCACCAGTAACGAGGTTTCTCGCGATGATACCGCGTGCTTTACCGTCAACTTTAACGAGGTCCATCATTTCGTGACGGTGGTACATTTTTACACGACCCAAGCCAATTTGGCGTGAGAGCGCTGAATACGCACCCAACAAAAGTTGTTGGCCGGTTTGCCCAGCTGCGTAGAATGTACGTTGTACTTGTGTTCCACCGAAAGAACGGTTGTCTAAGAGACCTCCGTATTCACGTGCAAACGGAACTCCTTGCGCCACACATTGGTCGATGATATTACCTGACACTTCTGCCAAACGGTATACGTTGGCTTCTCGGGCACGGTAGTCTCCACCTTTAATGGTGTCGTAAAAGAGACGGTAGATAGAGTCGCCGTCGTTTTGGTAATTTTTGGCAGCGTTGATACCACCTTGGGCTGCAATAGAGTGTGCTCTTCTTGGAGAATCTTGGAAACAAAACGCCTTAACGTTATAGCCCATCTCGCCAAGTGAGGCAGCTGCAGAAGCGCCGGCTAAACCTGTTCCAACAACGATGACATCGATTTTGGGACGGTTGTTGGGTGCAACCAACTTCATGTGGTTTTTGTGGTTGGTCCATTTTTCTGAAATTGGACCCTCTGGAATGCGCGAATTTAGTGTTGACATAGCCTGATTCCTAGTGATTCATGTAAATAATAACGGGAATAATCGCAAACAAAAACGGAATAACAACGGCGAAGCCTGTTCCGATGATTTTGATCAGTGGGGTGTATTTAGGATGATTGATACCTAAAGATTGGAAGGCACTTTGAAAACCATGTAAGAGATGGTAAGCCAAAACAACCATAGAAATCAAGTAAAAGAGAACGGCAAACAAGGCGCCTTCGTTTTTGCTTTTACTGAAGAAGTCTATGACCAATGTGTGTAGGTCGCGGTAACCTTCGGCAACTTTAACGTTTGTGCCTTTAATGTATAGATCAGTTCCTTTTTCGACAATATTTTTGCCGTCTTTTGGGATAGGCTGAATGCCTGGTACATGTGTGTAATAGAGTTCTGCATTGGCAGCACCCATCATTGGGTTGTCCATTTCGAGTTTGTAAGTATGAAGTGGAACTTCTTCTTTCACTTTCATTTTCCACCAGAAATTTGCCATGTGTGTAGCTAAGAAAACCAAGATAAGTGTGCCTAAAATAGCCATGCTGCGGCTAGCAGAGCTAGAGTTTGCACCTGGCTTGCTGTAAGCGTAAGCCACTGGGCGGGCTTTTTTATTTTGAATGGTGAGCGCTATACCGTCAATGATGTGGATCAGGACGGCTGCATAGGTGACGATGGAAAGGATGTTGATGAAGGGGTTGTGGCCCATGAAATAGGCGTATTCATTAAATGCCCGACGTCCTTCTTCACCTGTTTTGAGGATCAGTTGGAGGTTGCCAAGTAAGTGGCCAACCAAAAACGTACACAAGAAAAGTCCGGTTAGGGCCATAAAGACCTTTTTGCCGATAGAAGATTTAAAAATTACAGAATTACTCATAAGTATCTTTCATTTGTAGTGTTGCAAATTTAAGTGAACAACATTTAAGTGTAACAAAAGTTGCCAAGATAATCCGCTTTATTGGGCTATTTAGAACGATTATAGATAGCTCAAAACAACTTGTACAGCATTCACTTCTAATTGTGCCATTGCACCGAGCGCCAAGGCCTGATTGTCATCGATGTGTCCGGCAGGAAAATCAAAGCATATTGGGATTTTTCGATAGGGAAAGTGAGCCAAAATGAGCTCCTCTAGCGATTTGCCAAAAGGCACATCTGTATCTTCTAAATCGGTCATGCCGCCAATTATTAAGCCACAGATTTGTTCCAAAGCGCCAGCGCGTTTTAGCGCGTACAGCATGCGGTCTATGTGATATAAATGTTCGGCTAAATCTTCAATAAAAAGAATGGCTTCACGAAAATCATAGGCTTCTGGGTTCGAAAGCATGCTGTAAACAATACTCAGATTACCACCGATGAGTTGCCCACTGCAAGAACCAACTTGATTCATAGAATGGGATTCATACTCAAAACTTTTGCGCTCCCCAAATAATAAATCGCGCAGGCGCTGCTTGGCTTCAGCGCTATTTTTTTCAATGTTCAAGGCCATTGTGCCATGAATGCTTTGATATCCGAGAGACTGTATCTTATGGTGCAGTACACAAATATCAGAAAAGCCAATCAACCACTTAGGTTCGCGGATAAACTGTGCCCATTGCAGACCATCTAAAAGTTGAATACTGCCATAGCCACCTCTCATGCACCAAATCGCTTTTGCTTCAGGATGATCAATGCCTTCTTGTACGTCGGACATTCGCTCGAGTGCTGTTCCTGAAAAATAATGGTGCCTGCCCGTTAAATGCTTGCTTCTTATGGCGCGAAGGCCAATCTGAGACAACCATAATTCAGCCGCAAGCACGTAATGTTCTTCGATAGCTTTTGCGGGTGCACACAAATAAACGAGGTCGCCTGTTTGGAGTGAGGGCGGTGCAACTAAAGTCATGGGAGTAAGAGTGCGTTGAGGATTTTTAAATCTGTTGGGCTCGTGATTTTGATGTTTTCTTCGTTACTCAAAACCAGTAGGGGGCATACACCTATAGATGCTACAACACTCGCGTCGTCTGTGAAGTGTGTTTGAAATCCTTGCAAATAAGCTTTTTTAAGGAGGGCTGACTCAAAACATTGTGGTGTATGTACCAAATAAAACTTTGATCTGTCTACACTATTTGATTTTTCGGGTGTCCCCATCCTTAATGAATCTTTTAGATTCAAAACCGGAACAACAGCGCTTGAATTTTGCAGGCCAGCAAAACAACGTTCAATGGTGTCGATACTGACGAGAGGTCTCACGCCGTCGTGAATGGCAATTTGATCTCCGGTACAAATAGCAAGTGCATTTTGAATGGAGTGAAACCTTTCGTTGCCGCCGTCCACTAACGTGTGCGGAATTTGGATATCGTATTTGGTTAAAAGTTCTTTCCAGTAATTTATCCAGTCTTTTGGGAGCGTGATAATAAGTTGCGCATTTGGATCAAATTCAAAAAAATGCTCGAGTGTATGGATTAAAACCGGTTTGGAACCGAGGAGCAAAAATTGTTTCGGAATTTCGCTATCCATGCGTTTTCCTATGCCGCCAGCTGTAATGATGATGCTTTTTTTCATCGCAGTTCAAAGATAAGCAATCTAGCGCTTCTGAATAGGAAGTAGCTTTAACTTGCGTGGATGTAAATCAATGGTAAAAGATTGTCCGCTGATATATTCTCCGTCTGTTTCGGCGTGCAAGACCTGTTTGTCACATTGCAATTGGATAGGAAACGAGACATTCAAATAATGTGCTTCAGGATGCTTGATTTTTTTACCGCGTTTGACTCTCAGCACATTTTTAAGATAATCTAACAAGGAAACCTTGCCCAACAGCGTGAGTTTGAGTTGGCCGTCGTCAATTCGGGCACCCGGATGTATATACAAGCCATCGCCAAAAATACTGCCATTGCAAAATGCGGCAAGCAGCAATTCTCCTTTGTAATTGAAGTCTGCACCAGCTATATGAACATGGGGTCTTTGGTAATTGAGAAAAGTTTTGATGATGGCCAATCCGTAGGAAAAGTTTGGTCCAAAACGCTTGCGGAAATTTAGAAGTTCAAGTACCACCGCGCCGCCAAAGCCGATATCGGTAATATTTGCAAAGTAGCGCTTCTCCTTATTTGTTTCAAGCACGCCAACATCGAAGTGCTCAAAAGAACCTTCTTCAATATTTGCTAGAAAGTTATAATTCTTATTGAACCCAGCTGACCTGAAAAAATCATTTCCGGTTCCGTTTGGAAGCACACCTAAAATGGGTTGAAAGTTGGGATCAGGATGCGAACAAACTCCATTGACAAGCACATTAAAAGTACCGTCGCCACCTAGGCCTAAGAGATGGGTGCAAGTGCCTTTTAAAGAATGAATAAATGCAAGAGCTGTGGCGGAATCTGAACTATTGTAAATCTGAAATTCAGCGCCAAATTGATCCGTCAAGGCAGCTAAAATGCGTTGATTGTTTGGATGGATTTTTTTGTTTCCGTTGGTGATGCAATAGATACGCGGCATGCGCCAATTTACGCAATAATTTTAGTATTGGATTTGTAAGCTGCTAGATTGCTGCCATTTTTGGCCGTTGAGGACGCCTGCTACAAAATAAATATAGTTTCCGCGGGCAAGTTTTTCGCTGCCAGGGTCTGAACCATCCCAATCAAAATAAGGATTGCTGCTGCTAAATACCACTTGATTTTCTTTGTTGAGCACAACAATGCTGAAATCTTCAATTGTATTTTGTTTCCAGTCAATTTGAAGTGTTTCGTTTTGACCGTCGTTGTTAGGTGTGAAAATATTTGGTAAGGCAATTTGCGCTTGAACTTTGGGTATCGTTCTTTGTTGTTGCAATAAGTTATTTAACGGAGGTAGTTCTTGTGAAACGTCTTGTGTAGGCGTATTTTTATTTGGAAAAATACATTCTACAATTGGTTGTACAGTTGTGGATTGAACTTCTGTACTAGTTCCTAAAGTAAGTTGAGTGTCAAAATCAGGAGTTCCAAACTCCGTGTCATCGACTACAGGAAAATACCCGATTCGAAAAGGATCGTAGTACAAAGGTTGAATTGTCGGCTTTGTTGGTTTTGTAATGATGACTTCTTTGCTTTCTATTGGCTTTGTTGCTTTTTGAAGCGTTTTTCCCTCTTGCTTTTTAGGCGTTGGTTTTTCTTGATCTAATGATAAATAAACAGCCACACCAATAACAGAGCCAGCCGCAACACCAATCAGCGTTTTTGCCAAAAGCCCAAGGCTAGTTTTTGCTGCACCAGTACCTAAAGATGACGAAATAGAAGACCACAATGCAGGGTCTACCTGGACTTGGTGGTCCTGGAGGCCTTTGGCAAATAGATCTTTGATGTTGTCTTTTTCAATCATTTAGTCAATATTTTCTATACGGTCTTTCAAATAGGCCCTTGCGCGCAAGTATTGTGTTTTAGAAGTGCTTTCGGAGATACCAAGTTGGCTTGAAATCTCTTGATGCGAATAGCCTTCAATGGCAAAGAGGTTGAAGACTGTGCGGTAACCGTCTGGCAGTGCCTGAACTAATTTGAGCAGGTCGTCGGCCATGAGTTTTTCTACGCTGTAGTCTTGGTGTGCTAATTTGTGCGAGACGTCGTCTATAGAGACGTCTGTGAGTAATTTTTTGTCTTTGCGCAGTTGGTCAAGGCAGGTGTTGACTGCTATTTTTTTGAGCCAACCTTCAAAAGCACCCTCCGATTTGTAATTGCCGATGTGGGCAAAAATTTTAACGAAGGCATCTTGCAAGACGTCTTGTGCACGCATTTGGTCTTTCATGTAACGCAAACACACGACGTAAAGCTTGGGGGCATAAATGTCAAACAACGCTTTTTGAGCCTTCGGACGAGCAGCAATACAACCTTTTATGAGTTCTTGTTCCTCCATGACTCTTAGCACTGACGTATTTTAATTTGAAAAAGTTGCATGCGCAAAGCAAGATAGTTTATTTCTTTTAATTTAGTGGTTCAACCCCGCAATCTTTCAACTTATGCGTAACGCTATTTTTGGAATCTTATTTATTTTTTTGAATGGTTTTATTGGTCAAGCCCAAGATAATTTTTCGGCCCGACCTAATGGTGTTCTTCTCCCATACATTGCAGAAATACAACTCAATGACCGCTTGCAAATTCAAGTAAATGTTGCCCTACCCGAAAAAAATCCAAAATCACCGATTACCATATACAATGGTAAAGAAGTGTATCAGCTGTCCGTAAAAAAACGGATAGGAGACACCATCGTTTATCAATTCCCTGCTCAAGATGCCGAATGGCAAATTGCCTATAATGATGATTTCTCCGAAGCCCGCGGTTGGTGGATCAATTACAATAAAAAAGTCCCGGTTCGCTATCCTGTTCACTTGTACATGACGCTTTCAGAAATGATACCAAAACCTGATACCAATTTTCCGGAATTATTCGGTAGATGGAAAGTACTGTTTGAGCCAGGCACGCCAAATGAAGAAGTGTTAGTAGGTGTATTTCAGCAAGAAATGAATGGCCGCATTTTCGGCAGTTTTCTAAGTGAAACTGGCGATTACCGCTATTTGCATGGTTATGCCGCAAATGGAAAATTGCATTTACAGACCTACACCGGTTATTGGGCCTTTGTGGTGGAGGCACAACTCAATGGAAACAATGAAATGACAGGTGTATTTTATAGTGGCGGAAAGTCAAGCACGGCTTTTAAAGCAATGAAAGACGAAACAGTCCAACTAAGAGATGAAGCAGAACTGACTTATTTGATCAAACGAGATGAAAGGGTGGTGCTCCAAAACCTGATCAAATTGAACGGTAGAAAAACAAATCTAGATTTATCCAAAAATGGAAAGGTGACGCTGATTCAGATCATGGGTACATGGTGTCCAAATTGCATAGATGAAACACAACTTTTAAAAGAATTTAGAGACAGCTACGCAGCTCAGGGACTAGAAGTTATTGCGCTGGGCTTTGAGGTGGGAACTGACACCAAAAAGCAAAAATTGCGCTTAAAAAACTTCGCAAAGGAGCTGCAGGTGAATTACCCCGTTTATTTGGCGGGAACAGCTAGCAAAGAGGCCGCAGCGGCATATTTCCCGATGTTGAACGGCATCATGAGTTTTCCGACCTCTATTTTAGTAGATCAGCAAGGAAAAATCATTGCAATCCATACCGGATTTAGTGGACCCGCAACAGGTGCGGCTTATACCGAACTGGTGAAAAAATACAAGCAAGAAATTGAAAACGCCCTCGAAGGCGCCAACGCCAATTAACGGCCCATTAAGAATGGGTACTTGTCAATGTTCTTGAGTGCAATGCTGGTGCCGCGAGCCACTGCTCTGAGCGGATCTTCTGCAATGTGAACAGGCAATTTGGTTTTTGCTTGAATACGTTTGTCAAGACCGCGTAGCATAGAGCCACCACCCGCTAGGTAAATACCTGTTTTGTAAATATCGGCAGATAACTCAGGAGGTGTCATTTCGAGCGCACTCAAAATCGCTTCTTCTATTTTAGAAATAGTTTTGTCTAAGGCGTGGGCAATTTCTTGGTAAGAAACCATGATTTCTTTCGGAATACCCGTCATGAGGTCGCGTCCGCGGACAGCGAAATCGGCAGGAGGGTTTTCGAGCTCTGGCAAGGCCGCGCCTACTTCAATTTTGATTTGTTCTGCGGTGCGTTCACCAACTAAGATGTTGTGCTGACGGCGCATGTATTCTTCGATGTCGTTGGTGAAGTCATCACCGGCAATGCGGATAGATTTATCACAAACGATACCACCAAGTGCAATAACGGCAATTTCGGAAGTACCACCACCTATATCGATGATCATGTTGCCCATAGGCTCTTCGACGTCGATACCAATACCAATTGCAGCAGCCATTGGCTCGTGAATGAGATATACTTCTTTGGCTCCGGCGTGTTCTGCTGAATCTTGTACCGCTCGTTTTTCAACTTCTGTGATACCCGATGGAATGCAGATGACCATGCGGAGGGTTGGGTTAAATAAGGTGCGACCTGGATTGATCATTTTGATCATGCCTTTGATCATTTGTTCGGCACTTTGGAAGTCGGCGATAACGCCATCTTTGAGCGGACGCACGGTTTCTATAAGTTTGTGTGTCTTGCCGTGCATTTGTTGCGCCTTTCTTCCTATTGCAACCACCTTACCCGTTTGGATATCTTTAGCTACAATTGAAGGTTCGTCGACGACAACTTTGTCGTTCCAAATAATCAGGGTATTTGCCGTACCGAGGTCAATGGCAATTTCCTGTGTAAGAAAGTTAAAAAGGCCCATTTTAAGCGCTTATTGGTTTGTGTAATTTCTTCTTATTCGTACAATACGTTTAAAGGTTACGTTTGTCGAACACATTTGTGATTTTTTTCACAAATGCACTTAATGTTTGAAATGGCGAACACCTGTGAACACCATTTTCATTTGATTTTCATCGCAATACGTGATCGAAAGGTCATCTTTTACAGAGCCTCCAGGTTGGATGACTGCGTTGATGCCTTCTAAGTGTGCGATTTCTACACAATCAGGAAAAGGGAAAAATGCGTCGCTGGCCATAGCTGCACCATTGAGGTCAAAACCAAAAGTTTTGGCTTTGTGGATAGCTTGTTTGAGCGCATCTACTCTTGAGGTTTGGCCTGTTCCGCTGGCGAGCAGCTGCCCGTCTTTGGCCAAAATAATTGTATTGGATTTGGTGTGTTTTACCAATTTATTGGCAAACAGTAAATCTTGAATTTCTTGTTCGGTTGGCGCAAGCTTGGTTTTGACTTCTAGGTTTTCGGGACCTTCGCTGGCCATGTCGGCGTCTTGAACGAGATAACCATTGAGTGCACTTCTCACTAAGGTTTTTGGTAATTCAACTTCATTTTGAATGAGGATGATGCGGTTTTTCTTGGATTGAAGCAAGGCAAGGGCCTCAGCAGAGTAGGCCGGCGCAATGAGTACTTCGCAAAATAAATCATTGACGAGCGTTGCAGTGGTGATATCGATTTCTTGGTTGGCGATGAGGATGCCTCCAAACGCACTAACTGGGTCTGCAGCAAGCGCTGCTTCATAGGCTTCTTTGAGCGTGGCGCGCGTGGCTAATCCGCAGGCGTTGTTGTGCTTTAGAATGGCAAATGTTGGGCCGTCAGTTTTGAATTCTTGCATGAGGCGAACTGCGGCATCTACATCTAGTAAGTTATTGTAAGAAAGCTCTTTACCATGTAGTTTGGTGAACAAAGCATCGAGGTCTCCAAAGAAAACACCTTTTTGATGTGGATTTTCGCCATAGCGCAATGGGCTTTGTTTTTCTTCGCTGATTTTTAAATAAGCGCTGTCTTGATTCATAAAATATTGATGAATCATGGTGTCGTAATGCGAAGACACATGGAAAGCTTCAGCAGCGAAAGCTTGACGCTGAGCAGAAGTAGTTTGTGCACCTTGGGTATTGAGGATGTCTAAAAGTGGCGCATATTGATGGACACCCGGTATAATGACGACGTCGTTGTAGTTTTTGGCTGCCGCTCTAATAAGTGAAATACCGCCGATATCGATTTTTTCAATGATATCTTCATGGCTTGCCCCGGAAGCAACTGTTTGTTCAAATGGATATAAATCTACAATAACAAGATCGATAGAGGAGAGTTGGTGTTCAGCCATGTGCGCTTGGTCTGGCGCATAATTGCGGCGATTGAGGATGCCACCAAAAATGGCAGGGTGTAATGTTTTGACACGACCGCCAAGAATTTCAGGAAATTTGGTGAGGTCTTCTACGGCTGTTACGGGAATTCCCATCTCATTTATAAAGGCAAGTGTGCCGCCTGTCGATAAGATTTCTACATTGTTCGCATGTAATTTTTCGACGATTGGAGCCAAGCCGTCTTTGTAAAATACAGAAATAAGTGCGCGTTGAATTTGTTTTTGATCGGTCATATTATTTTGGAAAGTGCAAAGGTACGGGGTATAATTAAAAAGGCCCGCAAATTGCGAGCCTTTTTATAAAATCCGGAACACATTTAGTTCACTTCGTTCATGAATTTACGTTCCACATATAACCGGCTACCGCCGCTTCTATCCGGAACACATTTCACAACCGTCTGGGTCGTCGAGTGAGCAGGCAATTGCAGCTTGTTGGTCTTCGACGATTTGCGCTGCTTTTGGTTGCTCTGTAACTGTTTTGTCAACGGTAAATTTGATGGCGTCAGTTGCGGCTTTGGTACGTAGGTAATACATACCTGTTTTGAGGCCTTTTTCCCAACCGTAGAAGTGCATGGAGGTGAGCTTACCGAAGTTTGCATTTTCCATGAAGATGTTGAGTGATTGGCTTTGGCAAATGTAGGCACCGCGATCTGCTGCTTGCTCGATAATTGCTTTTTGGGAAATTTCCCAAGCTGTTTTGTAGAGGTCTTTGAGCTGCTGTGGTATTTCTTGGATGTTTTGAATAGATCCGTTTGCAGCCATAATTTTTTGACGCATGTCTTTGTTCCACAAACCAGCTTTGACGAGGTCTTTAAGTAAGTGTTTATTGACGATGATAAACTCGCCAGACAATACGCGACGCGTGTAGATGTTGGAAGTGTAAGGCTCAAAACATTCGTTGTTACCAAGAATTTGAGCTGTGGATGCAGTTGGCATTGGCGCAAGTAAGAGCGAGTTGCGAACGCCATGTTTTTTAACTTCTTCTTTGAGTAAGTCCCATTCCCAACGGTTTGTAGGCGTAACACCCCACATATCAAATTGGAACACACCTTTAGAAACGGGTGACCCGGCGATTGTTTGGTATGGGCCCTCTACTTTTGCGAGGTCTTTTGAAGCGGTCATGGAGGCAAAGTAGATGGTTTCAAATACTTCGCGGTTGAGTGCGCGTGCTTCTTCTGATTCAAAAGGGAATCCGAGCATGATGAAGGCATCTGCCAAACCTTGAACACCTAATCCGATCGGACGGTGACGCATATTTGAGTTGCGTGCTTCTTCTACAGGGTAGAAGTTGTTGTCGATGATGCGGTTGAGGTTGAGCGTGGCTTGGTAGGTAACCTCGAAAAGTTTGTCGTGGTCGAATGTGCCTTCTTCGGTTACAAATTTAGGCAGCGCCAAAGAGGCGAGGTTACAAACTGCTACTTCGTCTGGGGCAGTGTATTCGATGATTTCTGTACACAAGTTGGAAGACTTGATAGTACCGAGGTTTTGCTGATTGGATTTCGCATTAGCGGCATCTTTGTAGAGCATGTATGGTGTTCCTGTCTCGATTTGAGACTCGAGGATTTTGAACCAAAGATCTTGTGCTTTGATAGTTTTGCGTCCTTTTCCTTCTTGCTCGTATTTGGTGTAGAGTGCTTCAAAAGCTGCGCTGTGCGAATCGGATAGTCCTGGGCATTCGTGCGGACACATGAGGGTCCAGTCGCCGTTTTCTTTTACGCGTTTCATGAAAAGATCTGGAATCCAAAGCGCATAGAAGAGGTCGCGAGCGCGTTGCTCTTCTTTACCGTGGTTTTTCTTCAAATCGAGGAAGTCGAAGACATCGGCATGCCAAGGCTCAATGTAAATGGCAAATGAACCTTTTCTTTTGCCGCCACCTTGGTCAACGTAACGTGCGGTGTCGTTGAATACACGAAGCATTGGTACGATACCGTTAGATGCGCCGTTGGTACCTTTGATATAAGATCCAGTAGCACGGATGTCGTGGATAGACAAACCAATTCCACCTGCGGATTGTGAAATTTGCGCACAAGATTTGAGCGTATCGTAAATACCACCGATGCTGTCTTCTTTCATGGTGAGCAAGAAACAAGAAGACATTTGAGGTTTTGGTGTGCCTGAATTGAAGAGGGTTGGAGTTGCATGTGTGAACCAACCTTCTGACATCAAGTTATACGTTTTGATGGCAGCTTGGATATCTTCTTTGTGGATACCAACAGCCACACGCATGAGCATTTGTTGTGGACGTTCTGCGATTTTGCCATTCAAGCGCATGAGGTAGGAGCGTGTCAGGGTCTTGAAGCCAAAGTAATCGTAGCGGAAGTCGCGGTCGTAGATGATGCTGGAATCTAATGCTTCTTTGTTGGCCATGATGATTTCATAGACGTCGTCTGCTAGGAGCGCAGCAGATTCGTTGGTCTTTGAATCAACATAGTGGTAAAGATCGTGCATGACGTCAGAAAACGTCTTTTTGGTTTCTTTGTGAAGATTCGATACCGCAATTCGCGATGCCAAAAGTGCGTAATCGGGATGATCGATAGTTTTGGCTGCTGCAACCTCAGCAGCGAGGTTATCTAGTTCTGTAGTGCTCACACCATCAAAAAGTCCTTCAATGACTTTCATGGCGACACCCTCTGGCGAAACTAGCGAATCTAGCCCGTAACACATCTTGACAATGCGGGCGGTGATTTTATCGAATTTGACGGCTTCTTGTTTTCCGTCTCTTTTTACAACGTACATATGCTCCTTATATTTAATAGTTTAGGTTGGTTAAAAATCTTCATCAAGACTAAATGCCTGATTTTCTTTGCCGGCGAGGACGCCTGCTTTTTGGTATTCGCCAACGCGCTTTTCAAAGAAGTTGGTTTTACCTTGGATGGAAATCATATCCATGAAATCGAATGGGTTGGTCGCGTTGTAGACGCGCTCGTTGCCGAGCTCAACTAAAAGGCGGTCTGCAACAAACTCGATGTATTGACCCATGAGGTCGCTGTTCATGCCAATGAGTTTAACCGGGAGGGCGTCTGTAATGAACTCTTTTTCGATTTCAACAGCATTGGTGATGATTTCTTGAACTTTTTCTTTAGATAATTTATTTACTAAGTGCTTAGTGTATAGCAAGCAAGCGAAGTCACAGTGAAGGCCTTCATCGCGGGAAATGAGTTCGTTGGAGAAGGAGAGACCTGGCATTAAGCCACGTTTTTTAAGCCAGAAAATGGAGCAAAACGAACCCGAAAAGAAGATGCCTTCTACGGCAGCGAATGCAACCAAGCGCTCTGCATACGAACCTTTGTCTATCCAACGAAGAGCCCAATCCGCTTTTTTACGGACGCAATCTACAGTATCTATGGCGTTGAAGAGGTAATTTTTCTCTTGGGTGTCTTTGATGTAGGTGTCGATCAGCAGCGAATAGGTTTCGGAGTGAATGTTTTCCATAGTAACCTGAAAACCGTAAAAGAACTTAGCTTCGGTATATTGCACCTCGTTGAGGAAGTGTTCAGCTAAGTTTTCATTGACGATGCCGTCTGACGCTGCAAAAAAGGCGAGAACGTGTTTGACGAAATGGCGTTCGTCGTCGTTGAGTTTGTTTTCCCAGTCGATGAGGTCTGGAGAAAGGTCGATTTCTTCTGCAGTCCAAAAGCTCGCCTCTGCTTTTTTGTAAAAGCTCCAGATGTCGTCGTGCTGGATAGGGAACAGTACGAAACGGCTTTTATTTTCTTCAAGTATCGGTTCGTGTAGTGTTTGTGTCATGGCTTTTTGGGTTGCAGATTTTAAAATAAATCAGGATTACAAATTTTGTTAAAATTCGGGCTCGAATCAATTAAAGAAATTAACATTTAATCACGGTTTTCAACACTCAAAAGCGCAAACCTTTCATGGACAAACCCTTCAGCGGATTTCAACATGGCCAAGAAAGATATTCACATGCTTTTTCGTTGTGTTTTGATAATTTTTCCGAAGAAAATTGTGTAGTCGAAAGGATAATTTTTGTATGAAAGGAAACCTCAATAAAGTTAACAAATTCACGTTGGAATAGTTTTGAAATCGGCATTCACTTTTGAACATTGAATTGTTAAATCTTCGCAAACGATGGCAACGTATATTCAACGCTTGGGCTTGGTCCTTAAAAATTACTCGGATGGCCTGGGTCATTTGGTTTTCACAAATGTTTGTTTGCACTGCAATAAAGAACTTGTTGCGCAAGAGCGCTATCTCTGCTGGCTGTGCTGGGAAGGCTTGGAGCGCACCTATTTTGAATTGCAAAACGCACCCACAAAGCTCGATCAACTTTTTTGGAGTCGGGTTGAAATCAAACATACCTGTGCGCTGTATTTTTACGGTAGAGGAACGGTAAGTCAGTCTTTGATACGCGCCTTGAAATACGATTTCAAAGCCCCACTTGGTATCTACTTGGGAGAGCACATGGCTAATGCATTGGCTGGGCATCCAATCAGTAGTGTAGATGCTTTAATTGCGGTGCCGATTCACCCCAAAAAGAAGTTTGCAAGAGGGTATAATCAAAGTGAATTGTTGGCAAGAGGTATTGCAAAACAATGGGGTATTCCGCTCCTAAAGAGCAGTGTTCAAAAGCGAAAACACACCTTGAGTCAGACCACAAATGACCGCTTTGGGCGCTGGGAAAACGTTCAAAATATGTTCAAGGCTGCCGGTAATTTTAGCCGCTTTCGCCATGTTTTAATTGTAGACGATGTGATCACCACGGGAGCAACTTTGGAGTCTTTAGTGAGGGCAATCAAAGCCGCAGACCCCGATGTTCAAATTAGTTTGCTTAGCTTCGCTTTCACGAAATAGATTATGGCAAAAAAAGCACTCATTTTTGGCGCTGGTTTGGCAGGAACATGTCTGGCTCACCGGCTACTTTCACAAGGCATTGAAGTAAAAATTATTGATAATGGCAGCAATCATTCGAGTGCTGTTGCTGCAGGAATGGTGAATCCAATGGTTTTTCGCCGCATGAACAAATCTTGGCGCCTCGACGAATTCTTGCCAGAAGCGCAGGCATTTTACCTCGAAATAGAACACTTGCTCCAAACCAAATTTTATCACCCAATAGTGATTCGGCGCTTTTTTTCTTCCGATGAAGAGCGAGAAAGTTGGCAAAGTAGGTCGGCAGATCAGGCGTATCAACCGTATTTAGAAAAACTCACCCCTTCAGATTTAGAACATACTGCAGCACACAACACATTTGGCAGTGGCCGTGTTAAAAGTGCTTTCTGGGTAGATGCCGCCAAGTGGGTCAAGCACCACCTGGATTATTTCAAGCAACTTGGCTACTTGGTGCAACATGAATTTGATGCGCAATTGTGGGACCCCATGGTTCGAAAATATAACGGCGAAACGTATGATTTTGTCGTGTTTTGTATGGGCTACACGCAAAAAAATGAGTCAACTTTCTCTTATTTGCCACTACAGCAAACTAAAGGTCAAACGCTCTTAATCGAAAGTGAAATACTGCAGCAAACTGAATCTCTGAACAGAAAATGCTTCGTGTTGCCTTACGGAAAAGGTCGTTTTCGCGTCGGTGCCACTTATGAATTTAACAACCCAACACTTCATGTCACCGAAGAAGCCAGAACCACGCTGTTGGATCATCTAGCCGCTCTAGGCGCTTATCAGCCAAATGTTGTGGAGCAGGCAGCGGGCATCAGGCCAACAGTTCTAGACCGACGACCACTAATGGGTAAGCACCCAATTTACGACGGTGTTTTTATTTTCAATGGCCTAGGCACAAAGGGCTATATGATGGCGCCAACTTTAGCGCGTGAACTTGTGGCGCATATGCTTGAAAACAAACCGCTGCATCCCGAAACAAACATCAGTAGATTTGCGGACAAGAAGGTGTAATTTGAACCTTGTTATGTGGCTTAGATTCCGTATTTTTGCAACCTATGAAGCACATCCGCAATTTTTGTATTATTGCCCACATTGACCACGGTAAAAGCACCTTAGCAGATCGCTTGCTCCAAACTACCGGCACCATCTCAGACCGCGAGATGCAAGCCCAAGCCCTCGACGACATGGATCTCGAGCGCGAGCGCGGCATCACCATCAAGTCGCACGCCATTCAAATGAGCTACAAGCACGAAGGTCAAGACTATATTCTTAACCTTATCGATACCCCAGGGCACGTCGACTTCTCTTACGAAGTTTCTCGCTCTATTGCCGCTTGTGAGGGCGCCTTATTAATTGTTGACGCTTCGCAAGGTATTGAAGCGCAAACCATTTCAAACTTATACCTCGCCCTAGAGCACGACCTCGAAATCATTCCTATCCTCAACAAGATGGACCTACCGGGCGCCATGCCTGAAGAAGTTTCAGATCAAATTATGGAACTGATCGGTTGCGACATCGAGGACATCATCCAGGCATCTGGCAAAACAGGTCTGGGCGTAGACAAAATTTTAGAAGCGGTTGTCAATCGCATTCCGGCGCCAAAAGGCGATGAGTCTGCTCCTTTACAAGCCATGATTTTTGACTCCGTCTTCAATCCTTTTCGCGGCATTATTGCATATTACCGCGTCAAAAATGGCGTCCTGAAAAAAGGTCAAAAAGTCCGTTTTTTAAATACTGGCCGCGATTACAACGCCGATGAAATTGGCATTCTTAAAATGGACTTATCGCCTAAAAACGAGGTCCGTGCTGGTGATGTTGGTTATATAATCTCTGGCATCAAGGCCGCAAATGAGGTCAAGGTTGGAGACACCATCACTGCCTCTGACAATCCTTGCGAGGTTCCAATCAAAGGCTTTGAAGATGTCAAGCCAATGGTCTTTGCAGGCATTTACCCCGTCGATACCGAAGACTACGAAGAGTTGCGTTATTCCATGGAAAAACTCCAACTCAATGACTCCTCTTTGGTATTTGAGCCCGAATCTTCGGCAGCACTTGGTTTTGGTTTCCGTTGTGGTTTCCTCGGAATGCTCCACATGGAAATTATCCAAGAACGCTTAGAACGCGAGTTCAACATGACCGTCATTACTACGGTTCCAAACGTTTCGTACAAGTCTTACATGAAAAAAGACCCAGACGAAGTCTTCATTGTCAATAACCCTTCTGAATTGCCTGATCCATCTGGCATGGACCGCATAGAAGAACCTTATATCAAAGCGCAGGTCATCACCAAGACAGAATATGTTGGCGCTATCATGACACTTTGCATTGAAAAGCGCGGCGAGTTGCAAAACCAAGTTTACCTCACCCAAGACCGCGTTGAAATCACTTTTGAAATGCCGCTTGCTGAAATCGTTTTTGATTTCTACGATCGTCTCAAATCGGTGTCTCGCGGTTATGCTTCCTTTGACTACCACCCCATTGGATACAAAGAATCTGATTTGGTCAAGATGGACCTTCTTTTGAATGGAGAACAAGTAGATGCCCTTTCAGCTTTAGTGCACCGCAGCAATGCCTTTGAACTCGGTAAAAAAATATGTGTCAAGTTGCGCGAGCTCATCCCACGTCAGCAATTTGAAATTCCAATTCAAGCTGCAATTGGCGCCAAAGTCATTGCCCGCGAGACCATCAAAGCCTTGCGCAAAGACGTTACTGCTAAATGTTATGGTGGTGACATCAGCCGAAAACGCAAATTACTTGAAAAACAAAAAGCAGGTAAAAAGCGCATGCGTCAGGTTGGCCGCGTAGAAGTACCACAAGAAGCGTTTTTGGCAGTCCTCAAACTCAACGACTAAACCCCTAAAATCTATCATATGCAAGCTCTGATTTCTTCACACTCCGGATTGCGTTGGATCGCACTTCTTTTATTGCTTTTGGCAATTTTCAATGCTTTTACAGCTAAAAGCTACGAAAAGAAACACCGATTGGTGAACCTCTTCACCATGATTAGCTTTCACACCCAACTCTTATTGGGTTTGGTTCTTTATTTTACCTCAGATAAAGTAAAATTTGTAGAAGGCTGGATGAAAATTACACAGTATCGCTTTTATGGCATGGAGCACTTGGCAGGCATGCTTTTAGCCATTGTTGCCATCACTATCGGCCACAGCAAATCTAAAAAAGGTGCAGATGCCGCTGCTAAATTCAAAGCGATCAAAATGTGGTATGTCATTGCACTCATTTTGGTATTGGCATTTATTCCATGGCCTTTCCGTACTGAATTAGGAGCAGGATGGTTCTAAAAATCAGTGCCTTTTTTGTCTTGTTTCTTTTGGTTTTCTCTTGTCAATCTACACCTGAAAACAACGAAGAGTTAGCAAAGCAAACACCCGCTGAGCAAGGTGCAAGTTTGTATACAATGCATTGTGCCCAGTGTCATGGAGAAGACGGAAAACTCGGTTCTAGCGGTGCAAAAGACTTGAGTATTTCCAAACTATCCGATCAAAAAATACTGCAGATCATCAAAAACGGAAAAGGCGCTATGCCACCAATGAAAGCTTTGTTAGAAACCGATTCAAATATCCAACTTGTGCTTGGTCACATCAAAGCACTCCGCCGCTAATGCAAGGACACGTAACTGTAGATGCTGTAGAAGAACGCTGCGTACTCGTGGGTGTAATCACCTCCGAAACTTCTGAAGAGGTTGCGCAAGAACACCTTGACGAGCTCGAATTTTTAGCCGAAACGGCAGGCGCCATTACAGTAGAAAAGTTTTTTCAGAAATTGCCTTATCCCAATCCGCGCACTTACGTCGGAACCGGAAAGCTAGAAGAGATCAAGCAGTACATGAAGGCGCTCGATATCGAGCTGATCATTTTTGATGACGAACTTAGCCCTTCACAATTGCGCAACATCGAGCGTGAACTCGAGTGCAAAGTCTTGGACAGAACCATCTTAATTCTTGACATTTTTGCAAGTCGAGCACGGAGTTTTCACGCCAAAACTCAGGTTGAACTTGCCCAATTGCAGTACATGCTACCACGCCTAACACGCATGTGGACCCACTTGGAACGCCAAAAAGGTGGGATTGGCTTGCGCGGTCCCGGTGAATCTCAAATTGAAACCGACCGCCGCATTATTCAGCAGCGCATTGCCCTGATGAAAGAACGCTTGCGCGAGATAGACAAGCAAATGACCGTGCAACGCAGCAATCGCGGGCAACTTGTTCGGGTGGCCCTGGTGGGCTACACCAACGTAGGCAAGAGTACCATCATGAATTTGCTATCCAAATCTGATGTATTTGCTGAAAACAAACTTTTTGCTACGCTCGACACTACTGTGCGCAAGGTGGTCATTGACAACATGCCACTTTTATTGACCGATACTGTCGGATTCATTCGCAAATTGCCTCAGCAATTGATGGAATCTTTTAAGTCTACCCTTGATGAAGTGCGCGAAGCCGATTTACTAGTTCACGTTTTAGATATCGCTCATCCAAACTTTGAAGAGCATTTTGAGGTCGTCAACGAGACCCTCAATGAAATTGACAATAGCGAAAAACCAACAATAATCGTTTTTAATAAAATCGATGCTTACCAACCACCGCTCGCCGAACTCAATGAGCCCGAAGAAGACATCCGCACACTAGAATCACTCAAGAAATCTTGGATGTCAAAAATGGGCAAAACCAAATGTGTGTTTATTTCTGCCACCGATAAGGAAAATGTAGAAGAACTCAAGGAGGTTTTGTACGATGAAGTGAAAGCGATTTTCAAGGTAAGATATCCTTACAACAATTTCTTGTACTAAGGATTATTCGGATATACTTTTCTTGAAAAAAAGTGCGCTCAATTGAGCACCAGTTCTAGGTCTATTTGTCTTTTTTTGGTACTGACCTTGTCTATGCGCACCTTAACGCGGTCGCCGAATTGATACGTCTTTTTTGTTTTGGAACCAATGAGCTGAAACTTCTCTTGGTCAAAGTAAAAACGATCACCAGGAATAGCCATCATAGGAATCATTCCTTCGCAAAAGTTTTCGTCCATTCTTACAAACATACCGTGATCGGCAATACCTGAAATAGTTCCTTCAAAAACTTCGCCCACAAATTCCATTGCGTAGAGTGACTGAAAGAACTTTGTGGACTCACGTTCAGCTTCAGCGGCTTTGCGTTCATTTTTGGAAATACGTTGGCAAATTGCGCCAAGTTCACCGCCATATTTGTGTTTTTTGGTGGTGAGCTCTTCTTGAAGAATGCGATGAACCACTAAATCAGCGTAGCGCCGTATGGGCGATGTAAAATGAGAATAGTGTTTGAATGCCAAACCGTAGTGGCCGATATTTTGCGTATCATAACTGGCTTTGGCCATGGAGCGGATGGCCATGGATTGCACCAATGAAAATTCGTTTTCGTTGCGGATTTCTTCGAAGAGTTCGTTGAGGTTTTTGGCAATATTAAGGGGGTCGTTGATGTCAACTTTATGCCCGAATTTTTCGATAAAAACCGCGAAGAGTTCCATTTTGGAAGGGTCTGGTGTGTCGTGGACACGGTAGATCATAGGAAAGTTCGCTTTCTCTTTCTTATTGGGGGAGAGGAATTCAGCTACCTTTCTGTTGGCGAGCAACATGAATTCTTCAATGAGTTTGTGTGCGTCTTTAGAAGTTTTGATGACGACACCATCAGGATTTCCTTCGCTGTCTAACTTGAAGCGCATTTCTTCAGACTCAATGCTTAACGCACCATTTTTTAGGCGTTGATTGCGGTATATTTTGGCTAAAGCATCAATTTTACGTAGAATGGTATCGTTGTCGCCGGGAGTTCCTTCTAAAATCTCTTGTGCTTCTTCGTAGGTATAACGACGGTTTGAATGGATGACGGTTTTGCCGTACCATTCTTTATAGATTTTGCCGGTGTCATCGAGTTCAAACACGGCCGAAAAGGCAAATTTGTCTTCGTGGGGCCTGAGCGAACAAGCGAGGTTGCTGAGCTGCTCGGGCAGCATTGGGATGACGCGGTCTACGAGATACACAGAATTGGAACGCAAGAGCGCTTCTTGATCCATGGCAGAACCCGGTTGAACATAATGGCTGACATCTGCAATATGCACACCTACTTCAAAGTGACCATTTTCTAATTCTTGATAAGAAATTGCATCGTCGAAGTCTTTGGCATCGAAAGGGTCAATAGTGAAAGTAAGGATGGGTCTAAAGTCACGTCTTTTGGCAACTTCTTTAGGATCGAGGTCTATGCCGATGAGCTCGGCCTCAGCCATAACGGCATCTGGAAAAATTGGGTTGATACCTTGGTTGTAAAGGATAGACAACATTTCTGTTTCGTTGCTACCTGATTTGCCAAGGCGCACAAGAACTTCGCCATAAGGCCTTTCGGCACTTTTTGGCCATACTGTAATCTTGACAAGCGCTTTCTCACCGTGAAGCGCACCGTTGAGTTTGTCTAGAGGTATTTTGATTTCTACGCCAGAGCGGGCGTTGTCTGGAACCATTAAAGCATCGTTGTTGCGGATTTGTATCGTACCAACGAATTGGATGCGGTCGCGCTCGGTAACTTCAGTAACGGCACCTTCGTCGCGTTTAGAGCCTTGTTTAAAAACGCGCACTTTCACGGTGTCGCCGTGCAGTGCTTGCCCCACATTGGAAGGCCCGATGTAGATGTCTTTTTCATAACCTTGCACAGTAACAAAACCTGCACCGCGTTGGGTGATGGAGATGGTTCCTTCTAACAAAGTGGTGTCGCCAGCGAGTTTGTAGGTGTGGTGGTTGATGCGCTGAATGGCTTTTTTATTGGTCAGCACACTCAAGGAATCAAAAACAACCTGACGTGCACGTGCATCGCGCGCATCGAGTAAGGTAGAAACTTGTTTGTGGGTTAGCTCAACGCCAGGGTTTTGTTCAAAAATGCGCATCACCATAGTGGTAATGCCTGCTTTTTTTCTAGGAGCTTGAGCTGCGGGTACTTTAGGTTTACGCTTGGACATTAGTGTCTGACAACCAATTTACGCGTAATGCTCTTGGAACCAGGCGCTTCAAATACGAGAAAGTAAATGCCACTGTTGAGGTCACTTACGTTGATTTTGCGATTTGAAGTCAGCACTTCTCTTGTGATGACATTTCCTAAAGCGTCTACCATTTTTAATTGCAATTGATCGACACCTGTGAATTGAATGTTCACATATTCTGTACTAGGGTTAGGAGCAACTGAAATGCTGATTTCTTCTTTGACAAAAGGTTTGACAGCCGCAAGGTAGTCGACAACGAGGTCGACGGAGTCTAGCATGGTGAGGCCGTTTGTAGTGATGTAGTAACGGTAGTGCGCCTGACCAAATGTGTTGTCTTCTGGATTGATGGAAACTTTCATTTTACCGTATTCGCCGTCGTTGATTGTGAACAAAACGGCTTGTGTTCCGGGAGAAGTCCAAGGGTTGGAGTTCATTTGACCAGATGAATAGCAAGTGCCTCCGAATGGATCTGTGGCATGACCCCAGCAAAGGGCGTCCGTCCAGCCGGAAGGGATGCTGAGTTGTTTGCGTGTGATGCGCCATTGAACCGCAGCACCAGTATTGTTTACGACATCAAAAGGGACATCAAAAGCATCGCCATTTGCTGCTACAACGTTGTGTGTTTGACCAGAAATATCGGTGGTTTGACCATCGATGTGAATAACGATATTGTTTTGTGCGATGCTGACAGCGCTAAAAAGGCAGATTAGAGATAGAAATAAGGTTTTCATAGCATTCACTTTGTTCAAAAATAAGCTTTTCACCGCACTTATCAAAATCTAAGCCATTTTTTGCATCGCTGCTTTTTTCTTACTTTTGAATTCGGCAAGGTTTTTGTCTTGCCCCGGAAAATTCAAATTATGAAAAAATTATTCTTACTCTTTTTGGCAGGTACGTTTTCTTTAGCTGTCCATGCACAAGAACACGCTGTAGAAACGGCGCTCAATCAGAAACAATTGCCTTCTGTGAAATTGGTCGACATGAAAGGTAAAGCCATCAATACAGCTGAACTTACAGCCAACGGACCAGTGATCATTAGTTTTTGGGCTACTTGGTGCGCGCCGTGTAAAAAAGAGTTAAATACCATCCACGAAGTATATGAAGACTGGGTTGCAGAAACAGGTGTCACTTTGATTGCCGTAGCTATCGACGACGAAAAAACAAAAAGTCAAGTGCCGGTCTACGTCAATGGTAAAGCATGGGACTACACCGTTCTGATGGATCCAAACTGGGACTTCAAACGCGCAATGGGTGTCAATAATGTACCACACACTTTTTTGGTCGATAAAAACGGCTTTATCGTTTATTCTCACAACAATTACGCACCAGGCGACGAAGAAAAACTCCATCAAGAATTGCTCAAATTGAGCGAAAAATAATACATGAAAAACGCACGCACGCTCTTAATCATCTTATTGCTAAGTAAGATTTCCTTTGCACAAGGTAACATTACCGGCAACATGGAAACCGTCTTTCAATACCTCAACGAAGACAGCATCATTAACGCCAAGCAACCCATGCAAAAAGGTTTGCTCAATTCCTACATGAACGTTTTCTACACACAAGGAAATTTCAAAGCAGGGATGCGTTTTGAGTCTTATTTACCGCGCATCCAAGGATATCCAAATCGTTTTGACGGCACTGGTATCGGCATGCGCTATGTAGGGTATCAAAATGATTTTGTAGACGTAACACTCGGCACTTTTTACGAGCAATTTGGCAGTGGTTTGGCGCTGAGGACATACGAAGACCGCAATTTAGGTTACGACAACTTATTAGACGGGATGCGCATTGTGCTCAGACCTGGTAAAGGCGTTGTCTTGAAAGGTGTGTATGGCACACAACGCTTGTCTTTTCAGCAGGGGCAAATTGTACATGGCGCTGGCCTTGTGCGCGGAACAGACGCAGAGTGGCACCTCAATGAAGGCCTTCCTTTCCTAAAAGATAAAAAGCTCGATGTAGTTCTTGGTGCATCTTTTGTCAGTAAGTTTCAAGAAGACAACAATCCAGAATGGGTTTTGCCACAAAATGTTGCTTCTTACGGCGGCCGACTCAAGCTCACTTACGGTAATTTTTATGCCGACGCAGAGTTCATTCAAAAAGGTCAAGACCCTTCCTCTGATAACCACTATATCTACAACCAAGGTCATGCGGCTATTTTTAATTTGCGCTACACTAAAAAAGGGCTAGGTATTTTGTTGTCGGGAAAATCTGTAGACAACATGAGCTTTCGTTCAGACCGAACCAAAGATTTACAAGATCTACTGATCAACTTTTTGCCCTCACTCAACAAAACACACACTTATAATTTGGTCGCTACGCTTTACCCATATGCAACCCAACCGATGGGGGAGGTGGCTTATCAGGCCGATGTGCTTTATACCTTCAAAAAAGGGACAATGCTCGGGGGTAAATACGGTACTACGCTGGGCCTTAATTTTTCTACGACCTATCGTCCTGAACAAACATTGAAAGGTATTGATTTAACAGATTCTTCTAGAGTTGTTTATCATACGCGTCCTTTTGCTTTAAGCGATAGCTTATATTGGCAAGACATCAACTTCAATATCACCAAGAAAATCAATAAGCAATGGAGTGGTATTCTGAGTTTCTATGACATCAAAATCAATAACGATGTTGTAAAAGTCAGTAATGCAAAGGGAATCATTCATTCGAGAATTGTCGTACTTGAAGGCACGTATAAAATCAATACACACAATGCGCTGCGCTGGGAGCTCCAAGGCATGTGGGTTCAAAGAAATGCAGCTGGCATCAACGATAAAGGGAATTGGGCAACGGCCTTGTTGGAATATACCATTTCTCCGGGTTGGTTTTTTTCTGTTATGAATCAATATAACTACGGTAACGACGACCTAAGCAAACGCGTGAATTATCCAATCATTACTTGTGGGTACATCAAAGACGCCACCCGCCTGACCGTATCTTACGGCCGTCAGCGCGCAGGTTTATTTTGCGTAGGTGGTGTTTGCCGACCTGTACCAGCCAACAATGGCCTCATGATCAATCTAACGCACAGTTTTTAAGATGAAACAAGGAATTCTTTTTGCAGCATTTGCGGTTTTATTTGGGCTTTATTTGTTGCCTTCTTGTGACCGCGTCACCAACCCGTATCCAGTTCAACTTTGCTTGGAATTAGATACAACTTTGTATCCTGGTGTTTGGTCAGATTACGTCACCAACGAGTGGCCTACATTTTCGCCAAATACCAATGTAAATAGAAACGTACTCATCGAAGATTTTACGGGTCATAAATGCATCTTTTGCCCGGCAGCTGCTGACCTCGCACATCAGTTGGAGCAGGCGAACCCCGGCCGTGTTTTTGTAGCGTCTATCCATGCAGGGCCCGATGGAATCGGTGACTTTCAAAGCGTAGATGCAGAATACACACTTGATTTTACAAATACTGATGGTATCGCTATTGGCACTTGGTATGGATTAAACGATCCCGGTTTTGTGGGAAATCCGCGCGGACCAATTAATCGCATCAATATCGGCGGGAATATTTTTCAAGGCCCAGGTCAGTGGTCGTCTATAACCAGCACCATGCTCACCGAAAACAATTTAAGGGTCAATTTGCAATCAAAACTAAATTATTTCCCTAGTACAAAAGGGGCATTTTTACATGTTGAGGTCGATAAAATCGACCCAACTCTTACTAATGACCTCGGTATTGTGGGCTATATCATAGAAGATTCTTTGGTCGGTGATCAAAAAATGAGTGACAACTCACACAACCACACCTACATCCATAGAGATGTTCACAGAAAAAACCTCGCTTGCATGCCTTTTGGCCGTCAACTAACCGCTGCCGATCTCAATAATGGCAAATATTATGTCAATTATAGTTTTAAAGTCCCCAACCAATTAGATGGCGGTTTTAACACTGAAAACATGCATGTCTTGATCTACGTTTACGACATGATTACCAAAGAAATATATCAGGTTATCAAGCAGACGATTCAATAATGGCTTTGCGTCAACAACTTATTCAAAAACTCGAGCAGCGGCTCTCTCCTCAACAAATTCAGCTCATGAAATTGTTGCAGGTCCCAACCATGGAGCTAGACCAGCGCATCAAACAAGAGTTAGAAGAAAATCCAGCGCTCGAAGAGGGGCAGGATATAGAAGAAGATGACTTTGACAACCAAGACGACTACGATGCCGATGACTCCGACGACGACAACGATTTTGACATCTCAGATTACCTAGACGACGACATCGCCGATTACAAAACCCAGGCCAACAATCAGTCTAAAGACGACGAAGAACGCGTAATTCCCTTGTCGGGAGAACAATCATTTCAGGAAAGACTGACCGAACAACTGCATTTGCTTTACCTCGATGAAAAGCAATTTGTCATTGCCGACATCATCATTGGCAACCTAGACGAATCTGGCTACCTCAATCGGTCAATAGAAGCCATTGTCGATGACTTGGCCTTCTCGATGAATATTGATGCTACCGAGCAAGAAGTGGCTGCCGTCCTCGCCCTCGTACAAGAATTGGAACCCGCGGGAGTAGGCGCTAGAAATCTGAAAGAATGCCTGCTTTTGCAGTTGCGCAGAAAGCAAGATGGTGATATCGTTCGTTACACGGCGCTAAAAATTGTAGAGAATTTCTTTGAAGAATTTACCAAGAAGCACTACGAGCGCATTGCTAAAAAATTAGAAATTGAAGACCAAGACCTCAAAGAGGCTATTGACGAAATTTTACGCTGTAACCCTAAACCAGGCGGTTCTATGCGCGAGGCAGCGAAAAATCACCAGCAAATTATTCCAGACTTCACGCTTTTTGAGCACGAAGGCCGCATCGAACTGAGCTTGAACAGCAGAAATGCCCCGGATCTCAAAGTCAATCGCGATTATGAAAATATGCTGCGCAGTTATGCGGAGGGGGCTAAGAGCTCAAAAGCTGATAAAGAAGCTTTTCAATTTGTGAAGCAAAAACTAGATGGCGCCAAATGGTTTATTGATGCGATCAGACAAAGACAACAAACCCTGCTACTCACCATGGGGGCCATACTCGAGTATCAAGAGGCTTATTTTTTGAGCGGTGATGAAACCAAACTCAAGCCCATGATTTTGAAAGATATTGCCGATATGGTTGAGCTGGATATTTCTACCGTTTCAAGGGTAGCGAATTCTAAATATGTTCAAACGAACTACGGTATTTTTTCCTTGAAATATTTCTTCTCAGAGTCTTTATCAACGGACAGTGGAGAAGAGGTTTCTACCCGAGAAGTCAAAAAAATACTTTCGGATGCAATTGCTGCTGAAGACAAACACAGCCCGCTCACCGATGAAAAATTAATGGATTTACTCAAAGATAAAGGGTACAATATCGCCAGACGTACGGTAGCTAAATACCGTGAACAACTTCAAATCCCTGTAGCCAGAATGCGCAAAGAACTATGAAATTTCTATCTCATTTATTTTCCTGGGTATTTTTACCCCTCTTTATGCCTTCATACGGCATTTTGATCAGTCTTTTTGTGCCTGCTTATAGTTCAGATGTCGAGATGACAAGTTTGTATTTTGCACCATTGGAGAGCAAATG